>JANMON010000244.1:0-28100 GCA_031369265.1 Gemmatimonadaceae bacterium | reverse complement strand
TTCGAACTGACACCGGACATCCTCGGCCCGCTGCTCGGCCGGCGCTGCCTGGTGAAGGGCACGTTGCTCAAGCGCGTGCTGTCGGGCGGGTTGTCACGGGACCTTCCGGTCTGCAATGCGGCGGTGGACATCTGGGAAGTCGATCCGTGGCCGTTCATCCTGCCGCGCCTCCCCGACCTGGAGATCGATCGCCTGCGTCCGATCCTGGTCGGCCCGTGGCCACCGATCGACCTGCCGATTCCGCCGCGACCGGTGGACCTGTTCGCCGACGACATCTTCCCCGATCTCGCCGGTCCGGTGGCCCTCAACCCGCAGCCGTTGCCACCGCGCAGTTCGGTGCTGGAGCGAGTCGGGCTGAATCCACAACCGCTGCCACCGCGCGAAGTCCGGTTCGGCGGCATCGCGCTCAATCCGCAGCCTGAGCCACCGGCGCTCGGGCGCGGTGGGATCCGCGGCTTCAATCCTCAGCCCGATCCGCCGCGCGATCCATTCACTGCACTGGCCGCCAGCACGCTCGCGGCGAGTACGCTACCCGCCGATCTCCAGCTCGCCGCACGCTCGTCGCGCGCCACGCTGGAACGTGCCGTGATCGCCAACATCGACCTGCTCCGGCCGATCCTCTGCTGGCTCTATCCGCAGCGCGTTCGCAAGACACGGATCGCCACCGTGATGACGGATGAGTGCGGACATTTCCGCACCACCATCTGGCGCTCGATCCTCGACGCCGATGTGCCCGACCTCTACTTCACTGCCCGTCAGCGCATCTGGCCCGGCTTCTGGGTCACGATTTATGAGCCGACACCAGTGTCGTGCCACACGCACTGGAACTATCGCTGCGGCACCGAGGTCACGCTGATCACGCGTCATCGCGCCGCGCGCACCTGTCCGCCGTGCCCACCGATCATCGCGCCCAACAACTGGGTGCTGTTCATGGCCATCGGCAACACCTCGGTGTGGCGCATTCACGGGGCGAACACCAGCACCGCGTCGGGATCACCGGGCTTCGACGCCACCAAACACGGCCTCCTCGACAACACCGCACCGTGGGGCGGCACGCTGCGGCCGCGGCTCGAGTTCGACAACGCACTCCGCGCCAGCCTTGGCGTGCAGTACTACCGCGTCAGCTACAAGCGCCCCACCGAACCCGACACCGAGTGGCGCTTCAGCAACGACGCCATCAACCGGCACTACGTGCAGACGATTGCCGGCGAACCGGTGATCACGCAGTATCCGCTGGGTCCCGTCACGGTCGGGCCGACGTCGCACCTGTACGAGATTCCACCGGCACTGCCGCCCATCGGCCAGTGGTCACTGCCCAACGTGGTGCTCGACACGCAGAGTGCGGTAATCGACACCCGAGCGGTGGCTCCAGGCGTGGGCTACGACACCAGTGATGCGCCGTCCGGTGCGAACCAGGGTGGGCTCTGGCAGATCCGCGTCGAGCTGTTCACCACCTCCGGTGCAGCCGCCGATCCCGAGGCGCTCGGCATCGCGTGGCGCGTACCCGAGAGCGCCGACCTCACCGGCACCATCGACACCGCCAACGCCGCCTCGCTCGGCCTGGTGGATGCGGCGCGCAACTGCATGATCGTGACCGTGATGGTGGACAACAATCCGTGCCGCGCCTCCATCGGTGCACCGACGGTGAACGGCAATCCCGCCAGCGCCGGCTGCGGCGTGATGAACTACAGCCAGCTGTCGGCCACCGTCGCCACGCCATTCACGGCGCTGCAGCGCACCGGCTTCGCGGACTACTCGTTCAACGTGCAGCGTGGCGAAGGCCCGGGGGCGCAGATCGCGGCCAGCGGACAGGCCGCCACCACGCTCGCCGGGCTGCCCGCCGCTCCGACGTCCACCGTGGGCGACATGCTCGACGGCTGCACCATCGCCGGCTTCACCGAGCAGCTGTACGTGGCACACCGCGCCACCGACGGCTGGTCGCGACAGGTCCAGAACGACGCCAGTGCCGTGCGCGCCTTCGTGCTCGCGCCATCCACGCCCGCACCGACACCCTGACGCGCGTAAACACACGAGCCCCGACCGAATTCGGTCGGGGCTCGTGGTGCGTGTGGGCGGAACGATCAGACCGTGATCGCCATGCCGCGATAGATCCGTGAGCGATACCGCGAATCCTCGGCATCCGGCAGTGGCGCGCCCGCCAGCAACACCGCGCGGGCGAACCGGCGCACCTCCTCCAGCGTCTCCTCCTCGTTCCGAGGTTCCTCGCTGCGCACGCGACGGGTGAGGTTGATCTGATTGACCGGTACGTCGTTCACCAGCCGTTCATTCTCGACCGCCAGCGTCGCGGTCAACGCGTGCATCGTAGTCTTCACGAAGTTCGCCAGCGAGAATGCCTCGACATGTCCGCCGGCCGGCACATCGGGCGAGACCAGCACCAGTTGCGTGTCGTCGAGCATCGACGCCTTGCGCGCGACACGGAAGTGATGCGTGAGGTTCACCTCCACCAGTTCGCGGAACGTCGCCGCATCCAGCACCTCGCCATCGGTGCCGAAGAGTGCCGGCGGCAACGGCGCGAACGGTGTCGAGACCACCGTGGTGGGGCGACCGGCCTGCTGCAGCGCCGCGTTCATTCCGGCCTCGATGTCGTCGCTGCACGGAATCTTCACCAGCACGCGGCGCAGCTCGCGCGGCACCAGTGCCTCGATGCCATCGGCGCCCGCCATCGTGCGCGTCAGCAGCACCACCTTGCCCACCTGGCAGAGTTCCGCCAGCTGGCGCACCGCCTCGGCGAGGTGCGGTGCGAGGTGCTCGCCGATCAGCCACACCGTGCGACCGCGCAGCTGATCGAGCCGCTCGCGCTTGGCACTGCCGAACAGCTCGCGGTCGGTGATCGACCGCTCGAGGTTTAGCCCACCCGATGGCATGAAGGTCTCGCCGCTCACGGCGCGGTCGGCGAGGAAGAACACGGTCGCCAGCGCCACCTCCGTCTCGGTCGGCATCCGTCGCAGGTGCAGCAGTGACATCACACCGCGATTGACCTTCTCGGCCTCGCGATCGATCGCCGCCGCCGGCAGGAACGGCATGTCGTCGGGCGGCGTGCGCCGCAGCCAGCCATCGGCGGCGGGCGGCGTCCATCCGTCGGCGGTCTCCAGAAACAGTCCACCCAGTTCCAGCCGGTTGTGCAGGTCAGCCGCGATGGCGGCAGTCATCACGAATTCGCCCCACGTGGCACCTGCCGCCGACTCGGCGTGACAGGCTGCCGCCAGATCACGCAATTCCGTCGGCAGGCTGGCGTCACGCATCATCGCCGGCACGTCGTTCCCGGCCAGCGCGTCCAGCAATGCGGAGACGGACTGCCCGCGGCGCACCGCCTTCACCACCGCCGAGTGTGTGGCATTGAGTCGCTTGTTCTCGAGGATCAGGCGACCGCGACGCATGAACAGTCCCGGCTTGCCACCCAGGCCACGCAACCGGTCGCCATCCACCGGGCCCGGGGCGATGGCGTTGATCTGGATCTCCGGACCGAGGTGACGCGCCAGCGACTCCACCAACGCACGCTGCCCGGCCTTCGACACCGCGTAGTCGGCCCGATTGGGATAGGCCACGGCAAGGTGCTTCTCACCGCCGAAATAGCTCGAGACGTTGAGGATGTAGCCGCTGCCCTGCTTGCGCATCACCGGCACCACTTCCTTCAGCAGCGCGTAGTTCGACACCAGGTTGGCATCCAGCGTGTAGCGCCACGCGTCGAGCGACATGTCCACCACCATCTCCTCGGCGCCCGACACACCAGCATTGTTGATCAGGTAGTCGATGCGTCCGAAGGCGGCCAGCGTGCCCTCCACCGCACGGCGCAGCGTGGACACGTCGCCCACGTCCACGCCGGCCATGATGCGCACGCGTCGCTCGGCACCGCTGTAGCCCACGTCCTCCAACTCACCGACGATCTGCGCCCGCATCACGTCCAACTCACTCTCGCGTCGCGCCACCAGCATCACGCGAGCGCCGGCCATCGCCAGCAATCGCGCCACCTGCCCACCGATGCCCGCCGAACCGCCGGTGATCAGCGCCACCTTGCCGAGGTGCAGTCCGGTGAGGTTTTCCATGAAGCCCACCATCGAGCGCTTGGCGCCGGTGGCCTTCACGATCGACTTCGGCATGTAGAGGTTGACCTGCGGGATGCGCCGGTCGGTGTAGATCAGCCGTGCTGCCTGGCCGGCGGCGAAACGGCGATTCTCCGGCTCCGTGTTGCCGTACCGGATGATCTGGTTGCCCCACTCGATCCACTGCCGACGACCGTGCTTCACGTCCACCTTGGTCTCGTCACGCCAGACGCGCGTCAGTGATTCCAGCGCGGCACGCAGCAGGTCGGCGTAGGAATTCCACGCACCGTCGCTGCCGTTGCTCATCATCACGAAGCGCGGATTGCGCGGCAAATCGGTGCGCGCGCTCCAGTACCGGCTCAGCGTCCGCGCCAGCGCGATCGCGCCGGTCAGCTCATGATCGATGAAGTCGTCGATGTCTGCGTCCGGCAGCTCACAGACGAGGCCCGTGAATCGCTGCGGACCGTAGGCCGGCAGGATGATCGCGCCATGGATCGCTCCTCCGCCGGCGGGGCCATCGGCCAGCGCCTGCTCCATCGTGGCCGGTACCGTGCGGTCGAAACGCGCCACCCGAATCTGTGCGTCGTGGCCGCGCGACTCGAGCTGCGCTTCGAGTGCCGGCACGTCAGCGTCACGCGGCACGCCGAGCAGCACCGACGCGCCCACTTCGGCCTGCAACCGGGCCACCGCCAGGCCGTCCTCGAGCTGGTCGCCACAGGCCACCAGCACCGACAGTCCACTACCGTCCACCGTGCGCATCGTTGGACGCGACACGAATTCGGAACGGCTTTCCTTGCGCACCCACATGCCGTGCGTGACTTCGAAGTCGTGCCCGTTGAACGCGGCCGACTCGTCGCTGGCCAGGAACAGGCAGGTGTTGGCGACGTCCTTCGGCGTCGGGAACGTGCGACCCGCCGCCGGATCCTCACCCGCGCGCTTGAGGGACATCAACGCGGTGAAGTTCTGCGCCGTGGTCCCCGGTTCATCGCCGCGCATCTTGTCCATCGCTGCGAACACGGTCTGGATACGCTCCGACCGGATCGGTCCCGGATAGAGCGTGTTGACGCGAATGCCGCGCTCACCGAGCTCGAACGAGAGCTGCTTGGACAGCGCGTTCAGCGCGGCCTTCGGCACCACGTACGGCGACCGCGCGTAGTACTCCGTCCGCGAAAAGATGGTCGAGATGTTGATGATCGACCCGCCGGGCTTCATCACGCGCGCCGCCGCATTGGCCACGTGCCAGGCCACGCCCAGGATGCTGCGCATGGCGTCGCCAACCGTCTCGCTGTCTGGTGATCCGGCGGCCCGCGCTGCGTCCAACTCTTCGCGCGTCAGCGGCACCGTGCGCAGCGGCTGGCGCGGCCCGGCCGAGCCGGCGTTGTTGACCACAATGTCCAGCCGGCCGTGTGCCGCCATCGCCTCGGCGATCGCCGCGCGCACGGAGTGTGGATCAGCGCCGTCCAGCGTCACCACCGAGGCACGGTCGTCGGGCACGCCGGTGACGTCGATGGCGGCGGCACGCGCGGCCTCGATCCGGCCGCGTTCGCGGCCGGTGAGCACCACGGTCGCACCTTCGCGCAGGAAGTGGCGCACGATCTCGCCGCCCAGGTTGCCGGCGGCACCGGTCACCAGGGCCACCTTCCCCGTCAGGCGACCCGTCTGCGACGCTGCGGCCATCTCCCCTGCAGTCTCCGGCTGTCTCAACATTGCCTCTGGCTGTGCGGTCATGATGCGTGCTCCGATGCGGCCCACGCTTCCAGCAATGCATCCTTGCCGCGCAATCCGAGCGCGGGCAGGGCGTGATTCACGAGGTAGTTCGCGCCCGCATGCTTGTTCTCCCACATCGCCTGGTGCGCGGTGGGCAGGTCATGCCATGGCACCACCGTCGGCGGCGTGATCTCCAGCAGCCCGGCGGCGATCATGTCGTTCATGCGCGTCACCTCGTAGGCGTTGGTGAGGTGCGTGCCGAGGATCGACGCGGTCGGCATCAGGATCTTGCGCTGGCGCGTCCACACCTGCGGGGCGTAAAACGCGTAGCGCCGACCGGCCATCTCCTCGCAGTAGACCACCCGGCCGGTGAACGGCTTGACCAGCGACGTGCTGACGCCGAGCGCATCGTGGCCGGCTCGTTCGAGGATCAGGTCCGGCGCACCGCGCGGATTGTCCGGCGATCGCAGCAGGCGGCCGATGGCCGCACCGAACGGCTTCAGCGTGTGATCCTGGAAGTCGCGCACGGCCTGGCGGAACGTCTCGGTGTGCTGCTTGGCGTCCGGCAGCCGCGGCATGGTGCGCGGCCACTCGAACTCCGCGCTGCGACGCCCGATCTCCTCCAGCGACACCACGCCCGCCACCGCGTCCTCGAAGCCCAGCGACTGCACGAACTCGCGCTGGCCATCGGTGGTGGTGGCCACCACGCATCGTCCGCGCAGCGCGCGCACCGCCTCGATCATTTCGAGGCCCACCGCGTCCACGAGTTCCGTGGTGCGCGGTCCGTAGAACACCAGCACGGCTTCACCCGCGCGCAGTGCGGCCTTCCGTAGCATCACTTCCGGCGACGAGACGCCCGCCTTGCCGACGAAGGTGAAGTGATACCCACTCGACGCGCCGTAGAACGTCAACTCGCCATGCTGTTCGAGCAGCTGAAACGAGCGCGGGAAGGCCGTCTCACCCGCGTGCGAGACCACGTAATCGGCGAGCCGTCCACCATTCTGCGCGCGGTACTCGTCACAGAGCGCCTCGCCGGCCGCCAGCCAGTCACGCGTGCCGGTCTCGTCGTCCGGCACCACGCTGAACAGTGACGCAAAGCGTGGATCGCGCCGGTCGAGCGTCGCCGTCGCGCCGAGCGTCCGCACGAAGGCAGCGCGTTCCGCACTGGAGACGAGCCCCGTCACCTGCACACCCGACTTGAGTGCCGTCTTCAGCGCCTCGAGTCCGGTGCCGGTGGCCGACCCTTCCACGAACATCGTCTTCCCCGCCTCGATCTTCAGCGTCGTGAACAACGCACGCACGATCGTGCCGAGGTTGAGGATGTAGGACCCGGCCTGCTCCAGCGTCAGGTCGCCCGGCACCGGGTGCAGCTGCGGCGCCTGCGTCACGAGGAATTGTGCATGGCTGCCGAAGTCGGTCTCGTAGCCCTGGATGCTGAAGTCGGCGTACATCGGATCGCGCGCCGCCAGTGGCGACAGCAGATCGCTCTGTCCGCTGTACACCGCCACCAGGTCACCCACCTTCAGCCGCCCCTCGGCCTTCGCATCGGCACCCAGCGCGGCCACCAGCCCCAGTCCGCCCGATCCGGTGACCTGCACGTCGAGGTCGTGGTTGTCGAAGCTCGACACCGGGATGCCGGTGATTGCCCAGATGTCGTTGAAGTTCACTTCCGAGGCCAGTACGTAGACCAGCGCTTCCATCGCGCCAGGCGCACCCACCGGCACGATCAGCTCCTGCTCGGCGTCCTTCGGCGCACCGAAACGTGGCGCACCGGTGTCCTCATCCTTCGGCACACCGAACGCGTACTGCCACGTCGGGAGCTGTGTCACGCCCGGAAAGAACGGCGCGCCGACCGGCAGCAGGTCACCACTGGCCAACTGCGCGCTGATGAACGACTGCTGCTCGCGCACCAGGCGCACGCCGTCACGCTTGATGGGGAGCGGTGCGCTCTGCTTGTCGATGAATTGCCGGATGCCCGTCTTGCCGCCCTGAGGATCGACCACACCTTCGGCGAACAGCTCCGCCTCACGCGCCAGGCCCGCGTTCAGGCCGTGCGCCCAGCCAGTACGCACGGCGTCCATCACCCGAGCACCGGCGCGTTCGCGCCCCGCCCACGCCAGCTGGGCCAGAATGCGCTGAAGGTGCGCGTCCTGCAGCACTACATCCAGATCCACCGTCGCTGGTTCGTTCCACTCGCGTGTCTCGGCCAGCCGTCCGGTGTGCGCCTTTCCCAGCACGCTCGAGTCACCGGAGCGATACCACTCGCGCACGCGGGCATGCGCACACGAGAGCACATCCGACGACGCATCGCTCAACTCGTCCACGATGCCCATCGCGTGCGCCGCCAGCCCGTCCACGTTGCGTCCGCCGAGCAACAGCTCCAGTGCATCGCGCACCCCATCGGCACCACGGCGCTCGGCGAGGAGTCGCGGCAGCCGCTGCGTGCCGCCGTAGCCGGGCAGCAGTCGAAGGCGAATTTCGGGCTGGCCGAACTGGGAGTACGGTTCGGCGATGCGGTAATGGCAGGCGAGGGCGAACTCCATGCCGCCACCCAGTGCCACGCCCTGGATCGCCGCGATGCACGGCTTGCCCATGCGCTCGATGCGACGGAACGCCAGCTGCGCGTTGTTGGGCAACACGCGCGCCTGCTCCAGCGTGTGGATCTCGTCCAGGAACTGCCGGATGTCGGCGCCGGCCACGAACGACGAGGTACCGTCGCCGGTGAACACCACCGCCTTGACGTCGGCGCGGCGCGACAGCGAATCGACCACGATGTTCAGTTCATCCAGCGCGCGCTCGTTGAGCGCATTCACCGGTGGGTTGGTCACGTACACCGTGGCCACCCGCGCCCCGCGCGCCAGCGTGTTGTACTGCACACGAAAGTAGCGGTAGCGCTCGAAGAGTTGCTGCTCGTCGCTCAGCTTCTGGCGCCGCTGCCACTCCCCGATCACCTGCTTCAGCTCCGGGATCGACTCCGGGTTGCGCAGCGTGCTCATGTCACCCACGTCGGTGCCCTCCACCAGCGCACGCACCATGCGGCGCACGTACTTGCCGCTCCGTGTCTCGGGAAACTGTGATACCTCGATGAAGTCGGCCGGCACTGCCACCGCACCCTTCTCGAAACGCACCAGTTCCGTCAGGCGGCGCTTGTCGTCCTGCGTCAGCGTGCGACCAGCCGACGGCTTCACGAATGCCAGCGGGGTCAGTCCCTTCTCGCGATGCGGCGCGCCGACCACGATCACGTTGCCCACCGGTGACTCCGGATCGAGCTGGCGATGCCGCAGGATCGCGCCTTCGATCTCCTCGGTGCCCATGCGGTGGCCGGAAACGTTGATCACGTCATCACTGCGACCGTGCAGGCTGAACGAGCCATCGTCGTAGCGCACCGCGAAATCGCCCTGCGTGTACGCCCACACCCCTTTCCAGCGCGACCAGTAGGTGCTGGTCCAGCGGCTCAGGTCTCCCCGCCACTCGCGCACCACCTGCGCGCCATCGACACGGAAGTTGGCGCTGTCGCCCCAGACGGTGCGCGCGAGGTACGGATACGGCGCCGAGATCACGATCTCACCCTTCTCCTCCAGTGCGGCACGCCGGACGGGCACACCGGTCTCACCATCACGCTGGAACGGCGCCAGCGGCGCCTCGAAATTCACGTCGTCCGGCGAACCCTCTACCCACACGTCACCCACGATCCATGGCAGCGGATAGGTGTGGGCGTCGGCACGCAGCGGATAGTCGGCGTTGCCGTAGAAGTGCGTCCAGGCAATGCCACCATGTTCGGTGGCCCAGTATGAATTGATGTACCACGGCGCCAGCAGGTCCATCCCGAACTGCTGCACCGACGGTGACGTCGGCTCAGCGCAGAAGGTGCAGACTCGCAGCGTGCTGAGGTCGTACCGCTTCACGTCCTCGGCATTCTGCGAATCCTGCATGATGCTCTTCAGGAAGGTGACGCCGGCCTTGAAGATGCTCACCTTGTGCCGCTCGATGATCGAGGCGAAGCGTCCCGCATGCGGGAAGGTCGGTGCCCCTTCGGTGAACACGCTGGTGACGCGCGTCGTCAGCGCGGCCGAGATCATGTAGCTCTGGCCAGTGATCCACCCCGGATCAGCGACCACGTACATCACGTCACCGGCCTGCGCGTCGAACGCGACCCGCATGCTGTGCGCGATGCCGGAGGTGTAGCCGCCGTGGACGTGCACCACGCCCTTCGGCTTGCCGGTGGAGCCTGAGGTGTAGATGAAGAACAGCGGGAACTCCGCATCCAGCGGTGCCGGCGCACTCGACGCCCAGATCGCACGCACGAACTCCGCGTCGGGCAGCGCCAGCAACTCCTGCTCCGTCTGCACGGTGATGCCGATACCCCGCGCGGCGGCCAGCATGACCTCCAGCGCCGCGTCGGTGAGCTCGTGGCTCCACCGGTCGCGCTCCTCGCGCCAGACGATGTCCTCGATGCCACTGTGCCGCACCACCACCACCGTGTCCACTCGCGGTGGCACCGACACCAGTGCGGCCGCGATGGCGGTGCGCACCCGGCTGGCCTCACTCGCCGGCAGGTCGTGCGCGTCCGACAACTTCTGCAGCGCACGACCCACACCGCGCATCACGTCGCTGCGCTGCACCGTGATCTCGCCAGCCAGCGTCTCGTCGATCGCACCCAGCAGCGTCTCGGTGCGCGCATCCGTCACGTCGAGGGTACGCAGCGTGTCGGCCACCACCGCGCGTGCCGCTGCCAGCGGCACGTAATCGTCCAGCGCCGGATCGGTGTAGGCCGTCTTGAACGGCACGATCTGCGCATTGCGATAACCACCGTCGGCGGTGATCACCACGCGTGCGCCGGCATCGTGAATGCGATCGCTGAGCGTCTTGTCGCTGAAGCCACCGAACACCGGCGTGTAGACCACCCCGATCCGCTTGGCGCCCTCGGTCCAGAACAGCTGCCCCGGAATGTTGGGCATGTTGAGCGCGATGCGGTCGCCGCGCTGCAATCCCAGCGCCTGCAGCGCGATGGAGCACTTCGCCGATTCCAGCAGCAGCGTGCGGCGCGACACCGGGTAGCAGTCCACCGGCCCGCCGCGGCCACCGTCCACCGACATGTCCCAGCGGTCCCCCTCGAAAATCAGCGCTGCTTCCGACCCGTGCCCTGCCAGCACGTGGCGATCCACCTCGTTGAAGCCGGCATTGGTCAGCGCGCCGTCGAACCAGCGCCAGAAGGGCGCGTCGGCGGCGTCGAAGGCGCGCGTCCACGGCATGAACTCCGCCGGCAGCGCAGGCTGCACCACTGCGCCGCTGTTCGCGTCATAGCCGGTCCACCGTTGCGCCACATCGTCCCACGTGATCCAGGCACCGGCCGCGCCGCTCTCGGCGTGGTACCAGTGCAGTTCCCGCTTCGCGATGTCGCCGTGGAAGCGCCCTGGATCCGCCAGGCACTCGGCACGCATGCGCTCCCAGTCGGTGCGCGTACGGATCGGATTGCGACGTGCCGCGGGAGGCGACACGACTCGAGGCCCGGTCGGTTCGACCAGGGAAGGATCTGCCGTAACGGCCATGCCGGCTACTCCGGGCGGTGGCGGGAAAGTGCACATCGGACTTGCGACCGCGTCGGCTACCCCGCCGCGACCGCCGGAAAGGAAGCCGGGGGCATGCGGCGCTGGCAAGGACGAAAACGTCCGCACCACCGTTACACGAGAGCCGTAACCGGTTAGCACGGCAGTCCGTGCGATGCGTTCGCGTCGCCGGCGCCCAGCCTCGCACGACAGGTTCCACCGCGCCGATGGCGCCCGGTCACCACCCTGTGCATGTTGCCCGGACAGTGTGGCCACACAGCATCATCCCCCTCGGCGATCGCGCGCTCACCATCGCCGTCACCGGCGCCGCTGGAGTGTCATCCCGCGCGATCGTGCGCTGCCTCACCGCGCAGGTGCAGGCGGATGTCCCTGCCGGCCTCACCGCCGTGGTCCCGGCCATCGAGTCGCTCACGCTGCACTATGATCCGCTGCGCGTCTCATTCGGCGCGCTCCGCGACTACATGGCCACCGCCCTCGACACCCTCGTCATCACCGACGACGCTTCGCGGGCTCCGGTCGTGATCCCGGTTTGCTACGGCGGCGAGTTCGGGCCCGACCTGGACGACGTTGCCGCCGCGCACCAGACGTCGGCCGAGTCGATCGTCATGGCGCATACGGCGGGGCTGTACACGGTGGCGATGATCGGCTTCCTGCCCGGCTTTCCATATCTGGATGGTCTCGCCGCGGAACTGCACACGCCGCGGCGCTCCACGCCGCGTACCGCCGTGCCCGCGGGCAGCGTCGGCATCGGCGGCAGCAGCACCGGCGTCTATCCCTACACGTCGCCTGGCGGCTGGCACATCATCGGGCGCACACCGCGTGCGCTCTTCTCGCCGACCCGCGCCCACCCCGCATTGCTGCAGGCCGGCGATCGCGTGCAGTTCACCGCCATCTCTCCGTCCACGCTGCGCGCCTTGCTGGAGCACGCATGACGATCACGGTGCGTCAGGCCGGCATCCAGACCACCGTACAGGATCTCGGGCGGCCCGGCTGGCAACACGCCGGCGTGCCGGTGGGCGGCGCGATGGATCTGCAGGCGCATCGCATCGCGAATCTCCTCGTCGGGAACGGAGCGGACGCGGCCGCCCTCGAATGTGCGCTCGGCGGCTTCGCGGTGCAGTTCGCGACGCCGGCGCTGGTGGCCCTCACCGGGCGTGACATCACCGCGTCGCTCGACGGCACACCCGTGATCGCCTGGCGACCCTTCCGCGTGGAACGCGGTGCACTGCTGGCCATCCATGGTGGCTGTCGCACCACCATCGCGATCGCCGGCGGTATCGACGTCCCGATCGTGCTCGATGCGCGCGGCACCTCGCTGCGCGCGGGCTTCGGCGGCTGGCATGGCCGCGCGCTGCGCCGCGACGACGTGCTTCCCTTCGGCACACCATCGCACCTCGGTGACCGGATCATCGCGCACCTGGTGGAGGAGCGACTCACCTTCGCCCGCTGGGGCGCAGGACCTGGCCTGGTGCCCGCGTATTCGGCGGCGCCGCGGGTGCGGGCCATCGCCGGTCCGGAACTCACGCAACTCGATCCTGCGTCGCGCGCGCTGTTGCTCAGTGACAGCTTTCGCATCGCTCCCGACTCCGATCGCATGGGGTACCGGCTAGCCGGTCATGCGCTCAGCCTCACCAATCCCCGCGAAATGTTGTCCTCCGGCGTCACCGCAGGCACCATCCAGCTCCCGCCTGGCGGCGCACCGATCGTGCTGATGGCCGACCGGCAGACCACCGGCGGATATCCGCGACTGGGCGACGTGATCTCGGCTGACCTGCCGCTCCTGGCGCAGCTGCGTCCCGGCGACACCGTGCGCTTCGCCCTCTCCACGCTCGAGGAAGCGCAGGCGTGCTGGCGACAGGTGGAGCGCGACCTCGCCACCGCGCAGGCTGCCTTGCACCTGCGATTCGCAGCAGGGACCGATGGCGCGCGTTGACCTCAATTGCGACATGGGCGAAAGCCACGGAGCCTTCGTCATCGGCAACGATGCCGCGGTGCTGCCCTTCGTCACCTCGATCAACGTCGCCTGCGGATTTCACGGCGGTGATCCGTCGGTGATGCGCCGCACCGTGACGCTGGCGGCGATGCATGACGTTGCGGTGGGCGCACATCCCGGCTTGCCTGACCTGCTCGGCTTCGGGCGTCGGGAAATGGCCGTCAGCGCGCAGGAAGTCTACGACATGGTCACCTATCAGGTTGGCGCACTGCAGGGCATCGCGATGGCGGCGGGCGGTATTCGCCTCCAGCATGTGAAGCCGCATGGGGCGCTCTACAACATGGCCGCGGTGCGCGACGACCTCGCCGATGCCATCGCGCGTGCCGTCGCCGACGTGGATGACGCGCTGGTACTGGTCGGACTGTCGGGCAGTGCGTTGATCCACGCCGCCGCTGCGCATCGCCTCGTGGCGGCCAGCGAGGTCTTCGCCGATCGGCATTACGTGGCCGACGGTACGCTGGTGCCCCGCAGCCATCCCGAAGCGATGGTCGCGAGCGTGGATCATGCCGTGTCACGCGCCGTACGCATGGTGACGCGCCACGAGGTGATCACGCTCGATGGCACCACCGTGCCACTCGACGCACAGACCATCTGCATCCACGGCGACGCACCACTGGCCGCCGTCGTCGCCCAGGGCATCCGCGCCGGGCTCGAGGAAGCCGGTGTCTGCGTGCAGGCGTTCGGCATCCGCTCCCTTCCGGCCTGATACAACATGCTCGTCCTCAGTGGGCTGCTGGTCGTCGTCCTTGGGTTTGCATTCCGACTCAATCCGCTGCTGGTGGTGACCTGTGCCGGTATCGTCACCGGGCTCGCCGGCGGACTGGGATTCGTCTCCACGCTCTCCACACTCGGCCACGCGTTCACCGAGAGCCGCTATGTCGCCATCGTCTGGTTGGTGCTGCCGGTGATCGGGCTGCTCGAGCGCGCGGGCCTGCGCGAGCGGGCACGTGAGGTGGTGACACGCATGCAGGCTGCCACCACCGGTCGTGTGCTGCTGGCCTACCTCGCGCTGCGTCAGGCCACCGCCGCCCTCGGGCTGGTGTCGCTGGGCGGGCACCCACAGATGGTGCGCCCGCTCATCGCGCCGATGGCAGAAGGCGCCGCCGAGCGTGACGTGCCGGACCTCGACGACGCCACGCGCCACCAGATCCGCGCGCATGCGGCGGCGGTGGACAACATCGGCGTCTTCTTCGGCGAGGACATCTTCATCGCGATCGGCTCCATCCTGCTGATCAAGGGCGTGATGGAGCAGGCCGGGATTCGTGTGCTGCCAACCGAGTTGGCCGTGTGGGCCATTCCCACCGCCATCGCCGCCTTCGTGATCCACGGCGCACGGCTGCTGCTGCTCGACCGACGCCTGCTGCGCCGCGGACAGGGGGCATCGTGATCACGGTCGAGTTCCTGTACCGGCTGATGGGCATCCTCACCGGCGCCGCAGCGGTGATCAACTTCCGTGACCGCACGCACCCAAACCGGATCGGCAACGCGCTGTTCTGGGGCCTCTGGACGATCTCGTTCCTGGCCGGCACCTGGCTGCCCGATCTCGCCAATGGGGCGCTGATCCTGGCGATGGTGGCGGTGGCCACGCTGCGCGGTGTGAAGTCCGGCACCGGCGACAGCACGACGCTGGCCGAGCGGATCGCGAGTGCGAAGCGCTGGGGCAATCGACTGTTCCTGCCCGCGCTGGCCGTGCCGGCGCTGACATTGCTCGCCAACGCGACCATCGGCCACCTCACCATCGGCGGTGTGCCGCTGGTGGAGCCGAAGCAGGTCACGCTGGTGTCGCTCGGCATCGCCACGCTGGTGTCGCTGACCATCGGCATGCTGATGCTGCGCCCACCGCTGCGCGCGCCACTGGGCGAAGCACGCCGCCTGCTCGACTCGGTGGGCTGGGCCGCCATGTTGCCGCAGCTGCTGGCGGCCCTCGGTGCGGTGTTCGCCGCCGCCGGCGTCGGCAAGGTCGTCTCGACGCTGGCCGCCAGCTGGATTCCCGGTGGTGCACCGCTGCTGTCAGTGAGCGCCTATACCATTGGCATGGCGCTGCTGACGATGCTGATGGGCAACGCCTTCGCCGCCTTCCCGGTGATGACGCTCGGCATCGCCATCCCGCTGCTGATCAACGGGCTGCACGGCGATCCCACAATCATCGCCGCCATCGGCATGTTGTCCGGATTCTGCGGAACGCTCATGACACCCATGGCTGCCAACTTCAACATCGTGCCGGTGGCGCTGCTGGAACTCCCGGACCGCTACGCGGTGATTCGTGTGCAAGTACCCACGGCGCTGATGCTGCTCGCCGTCAACACGCTGCTGCTGTACACCCTCGCCTTCCCGCGCTGACCGCACATGTTGCCGACGCTCACTCCCGCCATCGCATCGAAGTTCGCAACCCTGGCGCTGTCGCACGTCACGCGCGAGTACCCCAACAAGCTCGAACATGTGCTGACGGGGCCGCACGACCTGCGCTCACCGCGTGAGCTGCACCCGGTATTCTACGGCAGCTACGACTGGCACTCGTCAGTGCATGGCCACTGGTTGCTGGCGCGCCTGTTGCGCCGCATGCCGACGCTGCCGCAGGCGGACGCCATTCGCAGCCTGTTCAATGCCCACCTCACGACCGCCAACGTGGCGGCGGAGGTGGCGTATCTCGAGCCGCCGCAACGCGCGACGTTCGAGCGGCCGTACGGCTGGGCGTGGGCGCAAATGTTGAGTGCCGAGTTGCTGCAGCATGACAGCGACGACGGTCGCCGATGGGCGGCCGCGATGCAGCCGATGGCCGATGCCATCACGGATCGGTGGATGAAGTTCCTGCCGCGCTCCACCTATCCGATTCGTGTCGGCACGCACTTCAACACCGCCTTCGCGGTGGCGCTCAGCCTCGGCTACGCCGAGCAGGTCGGGCACGCATCACTCGCCTCGGTGCTCCGCGAGGCCGCCTCGCGATGGTATGCCGCCGACACCGATTGCCAGGCGTGGGAACCGGGTGGCGACGAGTTCCTGTCGTCGGCGTTGATGGAAGCCGAGTGCATGCGGCGCGTGCTGCCCGCCGCGGATTTCGCGTCGTGGCTGACACGGTTCCTGCCCGCGCTGGCGCACGGCGCACCGGCCACGCTGTTCACGCCCGCCACCGTCAGCGATCGCAGCGACGGCAAGATCGCGCACCTCGATGGGCTGAACCTCAGTCGCGCGTGGTGTTGGCGGCACCTGGCCGTCACCATGACCGCCGACGACGCGCGGCGGCCGCTCGCCGAGCAGGCCGTCACCCGCCATCTGGAGGCCAGCCTCTCGCATGTGGCCGGCGACTACATGGGCGAACACTGGCTCGCCACCTTCGCCCTGCTGGCCCTCGACGAGTAGCCAGCGCGCCGATCAGTCGGGATCCACGACCCAGATCGTCCGCTCCACCCCGGAGAGTTTCGCCGCCGGCAGTTCCAGCGCCGCCGGTTCACCGTCGAGGATGTGTCGCCGCACCGGCTTCTTGTCGTCGGACGTGCAGAGCACGAGTTGCAGGCGCGTGTCATTCAGCGCCCGCAGCGTCAGCCCCACCCGTTCGCGGATCGCGAAGGGCGGCGGTGCCACGGCGGCCATCGCCCAGCCATCGACCACGCCAACACGCGCGTCGCCCGGAAAGAGTGACGCCGTGTGCCCGTCGGCCCCGACGCCAGAGAGCACAACGTCGAACTTCGGTTCGCCCGACAACGCATCCAGCATCACGTCGTATTCCGCCGCGGCCGACTCGGCGCCCAGCTCACCGCGCAGCCGGAAGATCTGCGACTCCGGAATCGGCACCACGTGCAGCAGCGTCTCGGCGATCATGCGATAGTTGCTCTCCGCATGCTCCGGTGGCACGCATCGTTCGTCGCCGATGAATGCCACCACCTGCGCCCACGCGATGCGATCGTCCGCCGCCAGCACGTGATACACCGCCGCCGGCGTACGACCGCCGGCCAGCACGATGCGACACCGGCCCCTCGCCTCGATCGCCGCGCGCATCGCCGTACCGAGCAGCGCCGCCGTACGCGCCGCAAACTCCGCCGCCTCCACCACCAGCACCTCGCGCGGTGCACCGCTTGCAGCACTCATCGCGACGACAACGTGCCGGCTTCGAGCGGTCCGTTGCTCCCGGCCGGATACGGCAGCACTCCCACGGCGCCGTCCAGCAGCGGCGTGAAGAGCGTCCACGCCACCTCCACTTCCTCGGCGTGCACGAACAGCGTCTGGTCACCACGCAGCACGTCCAGGAGCAGCGTCTGGTACGCCTCGGGAATCGTCTTGAACGCCTCGGCGTAGTCGAAGTGCAGCGGCAGTCGCTGCACGCGGAACGGCTCGCCCGGCGCCTTCACGTCGAAGTAGAGGCTGAAACCTTCGTTCGGCTGCAACGTGAGCAGCAGCGTGTTGCGGTGCAGCTCCTCCTGGTGCATGGAGCGGAACATCCACACCGGTGCGCGACGGAACTTCACCTCGATTTCGGTGGTGCGCTCGCCGAGTCGCTTGCCCGTGCGCAGGAAGAACGGCACGCCCTGCCAGCGCCAGTTCTCGATGTGCAACCGGATCGCCGCGAACGTTTCGGTGCGAGAGTTCGACGCCACGCCCGGCTCCTCGCGATACCCCGGTACATCCTTGCCCTCGATCTCGCCGGCGTAGTACTGCCCCAGCACCGCATCCGACGGCGAGATCGGCGCGATCGCCCGCAGCGCCTTGATTTTCTCGGCGCGGATCGCACTCGCGTCCATCGAGCCCGGGACCTCCATCGCCACCAGTGCCAGCAGTTGCGTGAGGTGGCTCTGCACCATGTCCCGCAACGCACCGGCATGCTCGTAGTACTCGGCGCGTCCTTCCACCCCCAGGTCTTCCGACACCGTGATCTGCACGCTCTCGATGTGGTTCCGGTTCCAGAGATTCTCGAACATCGCGTTCGCGAACCGGAACACCATCATGTTCTGCACCGTCTCCTTGCCGAGATAGTGGTCGATGCGATAGACCTGGTCCTCGATGAAGAACTTGTGCACCACGTCACTCAGCGCGCGCGACGATGCGAGGTCGTGGCCGAATGGCTTTTCGATCACCAGGCGCGTGGTGGCGGAAGGCTCCTGCAGCCCGGCGGTGCCCAATCCGGTGATGGCGGCCGGAAAACTCTCCGGTGGCAGCGCCACGTAGAACACGCGCACCGCGAACTCGCCGAACGTTTCCTGCAGCGACTCGATGCGCTCACGCAGCGCAGTGTAGTCCGCCGGAGTGCCGTCACCGATCGACTGCCCGACGAAGAACTTCTTCGTCCACGCCTTCACGTCGGCCGGCGGTGCCACGCTGTCGGCGATGGCCTTGTTCCCGATGGCGCGGAACGTCGCGTCGTCGAAGTCCGGCTTGCGCGAGAGGCCAAGGATCACGCATCCGGCGCTGGTGCTGCCGGCGGCGTGCAACTGGAACAGTGCAGGCAGGATCTTGCGGCGTGAGAGATCGCCGGAGGCCCCGAAGATCACGAACAGGGAGAGACCCGGGGTGCCATTGCTCACGTGGTCGGCTCCGTCTTGATCGCGTGCCCACCGAACTGGTTGCGCATCGCCGAGAGCAGCTTGTCCGAATACGAATCGGCATCGCGCGATCGCAACCGCTGCAGCAGGGAGAGCGTGATCACCGGCGCGGGCACATCGAGGTCGATGGCCTCGGCAACGGTCCACCGCCCCTCACCCGAATCGGAGACGTACGGCGCGATGCCCTTCATGGTCGGGTTCTCGCTCAGTGCGCGCGCGGTCAGGTCCAGCAGCCAGGAACGCACCACGCTCCCATGTCGCCAGAGCTCCGCCACCTGCGCCAGGTCCAGCGCCATCTCGGTCTTGTGCTGCAGGATCGAGAACCCCTCGGCGTAGGCCTGCATCATCCCGTACTCGATGCCGTTGTGCACCATCTTGGTGAAGTGGCCGGCCCCGCTCGGACCCACCCGCGCCCAGCCGCGATCGGCCGCCGGGGCGAGGGTCGCGAAGATCGGACGCAACCGCTCCACCGCCTCCGACTCCCCGCCGATCATCAGCGCGTACCCCTCCGCCAGCCCCCACACGCCGCCGCTCGTGCCCACGTCCACGAAGGCGATGCCGGCGGCGGCCAGCACCGTGCCGCGGCGCACACTTTCCTTGTAGTTGCTGTTGCCACCATCGATGATCGTGTCGCCGGGCGACAGCAGGGCGGCCAGCTGGCCGATCGTCGTCTCGGTCGGATCGCCGGACGGCACCATCACCCACACCGCCCGCGGCGCCGCCAGAGCGCCCACCAGCTCGGCCAGCGAGCCGGCCGCGATCGCGCCACCCTCGGACGCCGTGACCACGGAGGCCGGATTGTGGTCAAAGACGGCCACCGCGTGCCCGCCGCGCAGCAGTCGTGTGGTCATGTTGGCGCCCATCTTTCCCAGTCCGACCATGCCGAGCTGCATCGCTGCCTGTCTGCCTTTTTTGAGAGTGATCGGCGCCCGTGCGCCACGTCGGTGGGGAGAGGTTACCCCGCTGGACGAAGCGCCTCAAGCAGGAATCTGGTCCATCGGCCGAGACTTACAGCTCGCCAGTTGTCATCACACTCGACTTCGCCACAGATTCGACGCGCTGCCGCCGTACGCCCCTTCACCGACCCGATGATGGCCACATCGTTCAGCTCGCCGTTGTCGAGCGCCGGTCCGCGTGATGCGCAACGCGGTCCGCCGCGCGTGCGTCGTGTCGTCGGTCGGGTGACGGCATGATGACGCCGGCGCGGTGGCGCTGGCTGGTGGCGGTGCTGCTGGTGTTCGTGGTGCTGCCATACGGGGCGCGGCGGTTCGCCTACCGAATGGTGGAGAAGAACGGCCTGATCTCGCGCCCGGTGGGTCCGGAGACGCCGCTCACCTTCGGCGTCCCGTTCACCCGTGTCGAGGTGCCGCGCGGCTCCTACAGCCTCGATGCGGTGGTGACGCGCGTCAGCGACCGCGCGCCGGTGGTGGTGATCTTCCACGGCTCGGCCGAGTCAGTGTCGTACTGGGCCGATGTGCAGGCGTTGCTCTACAAGGCCGGCGTATCGAGCTACGTGTTCGATTATTCGGGCTTCGGCAACAGCGGTGGTGAGCGCAGCGCCGAGGTCATCGCCGAGGATGTGCGTCGCGCGTGGCGGAATGCGGCGATCCAGTTCCCGTATGCGGAGCGGCGCATCGCGCTGGCGTATTCGCTCGGTTCCGGTTTCCTGGTCAAGGAGTTTCCGCAGCTGGTGCCCGAGCCGCAGGGGCTGGCGCTGATCGCCTCGTATTCGTCGGCGCGTGAGGCTGCCGTGGCCTTCGGGACCATCCCGCGATGGGCCTCGCCGATCCTCCCCGATCTCTGGAACACCGTCGAGAACATCGCTGCGGTGAAGTCGCCACTGCTGGTGGTACACAGCGATGCCGACCAGATCTTCCCGCTGGCCATGCCGCGCCAGATCTACCGCGCCGCCAACGAGCCGAAGGCATTCATCCAGCTGCGCGGTTACAGGCACGAGGATGGGCACGTGAAGCCGGATGGTACCTTCTGGGCCGGCGTGATGACCTTCGCGCAGAGCGGACGCCTGCCGCAATCAGCCGGACTGCGCTGACGCCTCTCAGCGCGCCACGAACAGCCAGATCGCGCTCACGATCCCGATCACCGCGATCAGCTGCCGCACCACGTCCTGGTTGGTGCGCTGCGCATACCGCGATGCGTAGTGTCCGCCGATTGCCGAGCCCACCGCCATCACCACCGCCAGCCGCCACTCCACCAGGCCGGACACGGTGAAGGTCACGATCGCGACGAAGTTGAAGAGCAGCGCGAGGAAGTTTTTCAGGCCATTCATCTGGTGCACGTTGGTCAGCCCCATCAGGCCGAACGCCGCCAGCATGATGATGCCCGCACCCGCACCGAAGTAGCCGCCGTAGATCGCCACCGCGAACTGCACCACGGCCGCCCACATCCCGGGCGGTGGTGGCAACGCATCGTCAACCGTATCGCGTTGCGTGGCAACACCGATGCGATCGCGCAGCCATGCGCCCACCCGCTTCTGCGCCATGAACAACAGCGTGCCGGCCAGCACCAGCCATGGCACCAGCGCCTTGAACTGCGCATCGCTGCTGCGCGTCAGCAGCCAGGCCCCGATCAAGCCGCCCAGCAGGCTCGGACCCACCAGCGCGCGAGCCCACGTCCGCACGCCGCGCAACGCATCGCGGTAGCCGAGCATGGAGCTCAGGCCACCGGGCCACAGCGCCACCGTGGACGTGGCATTCGCCGCCACCGGCGGCACGCCCAGGCCCACCAGCGCCGGGAACACCAGCAGCATGCCGCCCCCCGCCACCGAGTTTGCGGCGCCACCCAGCACCGAGGCAATCATCACGGCCGCCATCTGCGGCAGGTCAGCGCTCACGACCCGTCCTTACATTTGCGCCGATGCTCCCCGCCGTCACCATGCCCGTCCCCCGATTCGGTTCCGCATGAAGCGCCTCGCCCAGAACCTCACCGTCCAGGTGCTCGTCGCCATCGCGCTCGGTGTGCTCGTCGGGGCAGTCGCGCCCGAATTCGGCAAGGCCCTGCGCCCGCTCGGCGACACCTTCGTGAAGCTAGTCAAGATGGTCATCGGACCGATCATCTTCCTCACGATCGTGCTGGGTATCGCCAACATGGTGGACCTGAAGAAGGTCGGGAAGGTCGGTGGCAAGGCGTTCCTCTACTTCGAGATCGTCACCACCTTCGCCCTCGCCATCGGCCTGGTGATCGTGAACGTCACCCGCCCCGGTGACGGCGTGGACACCACCACGCTGGCCAAGGGTGACGTCACGCAGTACACCAGGGCCGGCGAGAGTATGGGCTTCGTGGACTTCCTCACCCACATCGTGCCGTCCAGCGTGGTGGATGCGTTCGCGAAGGGTGAGATCCTGCAGATCGTCTTCTTCGCGGTGCTGTTCGGCGTCGCACTGACGTCCATCGGTGCCACCGCCAAGCCGCTGATCGACGTGCTCGATCGCACCTCGCATGTGTTCTTCCGGATCGTGGCGCTGGTGATGAAGGTCGCACCGATCGGGGCCTTCGGTGCGATGGCCTTCACCGTCGGGTCGTTCGGCCTGCGCACGCTGCTGCCACTGGGGCGGCTGATGCTCGACGTGTATGCCACGATGGCGATCTTCATCTTCGTCGTGCTGGGCATCATCTGCCGGCTCTACGGCTTCCGTATCCTCGAGTTCCTGCGCTACATCAAGGACGAGATCCTGCTGGTCCTTGGCACCAGCTCCAGCGAGGCCGCGCTGCCGCGCATGCTGGTGAAGATGGAACGCTACGGCTGCGACAGCACGATCGTGGGTTTGGTGATTCCGGCCGGCTACTCGTTCAACCTCGATGGCACCTCGATCTTCCTCGCCATGGCCACGATCTTCCTGGCGCAGGTCAACCGCATCGAGCTGGGACTGGCCGAGCAGCTCAGCATCCTGCTGGTGCTGATGGTCACCTCGAAGGGGGCGGCCGGTGTCACCGGCTCGGGCTTCATCGTGCTCGCCAGCACCCTCAGTGCGATGAAGGTCATTCCCGTCGAAAGCATCGCACTGCTGCTGGGTGTGGACCGCTTCATGTCCGAGGCCCGCGCGATCACGAACCTGATCGGCAACGGTGTCGCCACGCTGGTGATCTCGCGCAGCGAAAATGCCTTCGATGATGACCGGCGCGCCGAGGCGGTGGCCGCCATGCACCTCTGACCCTCAGCCGGAGCGTACGAATGCTGACCCGGTTCCTCGACGTCTCGCGCGATTACCTGCTCGACCAGTACCTGCCGCGCATCGTGCTCAGTTGCCAGCCGCTCGGCGACGCCGACATCTGGTGGCGCCCCGTGGACGGCTCCAACAGCATCGGCAACCTGCTGCTGCACATCGAGGGCAACGCGCGGCAATGGCTGCTGGGCGGCGTGGGACAGGCGGTGGATCATCGCGACCGCGATGGCGAGTTCGCGGCCCGCGAAGGCAGTGACATGGCGACGCTGCTGCGCCATCTCACCACCACCTTCCTCGAGATCGACGCCGTGCTGTCGCAACTCTCGGCGGCACAGCTCGACGAACCACGCGTGATTCAGGGGACCACTACCACGGTCTTCGACGCCATCTACCACGTGGTGGAGCACGTCAGCATGCACACCGGACAGATCATCCAGCTGGCCAAGTGGCGCGCGCCGGGCGCCGTGAAGCTCTACGAGGCCAGCAGCACGTCGTTCACACCGCTCTGGCAGCCCACGCCGCGCGACGGGGCGCCCTGACCACCGCGTGTGACGTCAGTAGGTGAACTGCACGCCCGTCGTCAGCAAGCCATCGAACTTCTGGAAGCGGTCGGTCAGGTTGGTGACCGTGGTCGGGTTCAGCGGCGGCGCGTTGTTGTAGTTCACCAGGTACGCCACCTTGATGCCAATGCGCGACGACAACGGCGCCACCACCGACGACTTCGACGTGAACTGCCACGCGTCGCTGGTGGTGAAGTTGGGGATGAAGCCTGCCGTCTGCTCGAAATACGACACCTTCGAGAACATGTGCCGCAGCATACCATCCACGTTGCCCACGAAGTCGCTGGTGCTCGGCGACGTGCCGACGAACGCACGCTGCATGGCACCTACGCCCGCCGACAGCTTGAACTGGTCGGTCTCGGTGTCCACGAACTGGTAGCCCAGACCGACGCCTTCGGTGAACTGGCTGGTGAGGCCAGCCGGCGTGTTGCGCAGGCCGGCCGCCGTCACGTACGCCGTCCACGGTTTCACCAGCGTGCGGTCCACGCGCAGTGCCCCCTGATACAGTTCGGCATTCCTCACGCCATTGGCCGTGCCGCGCAGGGCCGACGCCGACTGCGAGAACTTCCACAGCGGGAAGGCATAGCTGTACCGCTGGCCGAGCGATACGGTGGTCACTTCCTGGTTGCCCTGGCTGGCCGCCAGCGAGAAGTCGGCCACGAACTCGTACGGCAGCTTCTTCGGCTCCGGCGCCGCCTGTGCCGACAGCGTCGCAGTCATCAGCGCCAGCAGCGCAGTGGAACGAACGATGTGAGAACTCATGTCGTGACCTGCCCCCGTTTCGAGTTTCGTTGGCGGAACGCCCACACCAGCACCAGCACCAGCACCACCGCGCACGCCACCGGCACCAGCAACGCCAGTGCCGACGTCACCACGGCGCCGATCAGTTCACCGGTCGAGATGACGGGATTACCCACGCCGCCGGTCACCGCGGTGCTCTTCAGTCGCAGCAGCGAGGTGGCGCCGTGCAGCAGTCCGGCCGCACCACCGCCGCCGATGAGGGCGATGCCCCACGTGAGCACGGGCGGCAGGTCGGTGATCGCCGCCGCACTGGCCAGCACCCCCGCGATCACTGCCGCCGGAGCCGCCGCCACATCCAGCGCGTTGTCCAGCCACGGCACGTAGTACGCCCCCACTTCCAGCAGTGCCGCCGTGCCCAGCGCGATCAGCGCCGGCATCGAGGCCAGCAGCGTCAGGCTGTCGTTCAGCGGCAGCACGCCCGAGCGACCCGCCAACCCCAGTGCCAGCAACGGCACGAACACACGGAAGCCGCAGGCCGCCGCCACACCGATGCCCGTGAGCACGCTCAGAAACGTCTCCACCGTTCGCTCTCCGGACACTGCCGTGATTTATTACGCTGACCGCAGAGGAAAATGTGCACCGCAGCCCGCGATCCGTCACGGATCCACGACGAGGCTGCCAGCCCGCCATATTTGTGACGTGACCACTACATCCGAAGCACCTGCGCCACTGATCGGCGTCGTCATGGGCAGCCGCAGTGACTATCCCGTGCTCGCGCCCGCCGTCGCCATCCTCGAGGAGTTCGGCGTGCCACACGAAGTCCGTGTGGTCTCTGCGCATCGAACGCCCGACCACATGTTCGCCTACGCCGAGCAGGCGCACGGGCGCGGTTTGCGCGTGATCATCGCCGCTGCCGGTGGCGCCGCGCACCTGCCCGGCATGCTCGCCGCCAAGACACTCGTTCCCGTCATCGGCGTGCCCGTGGCTGCCACCGCGCTCGGCGGCATTGATGCCCTGCTCTCCATCGTGCAGATGCCGAAAGGCATTCCGGTGGCGACGGTCGCCATCGGACAGCCGGGTGCGGCCAACGCAGCGCTGCTCGCGCTGCAAATGCTGGCCACCACCGACACCGCACTGCACGCCGCGCTCACCGCCTGGCGCGCCGCACGCACGCAGGACGTGCTCGATCATCCCGATCCCCGCATCGGCGCATGACGCGTATCCTGCCCGGCGCCACGATCGGATTCCTCGGCGGCGGCCAACTCGCCCGCATGTCGGCACTCGCGGCACGATCGATGGGCTACGACGTGCACGTACTGGATCCTGATCCCGACTGCCCGGCCGCTGCCGTTGCCACACATGTGGTCACGGCGCGCTACGACGATGTGGAAGCGGCCACCGCCTTCGCGCGCACCTGCCATGTGATCACGCTCGACATCGAGCAGGTCTCCACCGCCAGCATCGCGGCGGCGTCACTGCACGCCCCCGTGCATCCGGGTGCGGCACCGATCCACATTATCCAGGATCGCGGACGCCAGAAGGAATGGCTGCAGCAGCACGGGTTTCCGGTGGCGCCGTTCCGCATCGCACGCACACCCACCGAAGTCGCGACGGCGTACGACGCGCTCGGACGCAGCATCGCCAAGACCACCAGCGGCGGCTACGACGGGCGCGGCCAGGCGCGCATCCGCTCCACGCACGACCTGCTGGCCGCCGGCGCGCTGACGGAAGCCGCCACCGTGGTGGTGGAGCAGTGGATCGAGCTGGCCGGTGAGGTGTCGGTGATGGTCGCCCGCAGCAGCACCGGTGAGGTGCGCACCTTCCCCATGTCGTGGAATCATCACGACAACGGCGTGCTGACATGGGCCATGACGCCGGCACCGGTGAGCGACGTCACCGCCAATGCCGCCATCGAGCTGGCCTCGGCCATCGCCGCCGAACTGGACATCGTAGGGCTGCTGGCGGTGGAGTTGTTCATCACCGCCGACGACACGCTGATGGTGAACGAACTCGCCCCGCGCCCGCACAACACCTTCCACGCCACCGAACGCGCCTGCCTCACCAGCCAGTTCGAGCAACAGGTGCGCGCCGTGTGTGGTTTACCGCTGGGCAGCACGGCGCTGCATTCGTCCGGTGCGATCGTGAACCTGCTCGGCGACCTCTGGCCCACCGATGGCCAGCATCCGCAGTGGGAACGCGCCCTCGAGGTGCCCGGCGTGCGCCTGCACCTGTACGGCAAGAAGCTCGCGAAGCCGGGCCGGAAAATGGGCCACCTGTCAGCCGTCGGCCCGACGCCGGAATCGGCGCGCGACGCGGTGCTGGACGCCTATTCGCGATTGCTGCCGCAGTGAGCCGACGGCGCGGTGTCCTGCGACATCGCGCCGCAGCGTGCTACCGCGGTGGTTCGAGCTTTTTCGCTGGGGCGTCCGTGTGCCGCAGCCGCGACACGGCCATCCCGACCATCGTGCCCAGCATCGCGGGGATGATCGCCAGCAGCGTCGCGTAGGGATTTTCCACCGTGTACGGCAGGGCGTGGCCGGTCAGTTGCGACACGATTTCGGCCAGCGGTACCGAGAGGCCCAGCATCAGGCCGCGACGCCAGGCGCCCTCGGGATGCCAGGCCGCGAGGACGAACGCCGCCGCGAACAGCACGCCACCGGCGCCCTGCATCGCCTCGGCCGGCAAGCCGGTCACGCCGACCAGCATGCCCGTCGCCACCGACAGCACGAGCGCGAGTGATCCCGTCATCGATCCTCCCCCGGTGAATGGGTCGAATATCGCGCCGTGCGGCGGAATGCGACACGCCGCCCTGTCCGGCACCGCTCGACCACCCCACCTTTCCTGCATGCCTCTTTCTCCCCTCGTGGGCCATGACGCGCTGCGGCAGCGGCTGGGCGATGCCGTGGCCCGCGGTACCATGCCCGGCTCGCTCCTGCTGCACGGTCGTCGCGGCGTGGGGAAACAACGGCTGGCGCTCTGGCTGGCGCAGGCGCTGCTCTGCTCCGGCACACCGGCGCCCTGCGGCACCTGTCAGGGCTGCCGCTACAGCAGCGAACTCACGCACCCCGACCTCTACTGGTTCTTCCCTGTCCCGCGAGCCGACATCGCCGACTCGTCGCCGGAGGAAGCGCTGGCGCACATGCGTGGGGCGATGCGTGACCGCGCGCTGGCCGGCGGCCTCTGGGCCGCAGGGTCCGGCAGCGACGGCATCTTCGTGGAGATGATCCGCGCGCTGGTGCGGACCGCCGCCAGCTCGCCGGCGATGGCGAAGCGGAAGGTGATGATCCTTGGCGACGCCGACCGGATGATCGCCCAGGAAGGCGCGGATCAGGCGGCCAACGCGCTGCTCAAGCTGCTGGAGGAACCCCTGCCGGACACCACACTGATCCTCACCACCAGCGAGCCGGGGGCCCTGTTGCCCACCATCCGTTCGCGGGTGGTCTCGGTCCGGGTGGCTCCCATCACGCCGGGCGAGTTGCGGCAGTGGGCGGCGCTGGACGACGTGCGGGGCAAGGTCGGGCCGGTGAATGAGGCCGTGCTGGAGCGGGCCTCGGGTGCACCCGGGTCTCTGCTGGGTGGCACCGCGCATGAGGCCGCCGCCACCCATGCGGCCAACTGGCTTCGGGCGCTCCGCGGGGATGCCTCGGATCGATTTGTCGCCATCCTGTCCGAGAAGCCGGCAGGTGCCCGGGGCGGGTTCTCCGACGCGCTCGACGCGCTGGAGGGCATTCTGCACGATCGGCTGCGTCCTGCGGTCGA
>JANMON010000229.1:0-15500 GCA_031369265.1 Gemmatimonadaceae bacterium | reverse complement strand
GACCTTGACCGGCCGGCCGACGGCTTTCGCGCCCAGTGCCGCCAGCAACGCATCGGTGCGCAGGAAAAGCTTCCCACCGAAGCCGCCGCCGATGTACGGCGAGATGATGCGTACGTTCGCCTTCGGGATTCGCAGCGTCTTCGACAGGTCGCTCGCGCACCAGTCAATCATCTGGTTCGACGTCCAGAGCGTGAGCTTGCCATCAGTCCATGAGGCAATGGAGGCGTGTGGCTCGATCATCGAATGCGCGTGATCGGGTGTGGCATAGGTCGCGTCCAGCGACACCGGCGCAGAGGTGAACGCGCCGGCGAAGTCTCCCACGGCCGTGTCAGAGGGTTCGCCGCTCACCGTCGGCGGGCGCGTCGCTGATTTCTTTCCCGCCTCGAGATCGAACGAGCCAATCGCCTTGATGTAGCCCACTCGCACGAGCTGCGCAGCGGCACGCGCTTGTTCGAAGGTTTCCGCAATGACCAGCGCGATCGCCTGGTGATAGTGTTCGATCTCCGGGCCGCCGAGGAGCTTCGCGGTATTACGCTCCGCCTTGTCGAGCGGACCAGCAGAATCCGCCGTCACGATGCCCAGCACGCCAGGGGCGGATCGTGCGCGAGTCAGATTCATCGACGAAATCCGGCCCTTGGCAATGCTCGAGCCAAGAACGTACCCGTATGCCGGAGTACCGGCGACGTCGACACGCTCATACGCGTACGTCGCCGTGCCCGTCGTTTTCAGCGGTCCATCAATGCGATCGAACGACTTGCCGACGACCTTCATTTGGTCGATCGGATTCGTGGTGGCGGGCTTGTCGAATTTCATCGCGTCGCCTCCTTCGCCTGGGCCAGAACCGAGGCCAGCGTGCGTTCGACGAGTTTGAGCTTGAACCTGTTCTCATCCGTTGGTCTGGCGTCGGCGAACAGGCGCGCGGTGACTGCCTTTGCACCGCTTGGCATCGCCGATTCCGCGGACTCGACGCGCCACGGCTTGTGCGCCACCCCGCCCACTGCGACGCGACCGGTCCCGTCAGGCTGCACGATCACACCAACGGAAACCAGTGCAAACGCATACGACGCACGATCGCGCACCTTGTGATAGATGTGCGTGCCGCCGACCGGTCGAGGCAACGTGACGGCCGTGATCAATTCGCCAGGCTGGAGCGTCGTCTCGATATGCGGCGTGCTGCCTGGCAGACGATGCAAGTCGGCAACAGGCAGTCGTCGCGTCGCGCCGTTTGGCCGCACGGTTTCAACCGTCGCGTCGAGCGCGCGCATTGCCACCGCCATGTCGCTCGGATTCGTGGCGATGCACGCATCACTGACCCCAACCACCGCCAGGTTGCGGCTGAAACCGCTGATCGCGCTGCAGCCGCTGCCCGGTGTACGCTTGTTGCACGGCTGATTGGTGTCGAAGAAATAGGGACAGCGTGTGCGCTGCAGGAGATTTCCGGCGGTGGTGGCCTTGTTTCGGAGCTGTCCCGATGCACCAGAGAGCAACGCGCGAGACAGGAGACCGTAGTCACGACGCACACGTTCGTCGGCGGCGAGGTCGGTGTTGCGCACCAAGGCGCCGATACGCAAGCCGCCTTCCGAGGTGGCCTCGATCTTGTCCAGCGAGAGCCCGTTCACGTCGATCAGATGAGTCGGCGCTTCGATCTCGTGCTTCATCAGGTCGAGGAGATTCGTCCCCCCGGCAATGAATTTTGCACCCGGATGTCGTACGGCGGCCGTGGCAGCCTCGGCCGGTGTTCGTGCACGCTCGTATGCGAAGGGCTTCATGCGTTACTCCGGGCGACGTCAGTGATTGCGTCAGCAATGTTGGAATAGGCGGCGCAGCGGCAGATGTTGCCGCTCATCCGTTCGCGCAGTTCGCTCGGTGTCAACGCCGCGCGCGCCATCAGGTCCGCGCTGACGTGACTGGGAACGCCAGCTTTCAACTCGTCGAGCATCGCGACGGCCGAGCAGATCTGTCCCGGCGTGCAATACCCGCAGTGGTAGCCGTCATGCTTGACGAACGCTGCCTGCATCGCATGCATGTTGTCCGGTGTGCCGAGCCCTTCTATCGTGGTGATCTGATCTCCTTCGTGCATCACGGCGAGAGTCAGACAGGAGTTGATGCGCCGGCCAGCCACGATGACCGTGCACGCGCCGCACTGCCCGTGATCACAGCCCTTCTTCGTGCCGTTCAAGTGGAGATGTTCACGAAGTGCATCGAGTAGCGTGGTACGCGTATCGAGCTCGAGTGCCCGAGCCTTACCATTGACGCTGAACGTGACGCTCGAGATCGAAGCCGTCACTGTTGCCGGTTCTGCAGCAAGCTCAGCGGTGAATGGAAGTTGCGCCGCTGCTGCCGAGACGGCACCGAGCACGAGAAAATCACGTCGGGACAGTTCAAGCTCATCAATGGGTTCCATGCACGATCTCCGAACGATATGCAAAGTCGCATCACGACTCTTGAACTGGTCGTACCGCGAATGCAGGTCACGCGTAACGGCGCGCGTGGGCATTCGCTGGCGAGTTGCGAGTTGATACATAGTCCACGCAAGCGGTGGGCCGCACGACGGTGACCGCTCATGAGACGATCGCTCGCACTGTCGTCAGCCGGCGCGACCTCGTGCGTCAGGGCAATCCGGATCGGTGCGCTGCCTCGCTGGCGTAAGACGGCCAGCAACTCGTCGTCACGGACGCTGTCCCAATCAGCGAGCACCTGACTTCAGTCCTCGCGCGGTCGGCTAACGCTTCGGATTCACTTCGTATCCCATGCCCAAGGAACCGACGTCGCCAGTGACCTTGATGGCGACCGTCGCGGTTTGTGTCAGCGACGTGTTCATGAAGACTGCCATCGCGGACTTGGGGAAACGTGTATCGACGCGTTCGCCGGGTGCCAGTGTCAGGAGGCTGTCGCGCTTGCCTCCCACTTCTGAAGAAACGACGACGGCCACGGAGCCTGCGTTCGTCCCTCTCACGACGAACGTGCCCGTCTGTCCGCCGCCGAGCCGGAATGCTTTGCCCGGCTCGATCGAGGTGGTGCTGGTCAGCGATGTGCAGGCCGCGACGATCGGGACAGTCGCGAGGAGCGTCGCGAGAAGCAGGGAACGGCGAATGGAGACAGCAGCCATGACGTATGCCGGAAGTGAGGGGAGAGGCGCGCTTCATGGGTTCATTCGCAGCGGCGTCGCCGGTGGATGCAGGCACCATTCGCTCGCGGCACCGCTTCCGCGAGCACAACGCGTCCCGCGCTGGATGGTACCCTGACGCCAACCGACCGCACGCCGCATGGCCGATTCCTCGCGCTGACACCCGGAGATCATGATCGGGCGCCGCGGCCGCGTCACAGTCGGCCGCGGCGCTCATGGCGAAACCCACGAAGTACCGCGCGATGATGGAAACGGGGCGGTAGCGACATCACGTCTCGCCTGCGCGCTCCGCGTGACAAAGGCGTGACGTCAGGTGCCTGGCTCGCGCTGTGGGCAACCTGTCGCAACGCACGATCGATCGGTGACGGGTGGCATCGGTACCTGGATCGTCGTATCTATCGGGCAAGCGAGCGCCAGCCGCGCTCGCGTATCCTCTCAGTCAAGGAACCGATCGCGATGGGTGACCAACCTGCTGCCACGCCACGCACCGAGGTCGCCGTGCTCGCCGGTGGATGCTTCTGGGGTGTGGAGGAAATCTTGCGCGACGTGGCGGGTGTCGTGGAGACGGATGTCGGCTACACCGGCGGCTGGCTCGAAAACCCGACCTACGATGACACGCACGACAGCAAGTCAGGCCACGCCGAGGCGATCCGCATCACCTTCGAGCCGGCGGTGCTGAGCTTCGAGGAACTGCTCGAGCAGTGGTTCTTCAAGCTGCACGATCCCACGACGCTCAATCGTCAGGGCAACGACGTGGGGACGCAATACCGTTCCGTGATCTTCCCGCAGTCACCGGCGCAGCACGAGACCGCCCAACGGGTCATCGCGCGCGTCGATGCCTCGCGATTCTGGCCGCGGCCGATCACCACCAGCATCGAGCCGGCCGGCACGTGGTACAGTGCCGAGACCTACCATCAGGACTACCTGCGCAAGAATCCGAACGGCTATACCTGTCATTTCATGCGCGAGTAGGGTCGGCCGGCCGTGAGGGCCCCGCATGTTCTTCGCGGAGATCGGCGTGGTCGGTCTCGCCGCAGTCTCCCCGGCGTTGCGACAACTTGTCAGTCCGGGCCGGCGAGACCGTGACGTTCCGCAGACATATGCTGAAGACAGCGTGCCCGTGTGATCATTGCACGTTTGTACTCATGTGCTCACACCAGGCGTGCGAACGCTTGTGCGTTCTGGTGACTTCACGAGTCGGCGCGAATCCGGACGGTGTGCAGTGCCAGCCGCAGGATGCGCCGACTATGCCCTCATCAGACTCCATGCGCGCTCGTCTTCGAGGCAGAGTCCATCCGCGTTCGTGGACGCTGACCTCAGGACGCGTTCTCGAGCGTCACCGCTGCGTTGCGCGGTAGCCCCGCCAACTTCGCCCGCGTCATCGGCGACGTCCGGAAGGCCGCGCTGAACGCATCCTGATCCAGCGTGAGAATGTCTCGCGCCAGCGTCACTCCATCCTTCCCGCAACGAACTCCCGCGACCGGAACGACGACTCTTCCGCCTGCTCGACCGAGAACTTCCGGTTCGACGGGCAGACGCTCTGGGAGCTGTGTTGGTACGACCGTTTTATCGTCGAGCTCGATACGGGCAGACGGACACTTCGACGCTACGGCGACTGACAGCGAACAGTCGCACACCGCGCGATATCTCGCGGAAGACGCCGCGCGCGCGACATGCGAGGTCGCTGCAGTGATCCCAGCGAGATCTCCGCGGCCGAGCGCGGCACGTTCAGTTCACGACCGGCGGGGGCACCGCGCGCGATCGGGGGCATCAGCCGTCAGGATTTGCGAGGTCTCGCACGCATCGACGGGGCCGTCTCGGGCACGATCATGCATCCGCATCACGCAAGTGTGCGATCGTTCCGACAGCAAAAGATATCCGCATCCTCTGCGGTCGTGTCCGCCTGCAACGGCACCTCGACACGGACCAGCCTGGATGCGCGTCGACGCATGGTGGCGCAAGAGTTGCGTTTCAAGTCTCAGCAACGGTGGCGAGGCATGGTGCTCGCATTCACTCGAGCTGCCATCGATCTCTCCTGTCGCACGCGATGCAGCCACGGTTCGGTGGCGGCGTCGCACCACCCTTCGAGAGCGGAACCACAATGAATTGTACCTTTCCCGTTCGCGCCGCCCGGCGCCTCGCCGTCGCGGCACTGTTCGTCGCTGGCACGGCTGGCACCGCCGCAGCACAGCCCTCATCCCTGGACTTCCGTGGCACGGGCCAGGTCGTGACGGTGCGTTTCCTCGGCTCCGAAGCCGTGGATCGCAGCCTGCTGTCGTACCAGATCGGCTCCACGTTCAACCCTTCGGGTGCGTTCACCGCGCTGTTCGTGAACAATGGCGTCGGTGCTACACTTGCCGGCACACAGACCGTCATCGGAAACGTCGGTGCTGATCAGTTCGTGTTCTTCCGCCTGCTCAACGCGACACAAGCCGCTGCGTCGGGCGAATCCAACTTCACGTTCTACAGCGGTCTGGCCTCGCGCAATCCGGACAACCGTCTGCACGTCTCCTTGGGTGCAGGGTCTGGTACCGCCGCTCTCGGCGGCGGGACGTACGCGCAGTCGTTCAGCTTCGAGGATCGCTCGGGCGTCCTTTCGCCGCTCTCCGACTTCGACTACAACGACCTTCGTTTCGAGATTTCAGCAACCTCGATCGTTCCGGAGCCGAGCACGTACGTGCTGATGGCGTCAGGCCTGGTCGGCTTGGCGGGCGTGGCACGTCGCCGTCGGCGCATGGTCGCCTGACGTACCGCCCGGAGGGCACGCCCACGTTGGCGTGGTCGCAGGGCTGAAGCGGGCGGGGCTGCTGAACGACGGCAGCCCCGCCCGTTCGTCTTTTGCGGGCCCGTTCCTCCCGAATGCCTCAGCAACTCGATCGAGATACTGACGCACCTGGTTTGCAGCGCAGCTGAAGCGCAACAGCTCCCAGGGCCAATATTCTCCTCATGATGCTCGACACCATCGGGCTCGTCCATGGTGGGCTGACGGAGTCCAGCCACTCACGGAGCCTGGCTTCGATTCTGGCGCGCGCCCGCACGAGCCCCTCGTCGCCCGGTTCCATTGCGTCGAACGGTTGGCGTACAGGTTGATGCGCGGGTTGTCTCGGGGCAGCGGCGTCGCCGCATTTGTTGGATCATCGTGGGAACGAATGTTCGCCCGCACAACCGCCGCATGCCTGATCAAGCGTCGGCCGGAATGCGTGTCGGCGTACGGGAGGTCGGGCAGGTCGCGCGACTCGGCCGTGCGCGGGCGCGTCACCCGTGTCCCCGGTTTCCGGTGTTGCCTATGTTCCCGGAGTGTACCGGTATTCCCGAAGTCTTCCAGGAAAACGCGTGAGCCAGAAGCTTGTCCGGAACGGATTCATCATCGCTGGCATCATGAACATCGCCGGCGTATTGCTGTTCTCGCGACTACTCACGAACACCGCCATCAACGACGCTGATCCCGTCGTGATGTCGAATTTCGGCCTCGTGATGATTGCAGTGTGGGGCCTCGCATACCTGAGCGCCGCTTCGATTGGCGCGCGCGTCAGGTGGCTGGCCGCAGCGTTTGCGCTGGAGAAGCTGGTCTATGTCGTCGTTTGGATCATGTGGCACTCGACAAACAGTGTCGCAGCGCTCGCCAGAACGGATCTGTTTGCTGGCGTCTTCTTCAGCATCTATGGGCTGAATGACCTCGTGTTCATGTTGTACTTTTCCTGGGTCTTCTACTTCCTGAACCGCGCCGGGTCTTCAGCAGACCCGGTGAGTTGACTGCCAACGGCTCGGTCTGAGCCGCCTGGGTGCCGACGAACTGCTCCTCGAACTCCGCGGGGGGCACGCAATCCAGCTTTTCCAGCGAGCGCTGCGCGTTGACCCAGGCCACCCAGTCGAGGGTCGGATACTCCACGTCTCGAAGCCGCGCCATGAGCCCCGGCGCCGAATGACCTCGGTCTCGTGCACCCGATCACCGACTCGGCAAACGGGTTCTCATACGCATCGCCCACCGTGCCGACCGACGGCGCCGCGCCGGCTCTGAGCACGACCACACGGGTGCACCGCATTGTCGGGATCGATGGCATGCAGGCATTCCGCCTGGCCGTGCGTTTCGCGGAGTCCGAGCTTGGATTCCTGGCCAGAGCGCGCGGTAGCACGATCACGTTCCTCGGCGGCCACGATCTGTTCAGTTCGGAAACCGTAGCTCGCTGAGCGTGCCGACTGTCCCCGGGCGCGTCACTCCTCGCGCCCGACGGCGGCAGACGCGCTCGCGTTGCTGCGGATCATACTTCCCGCCGCTCACCGCGCCTTGCGGATCTCGCGAATCAGGCTGCGCTTCGCGTCGCGCACCGCCAACCCGTACGATGGCTTCTGCCCCGGCTCCGACGCGCCACGCCACGCGGCGAGATGGATCGCGGGCCGGTCCACCGCGGCCCGATCGAGGCGCGCGACCGCATCGTGCACGACATCCTCCACGTCCGTGCCGTCCTCGCGCATCTCGTCTTCCAGATCCGCCAGGCTGATCTCGGATTCGAACCCTTCGTCCCCCTCGTCCGAGAGCGCCTCCATGATCGCCGCCTCGATCGTGGCCACGTCTGCCACCGCAGTGGGCGCATGCTCCATGAACACGTCATCCAGTTCATCCTGAAGGTCGCGATCGAGTTGCTCGTCGCTGAACGCATCGAGGTCGGTGCGTGTGACCACGCGCGCGTGACGCACCCCCTCGACGGGCGCCATGACGGGCGCCATGACGGGCGCCTGCGGTGCGAGACCGAGGCCGATGCCGGCAACGACCGCGCCGATAACCCATGATGATGACATGCGACGAATCATGTGATCCTCCCGGATGAGCGATGAACCGGCCCTGCCGCGCCCGGTGAAGGCACACGTGGCGCCGTCGGCAGGCTCCGCAACTTGCGCTGCGGGCATTGTCGTGCGCCAGTCGGTGCAGCAGCACGCCAGAGATCCATGCCCGCCGGGCCCATGGCTGCCTACCGCCCAGCGCGATGCCGGGCAATGTTGGGCCATCGCCAGCGCCAGTGTCCGCGCCGATCCACAAGCCTCGCCTCCGCCTCTGCTCTGCCGTGATGCCCACCGTTCCACCATTCGAGCGTTCGATTGCGATCGTGATCGGCATCGATCAGTACCGCGACGGCATTCCGGCGTTGCGGACGGCGGCCAACGATGCGCGCCGGCTGGGCACACTGCTGGCCAGCGAGCATGGCTACGACGTGATCAGCCTCCTCGATGGTGACGCAACGCAGGAGCGGATCACGAGGCTGCTGACGAAGGAACTGCCAGCGCGTGTGGGCAACGGTGATCGCGTGCTGTTCTACTTCGCGGGCCACGGCGTGGCACGCGACGGCGACGAGGGACCGAACGGATACCTGCTGCCGGTGAGTGCGAAACGCGGCGACGACACCACCTACCTGCACATGCCGCTGGTGCATGACGCGCTGCTGGCGTTGCCCTGCCGTCACATGCTGGTGATCCTCGACTCCTGCTTCTCCGGCGCGTTCCGCTGGTCGGGTGTGCGCGACGTCGAGGAGGAACCCGATGTGGTGCATCGGGAAAAGTACGAACGCTACGTGCGCGACCCCGCCTGGCAGGTGATCACCTCGGCGGCACAGGACCAGAAGGCACTCGACCAGCTCTCGGCCGGGGCGCTTGGCAGCCGGCCTGGCGAGGGTGCGCACTCACCGTTCGCGCTGGCACTCTTCGACGCACTGCGCGGCGCCGGCGACATCGTGCCGGCCGGCACGGGCGACGGTCTCGTGACGGCCACGGAACTCTATCTCTACCTCGAGGAGACGCTCCAGTCGGCAGTCATCGCGGCGGGCAAGGAGCAGACGCCACGCCTCTGGCCCCTGCGCAAGCATGACCGCGGCGAGTTCATTTTCTTCGTGCCGGGGCGCGAGCTCACGCTGCCCCCCGCGCCGCCCCTGACGTTCGAGAACAATCCGTGGCGCGGTCTTGGCTCGTACGAGTCCGCCGATGCGGCGCTGTTCTTCGGCCGTGATGCGGAGATCGCCGCGCTGACAGCTCGCATCGTCGACCATCCGCTGACGGTAGTCCTCGGTGCCTCGGGCAGCGGGAAGTCGTCGCTGGTGAAAGCGGGTGTGGTGCCGGCACTCACTTCGTCCGGGTGGCAGGTGGCGCCGATCGTGCGACCCGGAACCGCACCGCTGGTGTCACTCGCCGCGGCACTCGCACCGCCGGGCCGCAGTGTGGAAGGGGCGACGGCGGACACCATTGCCGCCTTCGTGGCTGCGCGCCTCAAGGCGCACCCGGACGCGAAGCTGGTGATCGTCATCGACCAGTTCGAGGAGATGATCACGCTGGCACGACGCGCCGGCGACCGTGAGCGCACGATGGCACTGCTCACGCGCCTGCTCCAGTCACATCCGGACTCGGTGCGCGTCGTGATCACGCTGCGCTCCGACTTCGAGCCGAACTTCGATCGGGCCGGGTTCGCCGAGCTCTGGCAACAGGGGCGCTACGTCGTGCCGCTGATGTCGCGCGCCGCCTTGCGCGACGTGATCGAGAAACCGGCCACGGCACGCGTGCTGTACTTCGATCCGTCGACCCTGGTGGATGCGTTGCTCGACGAGGTGGTCGCGACACCCGGGGCGCTGCCGCTCCTCTCGTTTGCGTTGAGCGAGATGTACATCCGCTACGTGCAGCGGCAGGGCGGTGATCGTGCGCTCACCCGCGGGGATTTCGATGCAGTGGGTGGCGTCGTCGGTGCACTGCGTTCGCGCGCCGAGTCGGAGCACGATGCACTCGACGATCTGTCACGCGGGACGTTGCGGCGCGTGATGCTGCGACTGGTCACTGCGGAGGGCACCGGGATCGCGCGCCGTCGTGCCAGTGATGCGGACCTCGAGTTCGCGGACCCTGCCGAGCAGCAGCGAGCGCAGGTCATCGTGCAGCGGTTGGTCAACGCACGTCTGCTGACGCAGGGCAGGGAGCTCGATGGTGAGCGTTTCGTCGAACCCGCACATGATGCGTTGGTGCGCGGCTGGGGACGGCTGGCCGAGTGGGTGCGACTGGAGAACGACGCTATCTTCCCGCTCTCGCAGCAGCAGCGCCTGAATCGCGCGGCGCAGGAATGGCAGCATGCGCAGGGCGAGGGCAAGCACGGCCTGCTGTGGAGTGATGCGTCGCGGAGTGCACAGCTTGTGCCGCTGGTGCGACGGCGGGCGCCGTGGCTGTCCGTCACCGAACTGCACTTTGCACAGCGCAGCGTGCGTGGCCGACGCGTCGCACTCGCTGCGGTGGCTGCAGCTTTGGTGGCGATTGCGGCGGCGGGCGTGGCGGCCGTGATTGGTGGACGCCTGGCCACTGTACGCGCCGAGCAGGTGCGGATTGCGTCCGTGGTACGCTCGGCGACGGCGCTGGTGGGCGAGGACCCGCTGCTCGCGACGCAGCTGTTGGGCAGCATCGACAGCACCATGGTCAGCAGCGCTGATAACGCGACGCGACTGGCGATGCTTGGTGCGGCGCTCGAGTTGCGGCGCGTGCCCCGGGTGGTCGCGACCTTTCCGAACGAGGCGGGCATCAGCGACGCCGTGGTGAGTGCTGACGGCAGCACCGTTGCCACCGCGGCGCTGGACGGGGTGGTGCGTCTCTGGCCCCTCAGCGGCGTGACCGCCCCGCTGGAACTGCCCCGTGCGGCGGACACCGTGACAGTGGTGCAGTTCAGTCGCGACGGCCAGCAGCTGGCGGCGGGTGATGCACACGGGACCGTCATGCTGTTTCCGGCGCGGCGACTCGGCACGCCGATGACCCTTCGTGGCGGCACCACCCAGGTGCAGCGCCTGGAGTTCAGCCTCGACGACCGTCGGCTGCTGGTCACGTATGACGGCGCACCGGCGCGTGTGTTCACGCTCGATGGCAGTGCACCGCCTCACATGATTGGCGGTGCCTCTGATGTGATCGAGATAGCGCACTGGGTGGATGCGGATCGGCAGGTGGTCGTCATCAACGGTGAGCGCGAGGCGCAGTGGTGGCCTGCCGCCGGGAGCGCGGCGCCGACGCGGACGGTGCGCGTGGCGGGCGACGAGATCCTTGCAATGGACGTCAGCCAGACGAGCCAGCGTGTGGCGCTGGGCACCGGTGCGGGCGGCATGCAGGTGCACGATGCGGCGAGCGGCCGGCTTCTTCGTACCTTCGTGCCGCATGCGAGCGGGATCAATTCGCTGTCACTGAGTGGCGATGGCCGTCGACTGGCGTCAGCCTCAGCGGACGACGAAGTGCGCATCAGCGACGTGGCAAGCGGTGCGACGCGCTCGCGCTTTCGCGGCACGAATGACCCGCTGCTATCGGCGTCGTTCGCGCCCGATGGCCGACGCCTGATCCTCACCAGCGGCACCACCTTCAAGGCGGGGATCTGGAGCGGTGAGGAGGGCGACGCGCTGGTGCCGCTGTCGGGGCACACCAATGCGCTGGTGTCGTCGGTCTTCGTCGCGAACCGCGAGCAGGTGCTGACGGCGTCGGAGGACGGCAACGTGCGTCTGTGGGAGTTACCTTCGCCGCCGCTGTATCGCGCCACAGCTACTGATTCCCTGGACGACATCGGGGCGGCCGGCTTCTCGCACGACGGACGACGTCTTGCCCTCGGCTCGCGCCGCGGCGCGATCTCGCTGGTGGAGCTGGATGCCGCATCTCCGTCGCCACGAGTGCTCGACAGCGCCCGGGCCGATGTCTGCGCACTGGCGTTTGCCCCGGATGATGCGGCGCTCGATGTGTTGCGGTGCGACGCGGTGACGGGCACGTGGCCGGTCGCGGGTGGAGCGCGGGTGTTCGTGCCGCCGGCGTCGGCAGCGACGGTGGTGCTGGCCGAGTTTGCCCCGCGTGCCCGCCGTGGCATCTGGTCGCGTGAGGAGGGCGAGGTGCATGTGTGGGATGCCACGGCGGCCGAGCGCGGGCGCATGCTGCGCCCGGCCAACGTGCGCACCTGGCGGTGTGCAGCACTGTCAGATGATGGCGAACGGATGGCCGTGTGTGCGGCCGATGGCAGCATCGACGTCAGTTCGTTCGTCCCCGGCGGTTCATCCGTGCGTTTTGCGAGCCGTGGGACGCCAACGGCGCTCGCATTCAGCCCCTCAGGGGCGATGCTGGCGATCGGCCACGAGGATGGCAGCGCCCGTATCCTCCGACTCGTCGGGCAGGACACCGGCCGCGTGGTGAAAGGCCAGCGCGAGGCCATTTCACGGCTCGAGTTCTCTGCCGGTGAGTCACGCCTGCTGAGTGTGTCGGAGGATGGGTCGGTCATGGCGTGGGATGTGGCATCAAACCAGGCGCTGGTGCGCCTTCGTCCGCGCGGCGAGGAAGTGAGGAGCGCACACTTCACTGCCGACGGCACGCGCATCGTCACCCTTGGCTTCGGTCAGGGCGAGGCGCGCTTGTGGAACACCGATGGCTCCGGCGGCTCGGTCGCGCTGCCGGGCGACGGTGCGACCGTGACGCGGGCGCTGCTGAGCCCCGACGGTCGGTGGGTGCTGACCACCACGACGGGTCAGTCAGCCGCGTTGTTGCCAATCGACCCCGAGGCGGCACTGCAACCACTGCGGCAATCGCGCATGTGCCTGACGGCGGCGGATCGGATCCGGTATCTGAACGAGAACGTCCGGGCAGCGGCACGGCGCGCGGAGGCGTGTCGGGCGCGGTAGATCGAGGGGCTGGGGGGCGACCCCCGCAACGCCGGGCGGCACGAAGACCGACAATCCACTACGCTGGTGCTTCGCGATGGGCAGAGCGAGCATGGTGAAGACTCCAGCAGGAGCGAACGGAGGGCCGAACAGATCGGCGTGGCTCCGACACCGGCAAGCGCGCGGTGCGAGATTGTGCCGCGAGCATGCCGTGTCCTTTCGTCCATCCCGCGCGATGTCCAGCAGTCCCGTCACGTTGCTACGGCTCCTCGCCCCCCTGGTAATTCTGGTGGGCGTCAGTGGCTTCTCGCGCATCCTGCGCCGAAGCAGCGCGACGCAGCTGTCGGCGCCTGTCAAGGGCGCGCTCGCCGCCGTTTTCGTCACGTTCCCCGGCGGTGAAGCGGTGCCGTCACAGGAGTCTGCCGACTGCGACGCTGTCGCCGCCCAAGTGGCCGCGGTGTCCCCAATGATCATTGACACCATCGTTCCGGTGCCGGAGTGTCGCGCCGCGCATGGCACACTCGCGAACGAGTGGCGGATGGTGCTGGCCAGGCTGCTGACAGGGGGCGTCGTGGGCGGCATGGTGATGGAGCAGCGTCCGCGTCACGCGGCACTCCGGGTGGCACGCCGCGCATGAAAGCCCGCGCGCGGCGTCGCACCATGCTGGCCGCGGTTGCGTGTCTGGCCTGGCTCACGGGGTGCCGCTCCGACGAGCGTGCGTTGCTGCGCACGATGGAGGCGGCGGGGACAGCGTGGCGGGCCGGGGACTTCCCGGGCTTTGATCCGCTGGTGGATCACGTGGCGCTGATGAACCAGTTGTTCGCGCACTATGGGGAGAAAGCCTTTGCCAACCAGCATGATGTCTGGCCGAACCTGATGGCGCGCGATACCGCGACCGCAGAGGTCGTGACCCGCGTCGCCCGTCGATCACCCGATCCGTATGTCGCGGTGCTGACGCGCCTGCAGCCGATGTACCGCACGAGTGCGCGTGAGTCGCTCCGGCTGGCGGTGCTTGGCATTGCGGGTGATTCGGCCACGGTCGGCGTGATCGGTCGGCTGCCGGGCGTCGAGGCGGTGGACACACTCGCCTTCCGACTCGTGCGGCAGCCGAAGGGGTGGCGCGTCGTGGGCTTCGCCAATCTGGACGCGCTCGCGCAGCGCATCGCGGCGCACCGTCAGGTGGCGGCACCGCGCGCGCTCGACCGCTGAACGGCCGGTACGCGGCTCGTGATCACACGCGTACATCGGCAGCGGACAAACCTCCGCCCACATGCGGGCACAAAGCGATCGCGAGTTTTGACGTGACCGCATCCCTCCCCAACCTCCCGAGGGACGTCAAGTGCCCGATCTGTTCTACCATGAAGCACCTGCTTGATGCGGAAGTCTGCGAGTACCAAACACGAGCGCAGACTGCAGCGATCCACGCTACGGACTGCTTGCACTCTCGTGCGCCGCAGCCAACAGATACAGTCCCGCATCGCTACCGTTGAGCCGGACCGCACCGCAGCAGGTGTCGCTGGCGCCACTCTCACGCACGTGGAGTCACGCATGCCCCAATCGTCGGATAGGTCCCTGCACTCGCGAGTCCGCAGATTCGTGTGCGCCGGTGGCGCCACGCTGGCGCTTCTTGCTTCAGCTGCGCCGGTACACGCCCAATCCATTGTCGCGGGCGGCGGCGCAACTGCTGCATCGATCCAGACGCAGGTTGACGCGTTCCGCGTCACCCTTGGCCCGCTGAATCCGAATACCGCGGGTTCGTTCGGAAGTGGTCGTCGCGAGATCAACTGGGATGGCGTCCCCGATGGATTCTCGGCGCCGAATTCGTTACCGGCGAACTTCTTCAACGTGAATTCACCACGTGGTGTGGTCTTCTCGACGCCAGGCAGTGGTTTCGCCGTGAGCGCCACCGCGGCATCGGGAACGGCCGTGCGATTCGGGAACATCGATCCCTCCTACACGGGCACCTTCGAGACGTTCAGCGCGCAGCGACTATTCACCGCGATTGCCAGCAACGTGATGGACGTCAGTTTCTTCGTCCCCGGCAGCACAACACCAGCGTTCTCGCGGGGGTTTGGCTCCGTCTTCAGTGATGTCGAACTCTCGAACACGACGTCGCTGCAGTTCTTCGATGGAGCGAACGCCTCACTTGGCATTTTCTTCGCACCGCCCGGCAAGTTCTCATTCCTCGGTGTCTCGTTTACGTCGTCCATCGTGAGTCGTGTGCGCATCACCAGCGGAAACACGGCACTCGCGGCCGGTGCGACAGATCAGGATGGCAACACCAGAGATCTTGTCGTGATGGACGATTTCATTTACGCCGAGCCAACGACGGTCGTTCCGGAACCCGCGACGTTCGGGTTGCTCGCAAGTGGCATGATTGTCCTGGCGTTGTTGCGGCGCAGGCGCGCGTAGCAGGGGCAACGACGCCCCGCCATCCCGCGGGGACCTTCGGCGTGGGCGGCCGTCCCACCGGCGCGATGGATTGGTCCCCGCCGGCATCGCTCCGCCCACGCTGACCGCCGTTCCCGCTGCCCTCGAGGCGCGCGAACGAGTCGGCGGGCACGCCACCGCCCGCCAGTCGGTGCTCGCCAGCTCGGCGATACGCGATGCCGCGGCAGTCACTCACCTCGGGCACGATGAAAGTGGACGGCGTGTTGCGACTGCCCCATGACTGGCAAACGCAGGTGTCGGGCGTGTATCCCGCGCCGCACCTGCTGCCGCCGGGCCGCATCGGCAGCCGCTCT
>JANMON010000225.1:0-21870 GCA_031369265.1 Gemmatimonadaceae bacterium | reverse complement strand
CTGCACGCGGTGCACCGCGGCACTCTCCAGCGAGGCCCGGTAGGCCTCGGTGCCACCAGCGAAGGCACCGTCCAGATATCGCACCGGGCGCGTGGCCCCGATCACGGCCGGAGCGCCGCCCACGTGATCCAGATGCGGGTGAGAGAGGATGAAGGCATGCACCGGGCCGCCGAGGCGACGGATGTGCGGCAGCACGGTGCGCCGTCCCCGGTCGATGCCGGGGGCGCCTCCGCCCGCATCCACCACCACCCACTGACCGTGCGGCGTGCGGACGGCCAGTGCATCGCCCTGCCCGACGTCCAGCATGTGCAGTTCCAGCGCACCGGAACCTCGCGACGGCAGCAACGCATGCCAGGTGAGGAGCAACGCACTGCACGCCGCCGCCAGCAGTGGCGTGGCCACGTCGCGCTGGATCATCGCCACCAGTGACGCGAGAACGACGGCACCCGCCAGCAGTGCATCGACGAGCTCCGGGGCCAGTTCCACCGCGGCCCATGACGGCGCCGCGGCCGTGGCGGCGATGCCGTCCAGCATCACCAGCGCCGGATGCGCAGCCCCCGCCACGAAGCGCGCCACCTCGACGTTGGGTGCACACAGCAGCGCGAGGAAGAGCGTCGGCTGCAACACTGTGACCAGTGGCGCCGCAAGCAGGTTTGCAACGGGTGCGATCAGGCTGATCGTGCCGAAATACCACGCCAGGATCGGCGCCGAAGCCACACTCGCCACCACGCTGGCGACGAACTCGCGCCGCAGCACCTTCACTCGCCCGCCGCCCTGCCAGTGCAGCCGCCGCACCAGTCGCCCGCTGGCGGCCAACGCAGCAACGCCGAGCACGGACAGTTGCCAGCCGAGGTCCAGCGGAGCGGCTGGATCGACGAGCACCGGCAGCAACGCGCCGAGCAGCAGGACGGACCATTCGGACGCCGGCCGTTGCCGGAGTTTGGCCAGCAACACGCTGCCGAACATGACTGCGGCACGCACCGCCGGTGGTGGCAGGCCAAGGATCACGACGTACGCCGTGGTGACGAGCAATGCGAAGATCGTCGCGTTCCGCTGCGACATCCGCAGCGCACTGCCCAGCATCAGCAGCGCCGCGGCGATGATCGCCACGTGCACACCGGACACGGAGAGCAGGTGCACCAGTCCGGATCGCGCCCAGCGGCGTCGCATCTCTGGAGCGATCAGGTGCATGTCGGCCAGCAGCAGTGCGCGCGCCATCGGCGCGTCGGCCAGGAAGATGGAGTCCACGCGGCGCACGCCGGCAGCTCGCAACGCCGGCCGAAGTGACGTGGTCGGAAGCGACGTGGCAGTCCGCACCGTCAGCTGCAGCCCACGCGCTGCCGGTTCGGCGCGGCTCGTCGTGCGATACCATCGCCCGCCGCGCAGCGCCGTGCGTGCGCGCACCATGCCGAGCACCGCGCAGTCGTCGGCAGTTGCCTGCATCAGCGCCGGGCCGGCGTCACCCGGCTGCAGGTCGAAGTCCGTCACCAACTCCACCGCCGCGGACCGCACGATCACGCTGCGGCAGTGTGCGTCGTGCCAGCGTTCCGCAGTGGACCGGGCCGCCGCGGCCGCGGCCAGCAGCAGCGGAGCCACCATAACCCGTGTGCCGTGCCGACGCAGCTGCGCACAGATCAGCCCGCACCCCACGCCCGCCAGCACTGCCACCGACGCTACGCCCGCGGCACCGGCCGCCGAGCCGATGATGAAGGAGAGCAGGATCCACGAAGTCGTCGGCACGACGCAAGAATCCGGTGGATCGCGCCATGGCGCCCACCGGATTCACGCACTGCAGCACATTTTCGCGCGCCAGTCGGTGCCTGTCGCCGGCTAGCCCGCCATCGGCAGCGCCGCGCGCTGCGACACCGGCGCACCGGTGAAGGTGTGTCCCGTGGTGCCGGTGATCTCGACCTGCAGGTAGGTCCCGACCAGCGACGGATCGCCCGGCACCAGGATGGTGCGGAAGTCCCGCGTGCGGCCCTGCAGCAGGTCACCGCGCTTGGCCAGCTTCTCGATGAGGATCTCGTGGCGCGTGCCGAGCAGGCCGAGATTCACGTCGCGGCTCATCGCCCGCACCGTGTCCACCAGGCGCTGCAGCCGATCGCCGGCCACGTCATCAGGGACCGTCTCACTCTCCGGCATCCGCGTCGCCGGTGTGCCTTCGCGCGCGGAGAACTTGAAGGTGAACGCGTCCATGAAGCCGATCTCGCGGCAGGCGCTCAGCGTCTCCAGGAAATCGTCCTCGGTCTCGCCCGGGAAGCCGACGATGATGTCGGTGGTCAGCACCAGCGTGGGAATCGCGGCACGCAGCCGCGCCACGCACTCCATGAAGCCTTCGCGCGTGTAGCGACGCAGCATCCGCTTCAGCGTGCGCGTCGAGCCGCTCTGCATCGGCAGGTGCACATGTTCGCACACGGTCGGCGTTTCGGCCATCGCCGCGATCACGCGATCGCTGAAGTCGTTGGGGTGCGGACTGGTGTAGCGCAGGCGGCGGAGCCCCGGCACCGTGCCCACCGCCCGCAGCAGGTCGGCGAAGTCATGCCGGCCGTCGAAATAGCTGTTCACCGTCTGGCCCAGCAGCACCACTTCGGTCATGCCCTCGGCCACCACCTGCTCGGTCTCGCGCACCACGTCGGCCAGCGCGCGACTCCGCTCACTGCCGCGCGTGGTGGGCACGATGCAATACGTGCACTTGTAGTCGCAACCGCGCTGCACCGGGATCCAGGCCTTCACCCGGTCGAAACGGCGCGGTGTGAAATCCTCGTAGTGCTCCTCGAGATCGAACGTGGTGGCAGCGACGCGTTGTCCGCGACGCGCGCCATCCACCAGCGACGGCAACGCGCGATACCCGTCGGGACCGATCACCAGCGACACGTGTTTCGCCTGCTCCAGCAGGCGCGGTCCGAGGCGCTGCGCCATGCAGCCGGTCACACCCATCACCGTGTCGGGCTTCATGTGCCGGCGCAATTCGCCCAGCCGACCAATCACCCGCTGCTCGGCGTGATCGCGGATCGCGCAGGTGTTGAGCAGGATCACGTCCGCGCCATCCGGCACATCCACCTGGTCGTAGCCGGCCGACGCCAGCTTGCCGAGCATCAGCTCGGTGTCGCTGACGTTCATCTGGCAGCCGTACGTTTCGATGAAGACGGTGGGACGCGGCAACATGGGCAGGATTCAGGCGATCGGTACGGCGATGAGCCCGCGACGTGTCTCGCTGGTGGCAAGGCGGGCGCCATACCGTGCGCCACGTGCCGGCGCAGGCTCCGGCAGGTCCACAGGAAGGTAATCCTCCGTGAGCCCGTCGCGGTGCCCGCCCTCGTGCCCGATCACGATCACATCCGCCGCGCCGCCGCTCCGCCGCGCGACGTGCGCCGCGGCCTTCCGCTCGCCGATCGCCCGCAGTTCCGCCGCGCGCTGGCGGCGTACTGGCTCCGGAACGTCGCCGGCCAACCGCAGCGCCGCGGTGCCGGGGCGCGGGGAGTACGGGAACACATGCAGTCCGGTGAACGGCAGCCGCTTCACCAGCGCACAGGTGGCGGCATGATCGGCCTCCGTCTCGCCAGGAAATCCGGCGATGAGATCCGCGCCGAGCCCGAAGACCGGCAGGTCGCGCACCAGTGCCGTCACTGCGTCGGCGTACGCCGATGCCGAATACCAATGACGCCCCATGCGGCGCAGCACGGCGTCACTGCCCGACTGCAGCGGCGCGTGCAGGTACGGCGCCACGCGTCCCGGCGCGCCGGTCAGCAGTTCGGCCAGCGCCGCGTCCACTTCCGTCGCTTCCACGCTCGACAACCGAAACCGCACCGTGGGCACACGCATCACCAGCGCCGTCAGCAGCGCGGCCAGCGAAGTCCCGGTATCGACACCATACGTTCCGATATGGATGCCGGTGAGTACGATCTCGGGATGGTGCGCCGACATCGCCAGGGCCTCCTCGACCAACGCATCGATCGCGCGGGAACGGTTGGCACCGCGCGCCAGCGTGGTCGCGCAGAAGGTGCAGTGTTCGTCGCACCCGTCCTGGATGCGCAGCAGGCCGCGGGTGCCGCGCTGCGCCATCGCCGCCACCGACGCGGCGCCGGTCGGCACGCCGATCGCAGCCGCCACCGCGGCGAGGTCGGCACCGGGAATCACGTCGCTGACCGACGGCAAGGCACCGATCTGTGCGCCTGATCGTGCCGCGGCGCAGCCCATCACCACACTGCGCAACATGGGCTGACGACGTGCCGCGCGACGCACCTGCTGTCGTAAGTCGGCCTCGGCGGCCGCAGTGACCGCACAACTGTTGAACACCGCCACGTCGGCATGCTCGACCGCGTCCACCAACGTCGCGCCGCCTGCCGCCACCATCGCGGCCACCGCTTCGGAGTCGTACTGGTTCGCGCGACACCCGAAGGTCTGCAGCCAGACGCGAACCGTCACCGCACTCAGGTCCGGAGGCGGAAGCCGAACGACATGATGAGGCCGCGCTCACTGAGGTTGTCGATGCCCGGCACCTTGCGCGACGCGCGCTCGATGCCGAGGTCGACCTGCGCGCGGCCGAAGCCGAGCGGAAATCCGAGTCCGCCGCCGATGGTGTTCTCTGACGGCTGGTTGCCGGCAATGCCGAACGGCAGGTCACGACGACGCGCCCCGACGCGCAACAGCATCTGCCCACCGCGAATCTTCGGGCCCGGCACCTCGGCACCGACGCCGAACTCCTGGCTGTCGAAGATGCCGCCGGCATCCGAACCCAGGCCCTGCAGCGCTGTCCACCCTTCCCAGTTGTAGCGCGCCGCCAGATTGATGCCTCCCACGTCCCATCGCACCGCTGCACCCGCCCGGCTGGGTGCGTCCGCCGTGCGGCGCGTGGAGTCGTTGAGATCCACGCGCATGCCGAAGCCGAGGCGAGCCGATCCGGCGATGCTGAGCTTCTTGGTGGGCAGCAGTTCGACACCCACCGAGATCCCCGATCCGCCGAACGTGCCGGAGCTGTTCTCACTGATCGCGGAGTATGAGACCGTGTCGCTGCGCACACCCGTGTCGGGTGCGATGCTGCGCAGCGTGCGGACGCGGTTCTCACCGGTGATGATGTGCAGCGCCGTGCCGACGCGCAGCCAGTTGTTGACCTGCATCGCCCCACCGAACTGCACGTCGTTCATCGCGCCACGCGCGGTGACCACCGACGTGGTGGTGACGGAATCGGTGCGGATCTGCTGCCGTGCGGTGACTGTGGTGGTGTAGTTCCGCTCCAGCAACGTCGAGCTGGACACGCCGAACGCGTACTTCGAGCCCAGTGGCAAACCGATCGCGAACACGGGGAACCGCGCGACGGTCGTGGTGGACGCCGTGCCGGCGACCGTCGTCGAGCGGCGCTCGGGTGAGTACTGCAGGTAAGCGCCACCGACGCCCCAGTTCATCAACGCGGCGGGATTGAGTGGCGCCGCCTGGTCGAACTCCCCCAGCGCGCCACCGGTGCTGGCGGCGCGGGTGGTGAGCTGGCCCGGTGGATACCCGAAGCCTTGCAGGCTGATCGCGCCCTGCGCGCGCAGCGTGCCTGCCGCCAGCAGTGCCAGACCGGCAAGGCCAAGCCGGCATCCCGTGGTGAGGCCGGTCATGGAATCGCTCCTTCGCGACGCAGAGTGTATGTCACGCGGAGGCGCGGTCGAACGGCGGGGGTCACACTGCGGCGCGAGAAGAACGCCGGTCGCTGAATCTGGTACGTCTCCCCTTCGCCGTAGAGCACGAAGTTGGTGGCGATGGTGGAGTCCTGCAGCTGCCACAGTCGCAACGCGGTACCGACGTCGAACGACCGCACGCCACTGTCGGCCGGCGCGACGCGCAGCGACGGCAGCAGCGCACCCTCGATCGTCGGATCGAGGAACTCCGCCACTCGTCGCGGATCGGTGCCGAGCGCCGGCCCGGCGATGCCGATGCGCAGGCGCACGCGCACGCCCTCGCTGGCACCGGGCGCCGTGCGCTGCGGCTTCTGCGTCAGGTCGAGCGAGGCCCGCACGACCTGCACCGTATCGAGGAAGCCGCGCGGAATGCGGACGCGCATCACGCTCCGCGTGCCGACCAGCCCACCAGCTTCCAGGGACCCATCGTTGAGCGGCGTGGTGCGGTCGCGCACCACCAGCGACTGCGAGCGGAAGCGCTCCGGCGCATTCGAGATCACGGGGGCGTAGCGCGTCGAGACGCCCCACGGTGCCACCAGCGTGTCGGGCGAGGGATCATACGTGACGCGCGGCACCAGATCCGGCGCATTCACGCTGGGTGCGACGACGCTCAGCGACGCCGAACCCGGCGACGTGATCCGCATTCCGAGGCGCATCCGGCGCGCCCGGATGAAACGCAGCATGGCGGCGTCGGGGATCGTCACCGAGAAGGCGCGGATCGTGACCAGGCTGCCCGATCCGTTGATCGTGTCGGCCACCACCTCGGCACGCGTGAACGTGCGTGCGGCCACCAGCCGGTCGGCTGTGAACCGCGCTGCCAGGATCGAGGCCGTGGTGTCGTCGGCCACGGTGGGATCGTCCACATCGTAGAGCGACACCGTGGTCGGGCCCGACGGGATCACCGACCGCGACGTGTCCACCACCAGCAGCAGCTTGCTGCCCGTCACCGCGGTGATGCGCGTGGTGTCGGTGGCTGAGAACGTGTCGGGCAACGTGTCGAAGCGGAACACCTGCCGCACGTCCACCGAGTCGGGGCGCTGCACGACCGGCACGTAGGTCTCGTACAGGTAGGCCTCACCGTTCGACGTGGCGAGGCCCGGGGCGGGCCACCGCTCACCCACACCGGTGAAACCCGGAAAGGCGGTGTCGAACTGCACGATGTCGAACGTGGTGTCCTTGAACACCAGCGCGTTGTCCGTGCAGAGCGTGGGACAGTTGGCACTGGTATCGAGGCTTTCCGAACACGCTGCCACGAAGGCGATCGCGGCGAGCGGCAGGCAGCGGAGAAACTGACGAGGAGACACGGAAACGGGACGGGGTGAGGCGAGGGATCGCCGTTAGGAGACGGCCATCAGGTTCGCCGCGAAGGCAGCGGGAAGCAGTGCGTCCAGGCGCCAGGTCTGGCGCGCACCACCGGTCGTGATACTGGTCACTTCGAGCAGCGGTGCGAACTCGTGCAGCATCTGACGGCAGATGCCGCACGGCGGTGTTGGCACGGTGGCGTCCGTCCAGACGATGATCGTGGTGAACTCGCGCAGTCCATCAGCCACCGCCCGCGACACCGCAGTGCGCTCGGCGCAGATGCCGGCCGGATAACTCGCATTCTCGACATTGCAGCCGATGTGCACCGAGCCGTCGGCCGCCAGCAAGGCCGCGCCGACGCGGAACTTCGAATACGGGGCGTAGGCGCGGTGCATCGCGGCTTCCGCCGCGCGCTCCAGCGCGTCGCGTTGCAAATCGGTCATGTCCGTGTCACCATCTGCGGAAGAAAACTCGTGCCTCGTCCACGCCAGCCGAGGCCGAACGCCTCGGCGATCGTGGCGCCGAGGTCGGCGAAGGTCGTGCGGGCTGGCAGAACTGACGGCCGCACCGACGGCCCCGCCACCAACAGCGGAACCCGCTCTCGCGCGTGATCGGTGCCCGGCGTGGTGGGGTCGTTCCCGTGGTCGGCAGTGATGCAGAGCAGGTCGTCGTCACGCAGCGCCGAGAGCATCTGGGGCAGCGCGGCGTCGAACTCCGCCAGCGCACCAGCGAAGCCGGCCACATCGTTGCGATGCCCGAACGCCTGGTCGAAATCCACCAGGTTCGCGAACAGCAATCCTTCCGACGGCCCGTCCAGCCAACGCTGAATCAGGCCGATGCCGTCGGCGTTGCCATCGGTGTGTGTAGACGTGATCGCGCGCGACGCAAACAGGTCATCCACCTTCCCGACGCCGGTACGCGCGACCCCCGCGGTCTGCAGTGCATCGAGCAAGGTCTCGGACACCGGCGCCAGCGAATAGTCGCGACGATTCGCAGTGCGTTGCCACTCTCCGTCGCCGCCCGTGAAGGGCCGCGCGATCACGCGTGACACGTCCTGCGGCGCCACCAGCATCGCCCGTGCGATCTCGCAGGCGCGATAAAGTTCGTCCAGCGGCACCACGTCCTCGTGTGCCGCCACCTGAAAGACCGAATCCGCCGACGTGTACACGATCCAGTCGCCGGTGTCGACGTGTTGCGCAGCCAGTGTCTCGAGAATCGCGGTGCCGCTGGCGACGCAGTTGCCGATCACGCCGCGCCCGGTCGCATGGGCGAACGCCGCCACCACCGCCGGCGGAAATCCATGCGGGAACGTCGGGAATGGCTGCTCCAGCACCACACCCGCCAGTTCCCAGTGCCCGGTGGTGGAATCCTTGCCCGCGCTCATCGGCTCCAGCACGGTCACCGCAGCGGCAGGCTCGCGCACCGGCGACACACCCCGCAACGCGCCCACGTGGCCGAGGCCCAGGCGCTCCATCGTCGGCAGCGACAGCGACGTTGCCTGCGCCAGCACGTGGCCGAGCGTGTTGCTGCCCTCGTCACCGTAGGCGGCCGCATCGTGTGCCTCGCCGCAGCCCACGCCATCGAGCACGATCAGCGCCACGCGTGCGCTCATGCCGCCGCCTCGATCGCAGGCTGGTACCGTCGGCGGGCACGGGCGCGCAGCCCGGTGAGGATTTCGTACGGTGAACGCTGCGCGTGCATGGCGATCGCGGACACGCTCAGGTCGGCGTCACCGCCGATCAGCGTGACGCGATCCCCGACTTCACACGGCACATCGGTCACATCGCACATCGTCATGTCCATGGTGACGAGGCCCACCACCGGCACACGCCGATCGTTGACCAGCGCCGTCGCCCTGCTGCCCGCCCCGCGCGGATATCCGTCCGCATACCCGAGCGCGACGGTAGCGATCCGCCGGACGCCGGGGGCCCGCCAGGTGGCGCCGTAGCTCACCGTGTCGCCGGGCTGCACGTTCCGCAGTTCGATCACCGGCGCGTCGAGCGTGACCACCGGACGCGGTGTCCAGCGCGCCGGACCCACCGCCACGCCGTAGAGTGCGATCCCGGGCCGTGCGCAGTCGAACCGCGAGGGGCCGCGCTGCAGCAGCGCCGCGCTGTTCTCGGCATGCACCGAAGCCGGCCGACGCGGCAACGAGGCCAGGACGCGCTCGAATCGCGTCTCCTGCTCCGCCATCGACGCCGGATCGCCGTCGGCGGAATGGAAGTGCGTGAAGACCCCATCCGGATCGCCGCCCGCCACCAGCGCCGCCTGCAGCGCGGCCGAGTCGCGCCAGTCCACGCCGGCGCGGCTCATGCCCGTGTCCACCGGCAGCTGCCAGCGGCCGCCGAGCCCAGCCCAAAGCGCCACGTGTGCCGGGTGCGACAGGCAGAGGGTCAGCCCGGCTGCCAGCGCGTCGGGAAAGTCTGGCGGCAGCGCGGGGGTGAAAACCACCACCGGTCGCCGCAGGCCGGCCGCCCGGAGCTGGATCCCTTCGCTCACGCTGGCGACGCCGAATGCCACGGGCTCCTCGCCGTCGATGACCTTGGCGATCTCGACCGCACCGAGGCCGTAGGCGTCGCTCTTGACCATCGGCAGCAACGGGACCGCCGCCTGACGGGCCAGCAGGCGATAATTCTCCCGCACCGCGGTGAGGTCCACGGTGAGCATGGCGCTCATGGCGCGGGCGTCGGCGGGAGTGGCGGTCACAGCCTAGGAAGGTACCGGGAGCAGTCGTAACGATGCAAGCCAAAGCCAGTCTTGAAGATACCCTCGCGCTGATGCGCGATCTGCGGGCTCGCTGCGACTGGGACGCCGCGCAGACGCATCAATCACTCCGCCCATACCTGATCGAGGAGGCGCATGAGGTCGATGACGCACTGCGGCTGGGCAGCGACAGCATGCTTCGCGACGAGTTGGGCGACCTGCTGCTGCAGGTGGTCTTTCACAGCGTGATCGCCGAGGAGCGACAGGCGTTCGACCTGCACGACGTGGCGGGTGCGCTGGTGGCGAAGATGAAGCACCGGCATCCGCACCTGTACGGCGACGGCGAGGCGGTGCCGTGGGAGCGCCAGAAGGCGAAGACGCGCGCGTCGCTGGCCGACGGGTTGCCGGTGGACCTCCCCGGACTGCACCGCGCCCATCGCCTGCAGGACCGCGCGGCCGGCGTCGGGTTCGACTGGGACGACGTGGCCGGACCGCTGGCAAAGGTCCGCGAGGAGATCGACGAAGTGGCGGCGGAGATCGAGCGCCCGCATGCCGACGCGGGCACTGCACAGGACAAGCTGGAAGGTGAACTCGGCGACCTGCTCTTCGCGGTGGTCAACCTCTGCCGCAAGGCAAACGTGCATGCGGCGGTGGCGATGGATCGCGCCAACCTGAAGTTCGTGCGACGCTTCACGGCGGTGGAAAAGCTGGCGGCCGAACGCGGCGTGCACGTCGGAACAGCCTCGCTGGCGGAGCTCGACCTGCTGTGGGATGACGTCAAGCGAGCCGGTGAATGACCCATCCGAACATCGTGCCACCGCCTCGCTCGCTGACCACCATGCAGCCCTTCTTCCGCGAGCTGTCGGTGAATCGCGAGACGGCGCTCGCGCTTCTCGACGGCCTGACGGCCACGCAGCTGGCCTGGCGGCCGGGCGACGGTCAGTGGGGACTGGCGGAGATTTGTGGTCATCTGGCGACCATCACCAACCTCTACCTGCCTGCGCTGGACGTCGCCATCCGGCGCGGCCACGCCGACGCGGCCTACAGCGACCGCCCGTTCCAGGGCAACGCCGTGAGCCGGGTGCTGGTGTGGTCGATGGAGCCACCGGTGCGCATCCGGATGCGATCGCCGCGAGTGTTGCGCCCTGCGGCGACGCAGGACCCGCTGGAGGCACGGCAGGCGTATCGTGCCGCGCAGAATGCGCTCGAGTTGCGCCTCGAACGCGCGGCCGGGCTCGATCTCGCGCACGTGCGGGTGCACCCCCCCACCATCAAGCGCATCCGACTGGCCCTCGGCACCGTGCTGGCGCTGCTGCTGGCCCACGAACGTCGGCACCTCTGGCAAAGCACCGTGATCCGGCAGGCCGCCGACTTTCCGCGTGCCTGATGCGCCACGGTCGCGGTCCGCCAGCAGGCGAACCGCGACCGTTTGCAGCAGGAAGCCGCAACGCGTCGATCACGGACGCAGGCGGTTCATCAGGCGCGGGAACGGAATGCATTCGCGGATGTGCGGTGTGCCACAGAGCCACGCCACCGTGCGCTCCAGCCCGAGTCCGAAGCCGCTGTGCACGAAGGTCCCGTACTTGCGGAGGTCGAGGTACCAGCCGTAGGCCTCCACTTCCAGCCCTTCTTCCGTGATGCGGTGCAGCAGCTTGTCGTGATCGTCCTCGCGCTGCGAGCCACCGATGATTTCGCCATACCCTTCCGGCGCCAGGCAATCCGCACACAGCACGGTGCGCGGATCGTCCGGATTCTCCTTCATGTAGAACGCCTTGGCTTCCTTCGGGTAGTTGCAGATGAAGATCGGCGTGCGGTAATCGGCCACCAGCAACGCCTCGTCCTCCGCCCCCAGATCCTCGCCCCAGGTGACCGTGCTTCCCTTCTGCTGCAGCGTTGCCACCGCATCGGTGTACGAGATGCGCGGAAACGGACCGACGATCGCCTCGAGATGGCTGACGTCACGTTCCAGCACGGCCAGCTCAGGACGACGACGCTCGAGCACTCGCTCCACGATGTACAGCAGCATGTCCTCCTGCAGCTGCATGCTGTCGTGCACGTCGTAGAACGCCATCTCCGGCTCGATCATCCAGAACTCGGTCAGGTGCCGGCGCGTCTTCGACTTCTCGGCACGGAACGTCGGGCCGAAGGTGTAGATGCGACCGAGTGCCGCGGCCAGCGCCTCACCGTAGAGTTGTCCCGTCTGCGCGAGGTACGCACTGCCTTCATCGAAGTATTCGGTGCTGAACAGCCCCGAACGCTCACCGATGGCAGCCGTCAGGATCGGCGTGTCGCAATGGATGAAGTCGCGCGCGTAGAAGAAGTCGTGGATCGCCTGCTCGATTTCGTGCCTGATCCGCATCAGCGCCACCTGGCGCGGTGCGCGCAGCCAGAGATGCCGATTGTCCATCAGGAAATCGACGCCGTGCTCCTTCGGCTGGATCGGATAGTCGATCGGGCTCGCACCCAGCACGGTGAGTTCACTGGCTCCCAGTTCGGCTCCGCCCGGTGCACGCGGTTCGAGGCGCACTTCACCCGTGACCGCCACCGCCGTTTCCAGCGTCAGCGTGCCGAACCGATCCCAGACCTCCGCCGACACCTGGCTCTTGACGAAGACGCACTGCACCACGCCGGTGCCGTCGCGCACGACGAGAAACGCCACCTTGCCCTGCGTGCGCACATGCTGCACCCAGCCGCGCACCGTGACGGTGGCCCCTGCCGCACCGGGAAGTGCCGCGATGTATTGCATCTGACCTGTCATTGTTCTGAACGGCTCCGCTCGCAAGATTGGGGGCAACGTACCGATCGCCGTAATGCGAGTCAACGCATTGCGGCACCGACGCCTGCGCCATTTTCGTGACTCCAGTCTTCGCCAGTCCACAGCCTGAAGCGCCGACCCTGAAGCATCGCCGCGGTGTGCCGCTGCGCGTGCGGCTGGTGCTGGGCATGCTGATCCTGGCGTCGATCCTGATCGCTCCATTGATCGTCACGCGCGTCTCGCTCCGTTCGTTGTTCGATGAGATCGAGCAGTTGCAGAGCCAGGATTTCCGCGCCTCCCTGCTGCTTGGCCGCCTGCGCGCCACCTCCGACCTGCTGCGCCGGGCCGACGACCAGATCGCGGGATTGCAGGACAGCAGCGGCGCGCCGATGCTTCGCTCGTCCATGCGCGACCTGCGCATCATGACCGACTCGCTGCTCACGATCGCCCCCGGTGCCACGTACACGCCGGTGGATGGCGCGGTGCGCGAGATGCAGCAGAGCGTGGACCTGAGCCTGCGCGCGATGGAGAAGGGCGACTACGTGCGCATGGATGCGCTTTCGGAGATCTCGCTCCACCCGGCCCTGCAGCGTCTGGCGACGGCGGTGGTGGATGCCGAAAGCTCACTGCGCATGGAGACCAGCCGGCGGGTCAGCAGTGCGCGCGACGAAACCGCGCAGGCACAACGCGTCTCGCTGACTGCGCTGCTGCTGGCGCTGCTCTTCGCCGCCATCGTCGCGACCTGGATCATCGTCAGCATCGCACAGCCGGTCGCCGACCTGCAGCACGGCATGGAACGCATTGCGGCTGGCCAGTTCGACCACAAGCTGGAGATCGCGTCCGAACGTGGCGACGAGTTCGGCCGCCTGGCCGAAAGTTACGCCGCGATGGCCAAGCGCCTCGGCGAACTGGATCGCCTGAAGGCAGAATTCGTCTCCATGGCATCACACGAGCTGAAGACGCCGCTGAACGTGATCCTCGGCTACCTGACGTTGCTCGACGATGGCGTGTACGGCCCCCTGACCGACAAGCAGCGCGACGTGGTACACACGCTGGAACGCCAGAGCCACGCACTGAACCGACTGGTGCGCCAGCTGCTCGACGTCTCGAAATACGATGCCGGCGGTGCCACGCTCGACCTGCAGCCGCTCGACACCCGCGCATTCTTTGCCGAACTGGAGAATTCGCTGGTCGTGCTCGCGCAACAGCGTGGTGTGCATTTCAGCGTCACCGCAAATCCGGGCATGCCGGCCGAAGCGTGGTGGGATCGGGACCGCATGACCGAAGCCATCGGCAACCTCGTCACCAACGCCTGCAAGTTCACGCCGCGCGGTGGGGTCGTTGCGCTGCACGGCGACGGTGAGCCGGGATCGGTGCGCATCGAAGTGCGTGACTCCGGCGTCGGCATCCCTGCCCCGGAACTCCCGCACGTGTTCCGCAAGTTCTTCCAGGCCGGCAACCAGGAAGCCACCAGTGCCGCTGGCACCGGACTCGGCCTGGCGATCGTTCGCGGCATCATCGAGGCGCACGGCGGCTCGGTGCACGTGTCGTCAGAAGTCGGCGTTGGCACCACCTTTACCATCCTGCTCCCTCAACGCGCCCCGGCACCCAGGCGACTGGCATCACCAGCTGCCTCGTCGGCCGCGCGGGTCCTTCCCAGCACCACGTCATGATCTCGCTCGTCCGGTTGCCACGACTGCTCGTCGCACTCTGCGCCCTGCTCTCCGCCTGCCGCGGCAGTGCGCCGATTGAAACGGCCACGCTGCCGCCGCCCGAACTGCCGGTGCCGCGCGTCAGATCGGAGTGGCTCGCCACGCAGGCCGTGGTCGTTGCGCTCGCCGCCGAGAACAAGACGGCCGCCGCCGATTCCACGCTCTCGCAGTTCATGCGCGACTTCGCCCGCACTCCCGAAGGCGATCGCGCGTACTGGTGGCGAACACTGATGCGCACCGATTCGCGCGTCGGCAGTGGCGACGCCGCCGTGGCGCTGGCACAGGTGGATTCGCTGCTGGCCGACTCGATCAGCAGCGAGGTGCGCGCCGAAGCCCTGCTGATGCGGCGCACCATCGGGGCGATCGACTCACTGCGGCGCGGTGAGGTGCGGCGACGCACGCAGGCCACGCAACTCGCCGGTGAGCGACTCGACGAACTCAAGGTGGCACGCGACTCGCTGACGAAGTTGCAGGCGGAAATCCAGCGCCTCCGCAAGCGGTTGCGCGTGTCACCGTGAGGCTGCCGTCGCGTCAGCCGACGCGGAAGAGTTCGAGCGCGCGCCGGTAGCGACCCGTCAACAGCTCGCGCAGCGCCTGATGTTCGGGCCGCGTCAGGGATGGATCGGACTTGAGCAGCGCCTCGGCGGCGGCGCGCGCCACCGGAATCATCGCCTCGTCGCGCAGCGGATCGGCGACGCGGAAACTCGGCAGGCCACTCTGCCGCTCGCCGAACAGGTCGCCCATTCCACGCAGGCGCATGTCGGCCCGCGCGATCTCGAAGCCATCTTCAGTGCCGACGAACACGTCCAGGCGCTCCGCCGAATCGGGACTGACGTCGCCGAGCAGGATGCAGTAGCTGTCCGTCGCCCCGCGGCCGACACGACCGCGCAACTGATGCAGTTGCGACAGGCCGAAGCGCTCCGGATGCTCGATCAACATCACCGACGCATTCGGCACATCGATGCCGACCTCGATCACCGTCGTCGCCACCAGCACATCGATCTCCCGGGCGAGAAATGCGCGCATCACGGCATCCTTCTCGTCGCCTTTCAGCTTGCCGTGCAGCAACCCCACGCGCCGCGACGCGAACACCCCGCCCGACAGCTCCTCGGCCATCTGCGTGGCGGCGCGCAAGTCGCTCCGCTCCGATTCCTCGATCACCGGATACACCACGTACGCCTGTCGACCCGCATCCAGTTGCGAGGCGATGAACGTCATCACGCGGTCCCGCGCCGACTCGGGTCGCATGGTGGTCACGATCGGCACGCGGCCGGGTGGCTTTTCATCCAACAGGCTGACATCGAGGTCACCGTAGATCGTCAGCGCCAGCGACCGCGGAATCGGCGTCGCGCTCATCAGCAACACGTCGGGCGTGGCTCCCTTGGCCTGCAACGCCTTGCGCTGCTCCACGCCGAAGCGATGCTGCTCGTCCACGATCACGAGCCCCAGCTTGCCGAACGCGGTCGCGTCCTGCACCAGCGCGTGTGTGCCCACCACCAGCAACGGTTCGTACGACGCCAACCGCGTCGCCACGGCGCGACGTTCGGCCGCACCCATACGTCCCGTCAGCAGCGCCGGCGTGATGCCGAGTGGTGCCAGCAACGTCGTGAACGTGCGCAGATGCTGCTCGGCGAGCAATTCGGTCGGCGCCATCAGCGCGGCCTGCCAATCGTTCTCCAGCGCCACCAGCGCCGCGAACAGCGACACGATCGTCTTGCCGCTGCCGACGTCGCCCTGCAACAATCGATGCATGCGCAGCGGACTGGTCATGTCGGCTACGATCTCGCGCAGCACACGCACCTGCGCACCGGTCAGCGCGAAGGGCAGCCGCTCCTTGAGCGCCGTCGTCAGCCGGCGACGGTTGACGAACGTGATGCCATCCCGCGCCGCACGTTCGAGCTGGTTCGCGCGACGGTGCAGCAGCTGAACGCAGAACAGTTCCTCGAACGCAAGACGTGCACGCCCGCGCTCCGCCTCCTTCACACTGCCGGGGCGATGCACCAGCCGCAGCGCCTCGGCCAGTGGCGGCACACCGGCGGCGGACAACACGGTGGCCGGCAACGGATCGGTGATCTGCGGCAGCAGGGCGTCGAGCTGTGCGTCCACCAGCTGCCGCAGCAGCTTGGTGGGCAGCCCGTCGGTGGCGGGATACACGGCCAGCACCCGACCACCGGCCGTACCGGCATCGTCAGCGCCGAGGTTCACGAATTCGCGTGGCACCAGCTGTCGGCCGTGGAAGACGCGCACGGGGCCGCTCAGCAGCAGCACGTCACCGATGTTGATGGTGCGATCGAGATGCGGCTGTCCCGGCCATCCCACTTCCAGCAATCCGCTCGCATCCTGGATCACCGCCTGGAAGATGCGCAGTCCGCGTCGCGTGGGGATGATGCCCTTCGAGATCACACGACCCAGCACCGTCACGTCGTGGCCGGGCTGCGCACGCGCCACCGGCAACACGGTGGTGGCATCCTCGTAGCGACGCGGCACGTGCAGCAGCAGGTCGCCGGCGGTGGTGATGCCGAGTTTCAGCAGCAATTCCGCGCGACGCGGCCCGACACCCTTCAGGTAGGTGACGGGCGTGAGCAGCGTGACAGGTGGCGCGACTCCACCGCCGCGCCGGTCCCGTCGCTGCGACGCGCCGTCGCCACTCACGACTCGAACAGCGCCTCGGCAAACTCCGTGGCGTCGAAGTCGTGCAGGTCGTCCGCACCTTCGCCGGTCCCGATGAACTTCACCGGAATGTCGAGCGCCTCGTGCACCGCCACCACCACGCCGCCCTTCGCGGTGCCATCCAGCTTCGTCACCACCAGGCCGGTCAGCGGTACCGCCGCCGCGAAGGTCTTCGCCTGTTGCACCGCGTTCTGTCCGATGGTGCCGTCCAGCACCAGCAGCGCCTCGTGTGGCGCGCCGGGGAGGCGCTTGGTGATCACGCGCACCACCTTGCGCAGCTCGTCCATCAGCGCGTCGCTGGTGTGCAGTCGGCCGGCGGTGTCCACGATCACCACATCAACTCCCCGTGTCACGCCGGCGTCAATCGCGTTGAACGCCACCGCCGCGGGGTCGGAGCCGGCCGATGCACCCACGAAGTCGGCACCACTGCGCTGTGACCACACGCGCAGCTGCTCGATTGCGCCCGCACGGAAGGTGTCACCGGCGGCCACCAGCACCCGCTTGCCACTCTTCTGCAGCCGCGACGCCAGCTTGCCGATGAACGTCGTCTTGCCGGCACCGTTGACGCCCAAGACCAGGATGATCGTCGGGCCAGTGGCCTGGTACAGCACGGCCGGATCGGAATGGCCGGCCCGCAGCGCCTTCGCGATCTCCTCCTGCAGCGCCTGGGCGAATTCGTCCTCGGTGCGGATCTCACCACGCCGTGCGCGATCCTCGACCGCTGCCACCAGCTTCAGCGTCACGGCGACACCGAAATCCGATTCCAGCAGCACCTGCTCCAGCTGTTCCAGCGACCCCTGATCCACGCCACCCTTGAGGGCCACGCGCCAGTTGGTGGTGACGACCGACTTGACCTTCTGCCAGAATGACTTCTTCGGGAGGTCGCCGTCGCGACGAAAGAGACGCGCCATGCGATGAGCTCGGAATTGAACGACGAGAGGGGCGACGAATCAGCGCAGCCCGGCGCGACGCCGGAGCAGCCATTCCGCCGCCAGAAGCAGCACCGAGGCAAGGTAGAGCCACCCCAGTGAGCGCGCACCGCGACGGACCGCGACGGCCGGCCCATTCAGGAGGCCGCTGCGCAGCGTGCTGGTGCCAGGCAGCCATTCCCGCGACGGACTCACGGGCAGCACCACCGCCACGCCGTCCACAGTGCCGCGCCACACACCCACCCCGAGTGGCGCCATCGCGACTTCGCTGCCATCGCTGAAGCGGAGTGTGTCACGTCGCACCGCGCGATCGCCATCGCGCGTGAGCGCAACCACCGATGTGGCGCGGCCACCGCGGCGCCACCGCACGGGCAGGCCTGCGCGCTGCAGCGGTGCGACCGGGCTCGCCGCCGACGCCAGTCCGCGCGCGCCGAGCAACCAGTCGGTGGCCCCGCCGATCAGCGACTGGAACGCCACTTCACTGACGCCACCGCGCGCACGCCAGCGACTGTAGCCGGCGGCCGTGATCAGCACTCGTCGAACGTCGCCTTCGGTGATGCTCACCACCGGCAGGCTGCCGGAGGCCGCGATGCCCGGTGCCGCAGACAGCGCCGTCACCCCGCCGCGCGCCGGCGACGTGGCCAGGAGCGGCGGCAGCGACTCGATCACCATGCCACCAAGCGCGGCCTGCAGCGGTGACGATGGTGCGGGGCGCACCATCAGTTCCGGCGCATCGCCGTCGGGCGGCGACAGCAGCAGCAGCGCGCGCGTGCCCAGCGACGACGGCGCACCCATCGCCGCCGTGTCGCCATGCAACACCGCCAGCGACGCACCGCGCACCGCCGCCCGCACCACCGACTCCTCCACCGGGTTCAGGTTGCCTTCGCGCAGCCAACGCCCCGGCGCGATACGGAAGAACGCGTCAGTCGGCAACACCACATTCGCCCGCAACGCCGTCGCGACATCACGGATATCGGCGTCGGGCGCGGTGGAGACGATCACCACCCGCTGCCGCGCACCACGCCGGAACGCGACGGCGATCGTATCGTTCCGCGATTGCGCGTCACCACCGGACGGCAACGCGGCCCGCAGCACGGCGATGGAATCACCGGCCGGCACCACCACACGACTTTCGATCGACGCCTCACCACCGGCGGGCAGCGCCGGCACGGTCGCCTCGGCCAGCACGGCATCTCCCAGCAGCCAGCGCAGCGTGGCCGGCGATGGCGAGGCGCCATCGGCGACGATGCGCGCGCTGAGCGTGATGGTGTCACCAGCGCGGCCTTCACCCGGTGCACTGAGGTCCACCACCGCGCGGTCCACCGCGCGTCGCACCGGCAACACCACCAAACGCGAGCCGGCGACGGCCTGCGCCAGCACGTCGCCATCATCCAGCCCGCCATCAGTGATCACCACCAGGCGCTGGCCGGCGGCCGCTGCGCGCTGCAGCACCGGCGCCACGAACGAGCCGAGATCCTGAGGCCGGTCGGGCATCGTGGCACTTCGCACCGAATCACCGAAGAGCACCACGTCGCCGGCGGCGGCGGCACGCGCGGAATCCAGGGCGGCGCGCCAGGTGGCCGAATCACCGCTCCGCAGCCACGACGACGACACGTCCATCGCCACCAATGGCTCCGGGGGCCGGGCGGTGCCGATCGCGAGGTCGAGCAGCAACGCCAGCACCGCCATCACGGCCACCACGCGCAGCGCCATCAACAGCGGCCGCAGCCTGGTGACGGCACCCGAGGGATAGGCAATCCACGACACGAGCAGTCCAGCACCGAGCGCAAGCCCCCAACCGAGCAGGTCGTTCACTTCGTTGCGCCCACGCTCGTTCCGGCTGGCGTGACGATCACGGGCGATGCGGGCAGCTCGCCGGCACGCGTCGCCGTGCGCTCCACGCGCGCGACGGCCGCGATGCCCAGTCGCGCGGCGACGGCGTCACGGGTAGCCGCGAAGGCGCCCAGCGATGGGCCGGTGAGGGTCACGCCGCTCGCCTCGCGCAATGTTCGGGTCGGTTCTCTGGACACACCGTTCACCAAGGTCTCGAAGTGCAAATGAGGGCCCGTGGACAGTCCGGTAGACCCGACGAATCCAATGACCTGCCCCTGCGTCACCACCTGCCCTTCCCGCAACGACGCCGCGAAACCACGCAGGTGGCCATAACGCGTGACGATCCCGTCGCGATGCCGGATCTCGACCAGCCTGCCAAATCCGCCAACGTAGCCCGCCTTGATCACCGCGCCGTCTCCCACGGCGCGGACCGGTGTGCCGAACGGCGCCGCGAAGTCGATCCCGGCGTGCCGACGCAACGTGCCAAGCAAGGGGTGCGACCGCAGCCCGAACGCACTCGACATCCGGCGAAACTCCACCGGCGCCGCGAGGAAGGTCGTCCGCATGGGTCGGCCATCCACATCGTAATACTCGGGGGTGCCCTTCGGAGTTGTAAAACGGATCGCGCGCAGCCATTCGCGCTCGTGATACAGCCCGGCGGCGAGCAGGGGACCGATCCGTTCGGCGCCGAAGGCGGTGCGGCGGCGTTCGATCACCGCCACCACTGAATCACCCACCTGCAGGTCCCGGCCGACATCGATCTTGTACTCGAAAGCCTCGGCCAGCGCATACGCGGTTTCCAGCCGGCCACGCAGGCCGATCACGCCGCGGCCGGCGGTGCGCAGGGTCTCGACCAGCGAACCGACAATCGGGCCGCGGACCGCCACGGTGTCGGTGTGCCAGCGCTCGCGGCGCTCGACGGCACTCCACCCTTGGCTGCCGATGCGCAGCACCCGGATGCTGCGATCATCCTCCACCTGCAGCTCCACTTCGCGCACGGGCGCGGCGGCGCTGTCGGAATACAGGGAGAACGGAATCTCCCGCCGGGCCTTGCTGCGCGTCTCGGCGGCGGCCACGACGGCATTGGCGTCGCGGCGGCTGAGGCCAGCCTGGATCAGCGCGTTGGGGACGCTCTCCCCCTGACCGATGGTGTCCCGCGTGGCAACTGGCGGCGCCGGCATGTCCGGTGACACGGCCTCGGGCGGTGGCGCGGGCTGCAGCGGCGGCAGACGCCAGATCGAGACACCCGCGCCCCCAAGCACGAGCAGAAACACGACGGCGCGCGCCCGTCGCCGGTTCCGGCGTTCGAGCGCGCGCCCTCGTCGTGCCTGTCGTGCCTCTTCGATCGGAGCGTCGGGCATCCGTGGATGATGGCCCGATACACTCACGGACTCAATCCATCTGCCGCCGCATGAACGTCGGAATCTCGAGATCGTCCTGCGTCGCTGGCCGCATCGGGCGGGCCGGACCGGTGGTCGGGCGCGGGCCTTGGGCCGGCGGTGACGACTGCACCGACTGGCCCGGCTGCCCGTTGCCCTGCCCAGGCCGCACGATACTGCTCGGCTTCGGCACCACCAGCTGCGGCGGCACCTGACGCTGCTGCACCGCCGACGGATGCACGATGCCGGGACGGAATTCCGGCGTCGAATGGCCGAGCGCGCGGTCGAAGCCGGTCGCGATCAGGGTGACCCGGATTTCGCCTTCCATCGCCGGGTTGCTCGAGTCGCCACCGAAGATGATTTCCGCGTCGTCGCCAACCGACTCCTGCACCAGCTCGGCAATCTGCTGGACTTCGCCAAGCTGCAGGTCGGGGCCGCCGACGATGTTGATCAGCACCGACTGCGCGCCTGAGATCGACACGCTGTCCAACAGCGGGCTGGCAATGGCCTGCTGCGCCGCTTCCATCGCCCGGTTCTCACCCCGACCGATCCCCGAGCCCATCAAGGCCGAGCCGCCGTTCTGCATCACGGTGCGGACGTCGGCGAAGTCCACGTTGATGGTGCTCGACGTATTGATGATGCCGGAAATACCGGATGTCGCCTGCAAGAGCACCTCGTCGGCCTTCTTCAGCGCGTCCTGGAATGGCATCCCGCGCCCGACCACGGCCAGCAGCCGCTCATTGGGCACCACGATCATGGTGTCCACATGCTTGCGCAGCTCGCTGATGCCCAACTCCGCCTGGCGCATCCGCTTCCGCCCTTCGAACAGGAACGGCTTGGTCACGATACCCACCGTCAGTGCGCCGGCCTCTCGAGCGAGCTCGGCGATGACTGGCGCGGCACCCGTGCCGGTGCCGCCACCCATGC
>JANMON010000223.1:0-25594 GCA_031369265.1 Gemmatimonadaceae bacterium | reverse complement strand
GACCGTCGTTGGTGCCGACGGCCAGCAATCCTTCCTTGAGCGGCGATTCGGCGAGCGTGGTGGCGTTGCCGTAGAGCGTGGTGCTCTGGTTGCGCGCGATCGCATCGACGCCCTGAATGCGGTCCATCAGCCGGATCTGCGTGCGATCCAGGTTTCGCGAGAGGTCGGGGCTGATCGCGCGCCATGAGTTGCCACGATCATCGCTCCGCAGCACGCGGTCGGCCGCGAAGTACACGCGGGTGTTGGCGTGCGGGCTGATCAGCAGCGGAGAATCCCAGTTCCAGCGGAAGCCCTTGCCGTCGATGACGTCTTCCGGCTGGATGCCCATCACGTCGCCGGTGGCGAGGTTGAAGCGCGACAGGTTGCCGAACTGCGACTGTGCGTACACGGTGTTCGGGTCCTTCGGGTCCACGACGCTGCCGAACCCATCGCCACCGCTGGTGATGAACCAATCCGAGTTGCGGATGCCGTTCAGCGTGCGCGTGCGACTCGGTCCACCCATCGAGAAGTTGTCCTGCGCACCGCCGTACACACGGTAGAACGGCTTCGACTCGTCCACCGACACGCGATAGAACTGCGCCAGCGGCAGGTTGGCGGCAAAGCGCCAGCTCTTGCCGCGATCGTGGCTCTCGTACACACCGCCGTCGTTGCCCACGATCAGGTGATCGCTGTCCGCCGGATCGATCCACACCGAGTGGTTGTCCACGTGCTTGAGCAGTTCACCCACACGACCGAATGTCTTGCCGCCATCGTTGCTGACCTGCAGCATGACATCCACGGCGTAGACACGATCCGCCACGTTCGGATCGGCGAACAGTTCGTTGTAATACAGCGATCCACTCTGGTACGCGCCCATGCGCTCCCAGCTGGCGCCGGCGTTCAGCGAGCGGTAGGTGCCTCCCTTGGCGTTGGCCGCTTCCACCACCGCGTACAGCAGTCCCGGTGCCGCCGCTGACATCGACAGGCCGATGCGACCGAGCTCCTCGGTGGGAAAGCCGGCCTGCGACTTCGTCCACGTCTTGCCGCCATCGGTGCTGCGCCACACGCCCGATCCCGGCCCGCCCGCCACGTAGCAGCAGGTGCGGCGTTGGCGCTGCCACATCGTGGCCACCAGGACGTCGGGATTGCGCGGATCCATCTGCACGTCGTTGGCGCCGGTCCACTCGTTCACGAACAGCACCCGCGTCCAGGTCGCGCCACCGTCGGTGGTCTTGTACACCCCGCGATCCCCACCCTTGCTGGACAGCGGACCCTGCGCCGCCACGAAGATCACCTTCGGGTCGCGTGGGTCGATGATGATACGCCCGATGTGTTCACTCTCGCGCAATCCCATGTTCTTCCACGTCGCACCGCCATCCAGCGAGCGATAGACGCCGTCGCCGTAGGCCACCACCCGCTGCGCGTTGTTCTCGCCGGTGCCGACCCACACCGTGCTGGGCGTTTTCGGATCGATCGCGATGGCGCCGATGGAGTAGGCGCCCTCACCCTCGAACACCGGTGTGAAGCTGGTGCCGGCGTTCACCGACTTCCACACGCCACCGGCTGCGGTGGCCACGTACCATGTCTTCGGGTTCGACGGATTCACGGCCACATCCGCGATGCGGCCCGACGTGAGCGCCGGCCCGATCGACCGGAACTTCAGGCTGCCGGCCAGCTTGGCCAGCTTCGAGGTGTCGGCGGCGGGGGCGGCAGCGACGGCGGGCGACGCCGGCGCGGCGGGTGTGACGGGAGCGCGCTGCGCGAGCAGCGGCGAGGACGCGACGAGCGCGACGGCGAGCAGGGATGGTGAGCGCATGCGGCGAATGTACGAGCCCGCCGCGACCACTGCACTTCGCGATCGGCGTCAGGCCAGCCGCTTCGCCTCGCCCTTGCGTCGGTACATGGCGGCATCGGCGGCCCGGATCGCCGCCTCCGGATCGCCGCCCACGGGTAGGTACGCCTCGCCGACCTGGAAGTTGATGTGCAACCCATCCAGGTGCTCGCGCTTGAGCGTCTCGCGCAGGGTGTCGATGCGCTCGCGCACATCCACCTGCTCGATGCCCTGACCCACCACGATGAACTCGTCGCCGGCGTAGCGGATCACGTGATCACCGGGCCGGAAGCTGGACTGCAGCACGCGCGCGAAACGGCGCAGCGCCTCGTCGCCCACATGGTGTCCGTGGACGTCGTTGATGTCCTTGAAGTCGTCGAGGTCGAAGAAGAGGATCGTCGCACCGGTGAGCCGCGAATCGTTCATGATGTCGGGCAGTCGGCGACGGTTGAACACCCCCGTCAGCGGATCGCGGTGCGACAGGATGCGCAGCTCATCCTTGGTGGACTGCAGGTCGCCGTTGATCCGGGCCAGCTCCCGCCCGATCGTGTCGTACAGCGCCAGCACGCATCCCAGCGCGATCATCCACTCGGCGCCCGCATCGAACGAGGACGACATGGCAACGAAGACGCTCAGCGAGCCTTCGAGCGCGTTCTCGCCTGCCACCATCCGCGTGCCGTAGGCTACCGCCTCAACCACACCCAGCACGCCGCGCAGCCCGAAACCCACCGCCAGCCAGCCGAACGACCCCGTCCGACGGAGGGCCAGGAAGATCGAGGCAGAGAGCAGCGTCAGCGCGATGGTGGCCGCCATGAGCACGCCGAGCATGTCGATCGTCTGCACGGCCAGCCCGAGGATCAGGCTGTACGCCAACACCGCCAGCAGCAGACGGCCGAGTGCGCCACGCGAGGGCGGAGTTCGGCCAAAGGTCGCCGCGCCCACCACCAGCATGGCGACGAATGCGCACTTGAACGCGATGAACGGGAACCGCGCCGTCATCAGCATGCCTTCCGACTGCTCACCCGGCAGCCAGAACATGAGCGTCGTGATCAGCGCGCCGAGGTTCGCCAGCCAGGCGAACACCCACAGCCGGAGATCATGACGCTGCGACGAGCGCAGGAGCACGAGAAAGAACAGCGCGATCAGCAGCGCTGAACTGATCTGAACGGTGGTGCTCCAGCGCCAGAGCTGGACATCCATGCGGGCAACGCTCGTGAAGCCGGGAAACGGGACGTGCGGGGCGGCGGGTCACTGCACCAGAGACCGTCGTGACGGCAAAAAACTCCGGTGCCGGACTCCACACGTGGTTCAGCAGTTCGCCCGAATCATACCATCACACTGGCTGAAGCGGGGTCTACCGACGCACATGCTATGGTCCCGAACGCAAACCGGACCCGCGCACGGAGGTGCACAGGTCCGGCTGGAACGCCGGAAACCGGGGTTCGGCTCACTGCATGCGATACACGATCGGGAGCGAAACCTTGGTACGGACGGCGTTGCCGCTCACCTTGCCGGGCTTGAAGCCGGCCTGGAGCAGGGCGCGCTTGGCCGCCTCACCGAACGCCGGCTGCGTGGCGTCCACCACTTCCACACTGGCCGGCTCGACCTTGCCGGTCGCATCCACCACGAAGGCCACTTCGGCGATGCCACCGAGGCGCCGCTTCTTCAGGTCTTCGGGATAGCCGTCGGACACGATGCGCTGGAAGGCAGCGACCGAGGCCAGTGACGGCTTGGTTTCGACTTCCGCCAGCGTGTAGGTCCGGGCGGCATCCTGCGCGCGCGCGACAGCGGGCGACAGCGCCGTCAGGGCGGCGGCGGCAACGGCAACCATCGAGTAACGCGACAGCGTCGTGAACGTCATTGGTGGAACTCCGGGCAGATTGAGTGGCGGGCATCGTCGCTTGCGCCAAGGCGGGACACTGAGGAGTATCGGCCAATGGTTGACTCTGCTTTAGCGCCGCGCTGAACTGCCGATCCTTCCCAGGTGCCAGTTGTTTATGTGCGAGACCTAATGTGACGTCTCGCGACTGGCGGTCGGTGTGGAGCGGGCGTCTCCCACCGTCCAACCGGCGCCGGTCACGCGATCCGACCGAACGTCCGCCGGTGCGTCGCCGCCGGGGAAGGCCCGCCGAATCCGCACCGTCCGCTGCAGCTCATCGCGGGCCTGCAGCACCTTCCGCCGCAAGTCGGCGCCGAGTGTCGGGTGCGACGCCAGCCAGGCATCCAGCGACGCCAGTGCCTCGGGTGAGTCCTGCCCGCCGATCGTCGCACCCAGCCACGCGCCGAGGAAGAAAATCCGCCGGTTCTTCTGGATCCACGGCAGCGTGTCGAGGCTCGGCACCAGGAAGCCGCGGGTCAGCGAATCCTGGTCGCTGTCGTGGAAGGCGCGCAGGCTGGACGTCACCCACTCCTCGTTCAGCGTGCTGTCGGCGAACCAGCGCACGTAGTACGCGCGCTTGGTGCTCGCGTCCGGCGTTGCGGCGCCGGCGACGAAGGCCTGACGGCGACCTTCGCTCGAGGAGTCACGCTCCGCTTCGGAGAGCAGGCGCTGCGCGGCGGAGGCGTGTGCTGCCGACGCCAGTTGCGTCACGATGGCCCAGCGTGTCGGCGCGCGGAGCGGCAGGCCGGTCGCCGAGTCCGCGTCGAGCCACGCATCCAGGCGTGCCAGCGCCGACGCACTGCGCGCGGAGCCGATCAGCGCATCGAGCTGAGCCTTCCGCTGGCCATACGTGCGCGTGGTGTCACTGGCGCCGGCCAGCAGCACCGTCTCGATACGATCCTGCAGCGTGTTGCGCAGTCCGCCGCGTCCGTAGCGGTTGGCCGCCGTCAGCAGGCGACCCGTGAGCGCTGCGGCGATCTGTTCATCCCGCTCCTGCGGCAGTTCACGCACCGCGGCCAGGGCGAATGCGGACGGTGACAATTGCGCTTCGCGGACCAGGTCCCAGAGCGCGCCCCACAACATCGCGCGCAACAGGTCATCGCGCACCGCACCGATGTTGCCGAGCAGCCAGCTGGTGCTGGCTGAATCCGGCAGCACGATGGCGTAGTTGTAATCGCCGTCGTTGGCGAAGACGAAGGCCGGAGTGCGCAGTCCCGTCGCCGCGGTGATGATCGTGCTTGCAGTGCGCATCTCCACCGGTAATCGCACCGGCGCGGCATCCGGATACCAAAGCAGCACCGAGGTGCGGATCGGCCACGGCGCGGTGCCGGAGAGTTGCGGCTGTGCCGCCCGTTGCCGCAGGGCGAGCCGGGTGATGCGCCCATTGGTGCTGCTGATTTCCTGCGTCACGATCGGCATCCCTGGCCGCAGGATCCACTGCGCGCCCCACGCCGTCAGGTCGCGGCCCGCCGCCGTGCCCACGCTGCGCAGCAGGTCGCGCCACGTCGCGTTGCCGTACGGATGCTCGCGCAGGAATGCCCGCACGCCACGCTGGAACGCCGAATCACCCACCAGGTAATCGAGCTGCCGCAGGATGCCCGGCGCCTTGTTGTAGACGATCGGTCCGTAGTTGCTCTTGGCCTGCTCGAGGTTGTCCAGTGCCTGCCACACCGGTGTGGTACCGGCGGTGGCATCGGTGCCGTAGGCCACCGGCTTGTTGCGCAGGTAAAACGTCTTCCATGGCGTGCTGGCCGGCGCGATGTCGGCCTGCATCTTGGCCGCCATGTACGTCGCGAACCCTTCCTTCAGCCACAGGTCGTCGAACCACCGCATGGTGACGTAGTCACCGAACCACTGATGGGCGACCTCGTGGAACACCGTGGCCTGCCGACCCAGCAGCTGCGACGTGGTGGGACGCTCGCGATAGATGAAACTCTGCTCGTTGTAGAACACGGCACCGGGATGTTCCATGCCGCCGAACGGGAACGCCGGTGCCAGCAGGAAGTCGTACTTGCCGAAGGGATACGTCACGCCGAACCAGTCGCCGAGCCACCGCAGCGCCTGCGTGTTCATTGCGATCAGCGAGTCCGATTCGGCTTCCTTCATGCGCGATGCGCGCGCCCACATCGTCACCGGCGTCGGCGCCGCACCCGTCGCCAGCGCACGCGCTTGCGTCACCGTGGTGTAGGGCCCTGCCGCGAATGCGATCAGGTACGTGCTGATCGGCTGCGTCTCGGCGAAGCGATGGCGCAGCGTGCGTTCAGTGGTGTCCACCTGCGTGGCGACGCCGTTGGCCAGCACACTCCACTCGCGCGGCGCCTCGATGCGCAGCGTCACACGCGCCTTCAGGTCAGGCTGGTCGAAACAGGGGAACAGCAGGTTCGCGTCCGACGGCACCAGGAGCGTGTAGAGGTAGTCACGACCATCGCTGGCGTCACGGGAGCGGATGATGCTCGCGCCGGCGGCGGCGATCGGCGTGGTGAACATCACCTGCACCTCGTTCTGGCCATCCCGCACCATCGCTGCGGGGATGCGGAGGTGGGACCTGTTCCAGCTCTCGGCGGTCACCGGCACCTCGGCCCCATTGGCACGCAACCGCGCGACACCGGTGCCACGGAAGTCGAGGATCACGTCGCGCACGCCCCGTTGCTGGAACCGCACCGAAACCGCGCCGACCGCGCTGTCGGGATGGGTGAGGTCGAGCGTGAGGGTGTAGCGCACGTCGCTGATGCGCGACGCGCGTTCGGTGGCCAGGACGTGCGGAACACCCGGCGCCAGCCGCGCGTCACCCGCTCCCGACTGCGCACGCACCACACTCCCCACGCTGACCAGCGCCAGCAGCCCTGCCGCGACGGACTTCACCGGGTCGGCACCGCGGGCAACGTCACCGCCGCCTGCCCACCCGCCCGACGCGCGGTGTTCAGCGCCGACAGTCCACTGGTGCTCAGCGCCTTCCACTGCGCCATGGTCGACGCACCCAGCGTGCGCGCCTGCGTGATCGCCGCCACCTGCGCGGCCGTCGGCGCCACGTCGGCACCCTGGATCGCGTTGACGGCTGCCATCATCGCCGTCGCCGCGCCGATCAGCGTGCCACCGGTGGCGGCACCACCGCGGCGACGGCCGCGCGGACGTCCTCCCGCCGGTGTCGGCGGCGCGAGGCTGTCCAGCTGCGCGCGGAACGCGATCGCGGGAGCATCAGTCGCCCCCGCCAGCGACTGCGCCAGTGCGCGCGCCTGCCGCTGCGCCGCATGCACCGCGTGCGCACCGCTCCAGACGTCGCGCGAGAGCGTGGCCAACTGCGTCAGCGCCGCCGCACCGGTCTTCACCCGCGGATCGAGCACCAGCGTGATCGGCTGCGTATAGCGCGTGCCATTCACCGTCAGGCGCACGGTGTAGTTACCGGGCGGCGCCCACGGGGCATCGACGGTCGGATAGGTGCGATGCGGCACCGCACCCTTGGCCTCTTCGTCGTTCACCTCGGTCGCACTCTCCATGGGCAGCGGATCGAGGTGCAGGTCCCACGCGAAGCGGTGCATGCCGGCGGTGGTGGACAACCGGATCGGCTTCGCCTGCCAGTAGAGCGGCACGTTGCAGAAGGGCGCACTCGGCGTGGCCTGACACACCTTGTCGTACGCCGACGCATTCAGCGCCGGATGTGGATCCAGCGCCAGTTCATTGCTGGAATGGCTGCGCACCACCCGACCGGCGGCGTCGAGAATTTCCATCGTCACCGGCCCGTCGGCATTCGTCGCCAGCCGGTAGTCGATGATTGCACCCGGCAGCGGATTCTCGCCGGCCGGCATCTCGGCTGGCCACGGGGTGGGATCATTGCCGGCGAAACGCACGCGGACTGCAGGCGCCGGCTTGAAGAGGTACGCAGAGGCCGCGGCGCGAGCCGCTGCCGCCTGGCGCAGCGTGGTGATGTTGTCCAGGATCCAGAAGCCGCGACCATGCGTACCTACCACCAGGTCGGCGCAATGACAGGTGCTGTCGTCCTTCACCTGCAGGTCACGCACCGAGATGGCCGGCATGTCGAGGCGCAGCGACTCCCAGTGATCACCGTCGTCGTAGCTGACCCAGACCTGCACATCCGTGGCCGCGTACAACAATCCCTTCTGGCGCGGATCCTCGCGAATGGAGTTCGCCACCGCACCGTCGGCGATGCCGGTGTTGATCGCGGTCCAGGTGCGGCCACCGTCATGCGTGCGGTAGAAATGCGGGTTCATGTCGTCGAGCCGCAGCGTGTTGGCGGCGATGTACGCCGTCTGCGTGTCGAAATGACCGGCTTCCATGTTGTAGATGCGCGTCCACGGCTTGATCACCGAGGGCGTCACGTTGGTCCAGCTGGTGCCACCGTTGGTGGTCACGTGAATCGACCCATCATCGCTGCCGGTCCAGATCACGTTCACGTCACGCGGCGACGGCGAGACGGCCGTCAGTGATCCGGCCGGTGCCACCTTCACCGTGCTGGCGTACTGGCCGGCGCTGGCCGGCACCTCCCACGTCTGGCGCGTCAGGTCACCGCTGATGCGCGTCCAGCTGCGGCCGCGATCGAGCGTCTTCCAGACCGCATTCGACGCGTAGAACAACACGTCCGGGTTTACCGGCGAGAAGTGCAGCGGCATGGTGCGCACGTTGCGGCTGAAGCCCGTCATGTCGGGGCCGACGTACGTGGTCTGGCGCGTCTTGCGATTGTAGAGCGAGACGTTGCTGCGCATGCTGCCGAACATCATGTCGGGATCGCGCGGATCGGGCGCGGCGATGCCGTACTCCTGGATGTTCACCGGGTGCCAGTCGTTGAACGTGATCAGGCCGTCATCCGACCGGCTGGCCACACACGCCGACCCCGAGTCCTGCTGACCGCTGCAGACGCGATACGGGAAGGCGTTGTCGGTGGTCACGTGGTACATGGCCGCGGTGGGCTGCGTGTACCAGTTGCTCCACGACACACCGCGGTTGGCGGAGATCACCGCACCCTGGTCTGCGACCGCGAACACGATCGTCGGGTCGGTGGGGTTGATCCAGATCTTCTGGTAGTCGTCGCCACCCGGCGCGCCGCGCACCGCGCTCCACGAGTAGCCCGCATCTTCGGTGCGCCACATCACCGTGCTGGCACTGTAGACCACGTTCTCGTTGCGCGGATCCACGGCCAGCGTCGGCAGGTCACCGCCCCCGATGCGCGCCATCGGACGGTTGTCGATCACGCGGCCGGCCTGTGACGGCATTCCCGGCATCTGCACCGCGACGGCCCAGTGTTCGCCGGCGTCGGCCGACTTGTAGAACGTCACCACCGCCGGATTGGCCACCGCCGCGACGGTCGCATAGAGTGCCCGCGGGTTGCTCGGCGCAATGGCGATGTTGGCCTGGTTGAGCACCGGCAATCCGTCCTTCAGCTGCCGCCACGTGGTGCCGCCGTCGATGGACTTGAAGATGCCGCCCTCACCCGCGAACCCCTGTCCCTCGATGAAGCTCTGCTGCTGCTGCCAGAGCGTGGCGTAGACGATGTTCGGGTTGGACGGATCGATGCGGACGTCATTGGCGCTGGTGTACTGGTCACGGAAGAGCACACGCTCGAAACTCCTGCCACCATCCAGCGAGCGATACACGCCACGCTCCTCGTTCGGCCCGTAGGGATGGCCGAGCACCGCGACGAAGACCCGGTCCGGATTGTTCGGGTCCACGTCCACCTGCGCGATCATCTGGCTGTTGCGCAGGCCGAGGTGCGTCCATGTGGCACCCGCATCCACCGACTTGTACATGCCATCGCCCACGGCGAGATCGGGACGGATGATCCCCGCCCCACTCCCCACGTAGATCACGTTGGGATTACTCGGCGCGACCGCGATGGCGCCGATCGAGCCGGTGCTCTCGCGATCGAAGAGCGGCACCCAGTTGGAGCCGTAATCGGTGGAGCGCCACACGCCGCCGTTGTCGAAGCCGGCGTAGAACACGTTCGGCTGGCTCGGCACACCCGCCAGCGCACGAGCGCGACCACCGCGCACCGGGCCGATGTGGCGCCAGTGCATCTCCGAGGTGATGTCAGCGGGCTGCTGCGCGACGAGGATCGACGGCAGCGTGGCGCCGCAGGCGAGGAGGAGGAGGGCGCAGCGAAGGCGGGACAGTCGCACGGAAACCGATCCGGGTGGGAGACGTGACCACTACGGGGCCGCGCAGTGGTGTGCTGCGGAACATGGTGGGCGCCCACAGCCACAGCCAGAGCATGGATCCGGCGCGTGCTGCCGAGGTGGCACGCGCGTCCTTTCGCTGGCGGCGACCGGCGTGCGAATCAGAACGTGTAGGTGGACCCCACGAAGCCCCAGCGCGACGACCGTGCACCGCCAGTCGAGCGCCGCAGGAAGGCGCCCGGTTCGATCCAGGCGTGGCCCGCGATGACCTTCAGGTGTCGCGAGAGCGCGGCCACGGCCGTCAGATCCAGCTCGTCGCCTGCATGCCGATCCGAGGCTGTGCCGGCGGCGCGCAGCAGCGTGTTCTGCTTGGTGTACACGCCGTCCGAGAGCCGCAGGCGATCGTAGTGGTAGAAGGCACCACGCAGGTTGAGCCGGCGAAACGGGTCCCAGGTCGAGATCACTTGCGCCAGGCGTGCGTTGGCACGCCCGAACACGTCGGCGTATCCGCCATGCGCGTGTGCCGCCGGGTACAGCGTGTTGAACGACTCGATCGTCTCGTCGCTCGGCAACGTTTCGCCACTGGCCGCTTCCAGTCCGACGGCAACGGAGGGTGCGCCGTGCACGCCCTTGAATTGCGTGGACACTTCCGACGTCCAGAACCAGGCGCGCAGTGCACGCGAGCCGCTCGTGCCACGCTGCAGCGCCGCTTCCGTCTCGATGCCATAGGTCTGCGAGCGCGGCGTGGCACCGCCGAGGTTCCACTGCACGCGGCCGCCCGACGTGGTGCGATGCGTGCGCAGCGAGGACGTGATGCGCTGGTCGATGCGATACGCCTGCCACACGTTCGGCAGCAGGTGCGATGGCGGCTTGAACCCCGGTGCACTGCCCAGGACGACGGCGCGTACGCGCGTGGTGGAGTCAGGGCGATTGGCGTCCGAGAGCCGGATGATCATCGGCCGGAACTCCATCGCATCCAGCGACAGGGCGCCGTGCACCAGGACGACGCGCGTGCCCTGTGAGCCACGTCGCGTGTTCGACCAGTCTGGCACGCCGAGCAGTCGCTCGCGTCCACTCACGATCTCCTGGCGACCATGACGCACGAAGGAGCGCTTCCAGCCCACGTCCACGAACAGGTTCTGCAGCTCGCTGCGGTCGCCGTCATTCGCGCGCGTGCCACCCGGCAGGTCGCGGTCGTACGACTGCGCATCACGGAACTCGGCAAACACCCGCCCATGCGCGCCACTGGCAGCGCCTGCCTGCAGGTCGGCGTCGATCAAGGTGCGTGACTGCCCGTAGTGATCACTGACGTCGGTGAAGTTGAAGCGCTGCGCCGTCTCCTCGCGCGCACGCAGCTGGCCGCCGATCGAAAGGGTGAGGTGCGGCGCCAGCGGCATCGCCTTGAGCCGGTCGGACCAGTCGCCATCGCGGCGATGGGTCCACACCTCGTCGAAGCGCAGGTTGCGGTAGTCCGGTGCTGGACGACGCGCCGCGCGCACGACGGTGTCAGTGCCCGTGCGCGGAGGCGACAGCGTGTCGGACGGCGGTGCGCCGGCTTGGGCCGCCGCCAGCACGGGAACGGTCAACGCGATGGCGATCAGGCAACGGCGCGCGAGGGACATGCGACAAAGATGGACACCTCGCGTCGCCGTGGTGATGCTCTACGGTCAGTTCCCCGCCTGCTGCGGTGCCAGCGTGCCGCTGGTCTTCGGCACCCGCGCGCCCGAGGGCGCCGACTCCGGCACCTTCCGCGCCCCGACGATCAGGATCAGGCACGCCACCACCAGTGTGCCCATCGCGATGGTGAGCGTGGTGGCATGCGCCACCGCACCGATGATCGGCGGGCCAATCATGAAGCCGACGTAGCCGATGGAGCTCACCGACGCGATCGCAGCCGCGCGACTCACCCCGGGCACGCGCGTGGCGGCGTTGTAGAGAATCGGCACGATCGTGGCCAGGCCCATGCCGACGATCGCGAAGCCCACCATCGCCACCCACGGCTTGGCCACCAGCAGCACCGCCGCCATCGCCACCGCCGCGATCGTCGGACCGGCCAGCAGCATCGTGCGTTCCGAGACACGCGCACGCACCGAGTCACCGGCAAAACGCATCGCGGCGGTGGCACCGGCAAACGCCACGTAGGCGAGCGCCGCGCGCTCCTGCGGCGACTGCAGCTCCTGCTGCACGTACAGCACGCTCCAGTTGTACATCACACCCTCGGCCAGCATGCCGAAGCAGATCAGCATGCCGATCAGCAGCAGCGTGCCCTTGGGCCAGGTGAAGTGTGCCTGTGCCGCATCACCCGCCGGATGCGATTCCAGCATGCCACGCGACGACAGCAGGATGCTGACCGCCACCACCGCGCCGACGGCGCCGAGTTGCACCATGGCCGGGACGCCGGTGCGAATCAGCACCGCGGTCAACGCCGCACCGCCCATCGCACCGAGGCTGAACATCCCGTGGAAGCCGCTCATCACGGCGCGGCCGCTGAGCGTCTCCAGCGTGGTGCCTTCGGCGTTGATCGCGACGTCGAACACACTCTCGCTGGCGCCGAACGCCATCATCAGCGGCAGCAGCGCCCAATAGCCCGGCAGCACCAGCGACAGGCCGAGTGCGAGGCAGAAGCCCCAACCGGCCAGCACGCTCGTCTTGCGCGCACCGAGTGAGCCCACGACGCGTCCGGCGATCGCGAGCGTCAGCAGCGAGCCCACGCTCATCGACAGCAGCGCCAGGGCGAGCGTGCGCTCGTCGAGGGCGTAGCGACTCTTCACCGAGGGGATGTGCACCCCCCAGCAGCCGATGACGAAGCCGAGGTTGAGAAACTGGGCACGGGTGGCCCAGCGGGCGCGGGAGAGCGGTGAGCGAGTGCGCGGGACGGCGGTGGCGCTGGAGTCGTGGGGCATCATCGCCTCGCGGCGGCGTGGGGAAAATTGAGTCACTGCACGAATCTGCACGAATATGCACGTTCGTGCAAGTCTGCGTTACACAGAGTGACTATGTTGTGGCATGGCGCATCCCAAGACGACTTCGGCAACCCCGACCTCCGACGACAGCCCGCGCTTTGCGCAGGAGCGGCAGGCCCGCATCGCGGCCACCCTTCGCGAGCAGGGACGGGTCGAGGTCTCGGCGCTGGCGGCGGAGTACGGGCTCTCCGAGGATACCATCCGGCGCGACCTGCGGCTGTTGGCCTCGCGGGGGCTGGTGCAGAAAACGCACGGTGGCGCGGTGGCGCTCTACACGACCGCCTTGCCGATGGCGCAGCGTGTGGATGTGCGCGCCACCTCGAAGCGGGCGATCGCGAGGGCGGCTGCCGAGCGGGTGCAGGCGCACATGGCGCTGTTCATCGACGGTGGGAGCACGGCGCTGGCCCTGGCGCAGATCCTCGCCTCTCCGGATGCCCCGCGGCCGTTGACGATCATCACCGCGGCCTTCGACGTGGCGGCCCTTTTCGCCAACGATCCCACGGTGCAGCTGGTGCTGGCCGGCGGCACGTGGTCGCACGAGACGCGCGAGTTCTTCGGCGACCAGGCACAGGCCACCATCCGCGCCCATCGCGCCGACTGGGCCTTTCTCGGTGCCTGCGCGCTGCATCAACGCGCCGGCCTGACGTCGTCGCTGGCCGGCGATGCACAGGTGAAGCGGGCGATGATCGAGTCCGCCGCCGCTTGCGCCGTGCTCGCCGACGCCACCAAGCACGACATGGTCGCGCCCTATGCCGTGGCCGACCTGCGCGAGATCGACCTCGTGATCAGCGACGCCGGGCCGAGCTGGTTGGCGGGCACCGTGCGCGAGGTCGTGCGGGCGGTCTGATCGCTGGTCCGTGCGCACGACGGCGTGAAACAGCTTATCGCAGAACTGAACAGCCGCGGAACGGCACGGCCGCAGAAGGGCGGAGCTGATGACCTGCTGCGCGTACGGCGACAGACTCCGAACGTGACATCGAATGGCTGAGTCGCCGCGTCGTTGGCAGCCGTCTATCGTGCGGGTCACATGCACGACCGACAGACTTCACACACCAGAGGTTGCTGATGCCGTACGTCTCGACGCAGTCGTCCCCGCCGGTCCAGCTCTACTACGAGGATCACGGCACCGGTCAGCCCATCGTGCTGATTCATGGATGGCCGCTCAGTCATCGCATGTGGGAAGGGCAGGTGACGGCACTCACGGCGGCCGGTTTCCGCTGTGTGGCCTATGACCGGCGCGGATTCGGCGAGTCGGAACGTCCGGCCGGCGGCTACGAATACGATACCTTCGCCGACGATCTCCACAGCCTGCTCACGTCGCTCGACCTGACCAACGTGATCCTGGCCGGCTTCAGCATGGGTGGCGGTGAGGTGGCGCGGTATCTCGGCAAGCATGGCAGCGATCGCATCGCGAAGGCGATGTTCATCAGCGCCGTGCCACCCTTCCTGCTCAAGACGGCCGACAATCCGACTGGTGCCGACATGGCGCTGTTCGAGGGCATGATGGCCGGCGTGAAGAAGGATCGCGTCGCGTTCCTCGACGGGTTCTTCCAGGGCTTCTTCAATCACACGCCGGACCAAAAGGATTTCCCGGCCGATGCGATCGAGTACGCGAAGTGGATCGCCTGGGGCGCCTCACCGGTCGGTACGCTGGAGTGCATCCGCGCCTTCGGCACCACCGACTTCCGCGCCGACCTGAAGACGATCACGATCCCCGTCGCCGTCATCCACGGCACCGCCGACGCCATCGTGCCCTTCGACATTTCCGGCAAGCTCACCGCTGCCACCATCCCCACCAGCACCACGATCGCCATCGACGGCGGCTCGCACGGCCTGCCCGTCACGCATCCGGAGCAGCTGACGAAGGCGATGCTCGACTTCGCAAAGTCGCCGTGAATCGCTAGACCGCTGAACGGCTGATCGCAGAACTGCTACAGCCGCAGAACTGAACGGCCGCAGAAGAGCCGAGCTTGTGCGGCGCGGGTCAAGGCAATGGAGCGATCGCGAGATGGCTGGATGAAGCGCTGGTCGCGATCGGTCTGTGCCCCCATCCGGCCCCTAGCCGACCGACCGTAATTATTTGGGGAACTGCTCTCGCAGTGGCAGTTCCCCAAGCTCTCGCAGGCATCGCGCCTCACGGAGCTTTGCCGTACACACCGAGCAGCCGTTCCCTTCGAGCTGAGACTCCTCGCTCACGCCCTTCTGCGGCTGTGCAGTTCTGCGGCTGTGCCGTTCTGCGATCCGCAGTCGCTGTTGCTGTCGCCGTCGCCGTCCCGGAGATCATCGCCGACACGCCGATCCTCGAACCCTTGACTTCTAAAGGATCGGGAGCGAGCGTCCCCCGACCCCTGCGGAGACGGCATGAAGATCGTGTGCATCGGTGGCGGACCGGCCGGACTGTACTTCGCGCTGCTCATGAAGCAGGCCGACCCGGCACACGACATCACCGTCGTCGAACGCAACAAGCCGTACGACACCTTCGGCTGGGGCGTCGTGTTCTCCGACGCCACCCTCGAGAACATGCGGCAGTGCGACCCCACCACCGCGAGCGCCATCGAACAGGCGTTCGTGCACTGGGACGACATCGAGCTCGATTTCCGCGGCCGCACCATCCGCAGCGGGGGGCACGGCTTCATCGGCATCGGGCGCAAGCGCCTGCTCAACATCCTGCAGGCTCGATGCGAAGCCCTTGGCGTGACGCTGCGCTTCGAGACCGAGGTGGACTCCGATGCCGACTTTCCCGACGCCGACCTGGTCATCGCGTCGGACGGCATCAACTCGAAGATCCGCACCAAATACGCACACGTCTTCCAGCCCGACATCGTCACCCGCCCGAACCGCTTCATATGGCTCGGCACCAAGCGGCGGTGGGATGCCTTCAACTTCACCTTCGAGAAGACGGAACACGGCTGGTTTCAGGCCCACATCTATCAGTTCGACGCCGAGACCAGCACGTTCATCGTCGAGACGCCGGAGCACGTCTGGAAGGCGCACGGCCTGGACACCGCCAGCGCCGACGAGTCGGTGGCGTTCTGCGAGAAGCTCTTCGCACGCACGCTGCACGGCGACGCACTGCTCACCAACGCCCGCCACCTGCGCGGGTCGGCGTGGCTCAACTTCCAGCGCATCCGCTGCCAGCGCTGGTGGCACACCACGCCCACCAGTCACGTGGTGCTGATGGGCGACTCGGTGCACACGGCGCACTTCGCGATCGGATCGGGCACCAAGCTGGCCATCGAGGACGCGATCGAGCTGGCGCGCCAGTTCGCCGCACACGACACGGCGGGCCGGGACGTTCGGACCACGATTCCCGAGGTGCTGCAGCGCTATCAGGCCATCCGCGAAGTCGATGTCCTCCGCCTGCAGAACGCCGCCTGGAATGCGATGGAGTGGTTCGAGAACGTCGGCGAGCGATACGCCGACTCGCTGCCGCCGGAGCAGTTCATGTACTCGCTGCTCACCCGGTCGCAGCGCATCAGCCACGAGAACCTGCGCCTGCGTGACAAGGTGTGGCTGGAATCCTTCGAGCGCTGGTTCGCGGAACGGGCCGGGATGACGATGGCGGCCGATGCCGCACCACCACCGCCGATGTTCACGCCCTGCACCGTGCGCAGCCTCACGCTCAAGAACCGCGTGATCGTCTCGCCGATGGCACAGTATTCGGCAGTGGACGGCATTCCCGCCGACTACCACCTCGTGCACCTGGGCGCCCGCGCGATGGGTGGCGCGGCACTGGTGATGGCGGAGATGACCTGTGTCAGTGCCGAAGGACGGATCACACCGGCCTGTCCCGGGCTGTACACCGATGAGCAGCGCGACGCCTGGCGACGCATCGCCGACTGGATCCGCGCCAACAGTGATGCGAAGTTCGGCATCCAGCTCGGGCATTCCGGCGCCAAGGGCTCCACCAAGGTGATGTGGGAAGGCATCGACCAGCCGCTGACGGATGGCAACTGGCCACTGATCTCCGCCTCGGCGCAGCAATACCTCGCCGGTGTCAGCCAGGTGTCGCGCGCCATGACCCGTGACGACATGGATCTCGTCACCGCGCAGTTCGTGCAGAGCACGCAGCGCGCCGCCGATGCCGGGGTGGACTGGCTCGAGCTGCACTGTGCGCACGGGTACCTGCTGTCGTCGTTCATCTCGCCGCTCACCAACCTGCGCGATGACGAATACGGTGGCACGCTTGCCAACCGCTTGCGTTACCCGCTGGAAGTCTTCAGCGCGATGCGCGCGGTGTGGCCGGCGCACCTGCCGATGTCGGTCCGCATCTCGGCGCATGACTGGGTACCGGGTGGCATCACGCCTGATGACGCGGTGGTGATCGCGCGCGCCTTCCGCGACGCCGGTGCGGACATGATCGACTGCTCGTCGGGACAGGTGAGCAAGCGTGAGAAGCCGGTCTACGGCCGCATGTTCCAGACGCCGTTCGCGGACCGGATACGCAACGAGGCCGGCATCGCCACCATCGCCGTCGGCGCCATTTCCGAGGCGGATCACGTCAACAGCATCATCGCCGCCGGCCGCGCCGATCTCTGCGCCGTGGCACGACCGCACCTCGCCAACCCGGCCTGGACGCTGACCGAGGCCGCGCGCATCGGCTACACGGCGATTCAGTGGCCCACGCCGTACCGTGCCGGCAAGGCGCAGATGGAATCACTCTTTGCACGCGAGAAGGCGGCGTTGGCTACCGTCACGCCCGCACGGGAGCCGGCGTGAGCACCGTGGACGATTCACTCGCGGGTCAGCATGCGCTGGTCACCGGTGCCGGTCAGGGCATCGGCGCGGCCATCGCGCGCACGCTGGCCTCGTCCGGCGCTTCACTCACGCTGCTGGGACGCCGACGGCAACCGCTGGAGACCGTCGCCGCGTCACTCGACACGCCGGTCACCATCGTCACCGCCGACGTCAGCGATGAATACGGCGTGGGCCTGGCGTTCGCCGCCGCGCGCGCCGAGCGCGGGGCGATCTCGATCCGGGTGAACAATGCCGGGCAGGCCGAGAGTGCGCCGTTCCGTCGTACCACGTCGGAGTTGTGGCAGCGGATGATCGCCGTCAATCTCACGGGTACGTTCAACTGCACGCAGGCCGCGCTGCCCGACCTGCTCACGGCGCGTGCGGGGCGCATCATCAACATCGCCAGCACCGCCGGCCAGCGTGGCTATGCCTACGTCAGCGCCTACTGTGCGGCCAAACATGGCGTGGTGGGGCTCACACGCTCGCTGGCACTGGAGCTGGCGCCGATCGGTGTCACGGTGAACGCCGTCTGCCCCGGGTTCACCGAGACCGAAATGCTGCAGGAGAGCCTGGCCAACATCGTCGCCACCACCGGTCGCACCGAGGCCAATGCGCGCAGCGAGTTGCTGAAGGCCAACCCGCAGGGTCGGCTCGTGCAGCCCGACGAGGTGGCAGCGGCGGTGCGTTGGCTCTGTTCCGATGCCGCGCGGTCGGTCACCGGGCAATGCATCTCGATTGCCGGTGGGGAGGTCAGTTGAGCGCTTCACGACGCGCGGCACCCACGCCACTGCTGCACCACGACGCGATCGGTCTCGAAGGTCGCGTCAGCTCCGACGATCATCAGTCGCTCAAGGTCTGGCTCCGCCTGCTCTCCTGCAGCACGCAGATCGAGACCACCATCCGCCAGCGGCTGCGACGCGAAGCGGGCATCACGCTGGCGCGCTTCGACTTCATGGCGCAGCTGCACCGGCATCCCGATGGACTGACCATGAGCGTGCTGTCGCGATACCTGATGGTCACGGGCGGCAACGTCACCGGCCTCGCCGACGAGCTGGAAAAGGAAGGATTGGTGGAACGGACCGCCGATCCCAGCGATCGCCGCACGTCGCGCGTCTCGCTCACCCGCAAGGGTCGCAAGCTGTTCGACCGACTGGCCGCCGAGCACGAGTCGTGGCTGGTGGCGATGTTCGGCGGGATGCCGAAAGGGGATATGACGCAGCTCTACGACCTGCTCGGCCGACTGCGCGTGCAGCTCGCCGCAACACCGGCCCCGCCGGCCACTTCACCATCCGTGACCAGGCGTCGCACGCGCCGGTCGGGAGCTCCAACATGAGCACGCCCCTCGATCCGGCGCTGGCGGCCGGCACGTCGCGTCCACTCGGCCAATACGCGGCGCAGCATTTCGGGTGGTCGCTGACGGACCATGTCGGCGTGATCACGCTGAACCGGCCGGAGCGCAAGAATCCGTTGACCTTCGCCAGCTATGCCGAGCTGCGTGACCTGTTCGAACGACTGCGGTATGCCAGCGACGTGCACGCGATCGTGCTCCACGGCGCCGGTGCCAACTTCAGTTCTGGTGGTGACGTGCACGAGATCATCGGTCCGCTGGTCGGGCTTGGCGCACCGGAGTTGCTGGCATTCACGCGTATGACCGGTGCGCTGGTGACGGCGATGCGGCATTGCCCGCAACCGATCGTGGCGGCCATCGATGGCGTCTGCGCCGGCGCCGGAGCGATCCTCGCGATGGCGTCGGACATGCGACTCGGCACTGCACGCAGTCGCACCGCCTTCCTCTTCAATCGCTTCGGACTGGCCGGCTGCGACATGGGGGCCTGTGCCATGCTGCCCCGGATCGTCGGGCAGGGGCGTGCCAGCGAGCTGCTGTTCACCGGTCGCACTATGGCGGGTGACGAGGCGCTGCAGTGGGGATTTCTCAATCGCCTCTGTGAGCCGGAGGCGGTGGTGGACGACGCGATCGCACTGGCAGGCGAGGTCGCGCACGGCCCGACGTTCGCGAACGGGCTGACCAAGGCGATGCTGCATCAGGAGTGGGCGATGAGCCTGGACGACGCCATCGCCTCGGAGGCGCAGGTGCAGGCGCTCTGCATGCTGACGGAGGACTTCGGCCGCGCCTATCGTGCGTTCGCGGCCAAGCAACGCCCCGTGTTCGAGGGGAACTGATGGCGGCCACCGATGCCTGACACCACGTATCTCGACTGGCCGTTCTTCGAGCCGCACCACCGCCAGCTGTCAGCGGAGCTCGACGCGTGGTGCACGACGCATCTCGCGCATCCGTCGCACGACGACGTGGACGCCGCCTGCCGGCATCTCGTGCAGCAGCTCGGCGAAGGCGGATGGTTGCGGCACGCGGTGGGTGGCGTGGCACACGGCGGTGCACACGACGTGATCGATACCCGCGCCATCTGCCTGATCCGCGAAACGCTGGCGCGGCACGACGGGCTGGCCGACTTCGTGTTCGCGATGCAGGGACTCGGGTCCGGCGCCATCACCCTGCACGGCACGCCCGAGCAGCGCACGCGCTACCTGACGCGGGTGGCGCAGGGCACGGCGATCGCCGCCTTCGCACTCTCGGAACCCGATGCGGGGTCGGATGTCGCGGCGTTGTCGTGCACGGCACGTGTGGAGGGCGACACCGTCATCCTCGACGGCGAGAAGACGTGGATCAGCAACGGTGGCATCGCCGACTTCTACGTCGTCTTCGCGCGCACCGGTGAGGCACCGGGTTCCCGCGGCATCTCGGCCTTCATCGTGAATGCCGAGACACCGGGGCTGAGCATCGCCGAACGGATCGAGGTCATTGCGCCGCATCCGCTGGCGCGGCTCAGGTTCGAGGGCTGTCGCGTGCCGCTCAGCTGTCGGCTTGGCGAGGGGGGCGACGGGTTCAAGGTCGCGATGCGGACACTGGACATCTTCCGCACTTCGGTGGCGGCGGCGGCGCTCGGCTTTGCGCGTCGGGCGCTGGACGAGGCGCTGCAGCGCGCCACCACGCGGCGCATGTTCGGCGGTGTGCTGGGCGACCTGCAGCTCACGCAGGCTACGCTGGCGACGATGGCGACCACGGTGGACAGCGCTGCGCTGCTCACGTATCGCGCGGCCTGGATGCGCGATCGCGGCGGCAACGTGACGCGGGAGGCCGCGATGGCCAAGCTGGTGGCCACCGAAGGGGCGCAGGAAGTGATCGATTCCGCCGTGCAGTTGCTGGGCGGCCTTGGTGTGCAACGTGGCCACGTCGTCGAGCAGCTCTATCGCGAGATCCGGTCGCTGCGCATCTACGAGGGTGCCACCGAGGTGCAGCAGCTGATCATCGGCCGCGACCTGCTGCGCGCGCAGGGCGCCAGCACGGTGCCATGAGCAGCGCGCACGTGGACACCTTCGCGCGCGACAACCTGCCGCCGGTGGAGCTGCAGCCTGAGTTCCTGTTCACATTGCCCTCGCTGCAGTTTCCGGCGCAGTTGAATTGCGCCAGCGAGCTGCTGGACCGTCACATCACGTCAGGGCGTGGCGAGCGCACCTGCCTCCGCGCGGAGGGCGTCAGCTGGACGTACGCCGAGCTGCAGCGACAGGCCAATCGCGTCGCGAATGTGCTGGTGCACGACATGGGGCTGGTGCCGGGGAATCGTGTGCTGTTGCGCGCGCCGAACAACCCGATGATGATGGTGGCGGCGTGGTTCGGCGTGATCAAGGCGGGTGGCATTGCGGTGGCGACCATGCCGCTGCTGCGCGCGGTGGAACTGCAGAAGGTGATCGAGAAGGCGCAGGTGACGCATGCCGTCTGTGACGTGACGCTGGCGGGCGAGCTCGATCTGGCGCTGGCGCACTCAAAGCAGGCGGTGGTGCTGCGGCACTTCAGCAGCCGCTCCGACGGCTCGCTGGACGACGCGATGACGCGCGCCAGCGACCAGTTCACGAACGTGGACACCGCCAGCGACGACACCTGTATCATCGCCTTCACCTCGGGGACCACCGGGCAGCCGAAGGGCACGATGCACTTCCATCGCGACGTGATGGCGATCTGCGCCTGCTGGCCGGTGCACATACTACGCCCGCGGGAGGACGACGTGTTCATCGGCAGCCCGCCGCTGGCGTTCACGTTCGGGCTGGGCGGGCTGGTGCTCTTCCCGATGCAGGTGGGTGCGAGTGCCGTACTGCTCGAGAAGCCATCGCCGCAGAACCTGCTCAGTGCGATCGTCGAGTTTGACGCGACGACGCTGTTCACCGCACCGACGACCTATCGCGCGCTGGCCGCGTCGGGGGAGGTGCTGCGCCACTCGACGCTGCGGCAGTGTGTGTCGGCCGGCGAAGTGCTGCCAGCGTCCACGCGCACGCTCTGGCGCGAGGCCACCGGCATCGAGATGATCGACGGCATCGGCGCCACGGAACTGCTGCACATCTTCATCTCGGCCGACGAAGCGCACGCGCGACCCGGCGCCACCGGCACACCGGTGCCGGGATACATCGCGACCGTGCTGGATGACGAGGGTAAACCGGCGCCCGTCGGCACGGTGGGTCGGCTGGCGGTGAAAGGGCCGACCGGCTGCCGCTACCTCGCCGATGAACGCCAGCGCGCCTACGTGCACGACGGCTGGAACGTCACCGGCGACGCCTACCTGATGGATGCCGACGGCTATTTCCATTATGAGTCGCGCACCGACGACATGATCGTCTCGGCCGGTTACAACATTGCCGCACCGGAGGTGGAGGATGTGCTGCTGCGGCATCCGGCGGTGGCGGAATGCGGCGTCATCGGAGTGCCGGACGAGGATCGTGGCCAGCTGGTGAAGGCGTTCGTGGTACTGCGCGAGGGACACGCGCACTCCGACACGCTGGTGCGCGAGCTGCAGGACTTCGTGAAGCAGGCCATCGCCCCATACAAGTATCCGCGCGCGATCGAGGTGCGGAGTGCCCTTCCGCGTACTGAGACCGGCAAGCTGCAGCGGTTCCGCCTGCGCGATCCCGCATGACCGCCATTCCCACGAATCACCGGATCTCCTGATGCGCATCCTGCAGCCAGCTGGCTGGCCGCGCCCACGCGGCTACGCCAACGGTGTCGCCGCCCGCGGCGAGATCGTCTTCGTGGCCGGCATGGTCGGCTGGGACGCGGCCGGCCATTTCCCCAGTGACACCATCGCCGGACAGGCGCGCCTCGCACTCGAGAACGTGGTGGCAGTGCTGCGCGAGGCCGGCGCGAAGCCGGAACACATCGTCCGCATGACGTGGTACGTGCTCGACCGGCGCGCCTATCTCGACTCGGCGGCGGAGATCGGCATCGCCTTCCGCGAGATCATCGGCAGCTACAACGCCGCGATGTCGGCGGTGGAGGTGCGCGCCTTGATGGAAGATGCGGCGCTGGTGGAGATCGAAGCCACGGCCGTGATCCCCGACTGACGGATGCCACCTGACGTGTCGTCACCGGGGTTGACGCTGGCGGTCGTGGGCGCCGGCGTGATGGGACGTGGCATCGCTCGCGTTGCCGCGCAGGCGGAGATGCGGGTGCTGCTCCACGACGCGAGCGAGGGCGTGGCAGCGCAGGCAGTGGTGGACATTCACGATGCGCTGCAGGCGTCGGTGCGAAAGGGCCGCCTCACCGCTGAAGCTGCCGGTGCCGCGATGGCCTGTCTGCAGCCGGTGTCGTCGCTCAGCGACCTGCGCAACGCCGACATCGTGATCGAGGCGATCGTCGAGGACCTGCCGACGAAACACGCGCTGTTCAGCGCACTGGAGGAGACCGTCGGCACCACCTGCGTGCTGGCCACCAACACCTCCTCGCTCTCGGTGACCGCAATCGCTGGGGCGTGCGAGTCGCCGGAACGGGTGGTGGGCGTGCACTTCTTCAATCCGGTGCCAGCCATGAAGCTGGTGGAAGTGATCGACGGTGCGCGCAGTGATCCGGCGGTGGGCGATGCAATGATGGCCCTCGTCCGCCGTATCGGGCACACGCCGGTGCGCGTCCGCGATACACCCGGCTTCCTGGTCAATCACGCCGGTCGCGGCTTCGGCACCGAGGCGCTTCGCATCCTGGCCGAGGGCGTCGCGGAGCCGCCGGTGATCGATACGATCCTGCGTGAACAGGCGGGCTTTCGCCTCGGTCCGTTCGAGTTGCTGGACCTGGTGGGCCTCGACGTGGCGGTGCCGGTGATGGAGTCGGTGTATCGCCAGTTCTGGGATGAGCCGCGTTTTCGGCCGTCGCCGATCCTGGTGCAGCGTCGTGCGGCGGGACTGCTGGGCATGAAGAGTGGCGAAGGTTTCTATCGCTACCGGGAGGGTCGCCGCGTCGCGACATCAGCGCTGACCCCGCCGCGTGTGCCCACACCCTCCGTCTGGATCAGCGCCGCGGAACCGGCGCTGGCCGACGCCGCGCGCACGCTCCTTAGCGGGCTAGGCGCCAGCATCGACGGCGGGACTACGCCGTCCGCCATGTCGATCTGCGTGGTGACACCGGTCGGTGATGACGTCACGTCGTGCGCGGTGCGCGAGCAACTCGACGCTACGCGGACGGTGGCGCTCGACGTGGTCTTCAGCAACGCGACACACCGCGTGCTCATGCGCTCACCCATCACCACACCCGAAGTCCAGACGCAGATGGAATCGCTGCTCACCAGCGATGGTGGCGGCGTGAGCACCATTCACGACAGTGCGGGACTGGTCGCGCAGCGGGTGGTGGCGTTGATCGTCAACATCGCCTGCGACATCGCGCAACAGGGCATCGCGGCACCGGCCGACATCGACCTCGCGGTCACCCTCGGCCTCGGCTATCCACGTGGTCCGTTGGCCTGGGGCGATGCACTCGGCGCACCGACCGTGGCGCGCATCCTCACGCGTTTGCATGCGCTCAGCGGAGATCCACGCTATCGACTCTCACCCTGGCTTCGCCGCCGCGCCGACCTCGGCCTGTCGCTGTTGCACGTCGCGACGTCGTAACCGCACACGCTGCGTCGGCGGCAAATCACGACTGTTGACGGCGCCACGCCTCCAGCGCTGCCACCCGCATTTCGATCGACGCCAGCGTGGGTGATACGGGCGCGACCGAAGGTGCTGTTGATACCGGTGCGCCACGCGGCACCGTAGTCGCGCGATGGGTGACGGCCCCAGTGGTGCCGCTTCGTGCCGCGGTACTCGTCACCGCGACGCCGCGGCTGGCGCGACGGATGAAGCCTCGCCCGAGGGGACCCAGCCAGAGCAGGCGGAAGATCCGCTCGCCGGGTGGCATCCGGAACGGTGAGCGCACCAGCAACACCGCGCTGAGGCCCAGCAGCAACAGCCCTGACAGCACCAGCACGATGCCACCGATCCCGCTCTGGAAAACACCGGGCGCGATCTCGACGCGCAGCCGCATCGCCAACCACAACATGCCGAAGGCCAGCGGCAGCTGAATGCCCGCCATGATCAACGTCACTCGACGCTTCCGGTGCACACCTGGATCGCGACGGATGTCGTCGCGCAGTTGCGCGCTTTCATCCATCACACCGCGTAGTCCTCGCACCGTTTCCTCGGGCTGGAATCCCAGCTCCGCCAATCGTCGCGCGGCCGACATGGTCTGCAGCGTACGCGCCAGCGCGACACCGAAGAAGAAGACCAGCGGCAGCATACGGTCGAAGCGACCGAGGCCACCCGGTGCGTTGGAGACGATCACCCAGCCGACGACGCCGATGAAGAACACGATCAGCGTGAGTGTGCTGAGCTCCTGCTGAAAGCCACGGATCGGGACCGGAATGACCGGCGCCGCCAACTGCGCCGCGTCGATGGATTCGACCAGCGCCTCGGCGCTCGCGAATCGATCGTCGGGTTCCTTGGCCACACATCGGTCCACCGCGTCGGTGAGTGCGGCGGGCAGGTCGGGCCGCATCGTCGCCAGGCCCGGCACCGCTTCCGTCAGTTGCCGCACGAGGATGCGCTGCGGTGTGGTGCCGCTCATCGCGATCGCGCCGGTGGCCGCGAAGAACGCCACCAGGCCCAGCGAATACAGGTCGCTGCGGCCATCCACCGCGTCGCCCGAGGCCTGCTCGGGACTCATGTACTCCGGCGTCCCGACCACCTCACCTACGCGCGTCAGGCCTGCCGC
>JANMON010000188.1:0-5671 GCA_031369265.1 Gemmatimonadaceae bacterium | reverse complement strand
CCCCCCTTGGCCACCGTGATGGCGAGGGCGGTGGACGCCGGGGCGGCGGCCGGCTCCGGTGATTCCAGCGCCGCCGGTACACCTTTGCCCACTAGCCGCATGGCACGCGGCATCGCGCCATCACTGCGCCACTTCCGAGGGACAGTGGCCTCGCCAGTGACCTCCAGCCGGATCCCCAGCCGCACCGACGCGCCCACCGTGGGAATGGCCTGCTCCGCATCACCGGAGAGCAGGAACACCACCTGCCGGTCGTGCGCCAGGCGGGTCAGGCGCAGCACCACATTGCGCGGCAGCGCCGGCACCCCGTCCAGCACCACCAGCGCATAGGCCCCCGAGCGCAGCAGCACGTCGGCACACCACGGGGCCTTGGCCGCATCGGAGGGGCGGATCACGGCCAGTCGGCTGGTCTCCGCCTCCGGCGGCCGCGGACCCCGGGATGGGGCAGGGGTGGTGCCGATCGCTCCCGGCCCGCTGGCCGACGGGCTGGCCAGCCGAGCCCAGTCGGCGGGGGCGAGGGTGCGCTGGGCGTCGATGATGGCCACCCAGCGCCCCGTCGCCAGGGTGTGCGCCACCAGCGCCCGCAGCAGCGTCGTCCGCCCCTGCCCGCGCGGGGCCTGCAGCTCCGACAGCCGCCCCCTCGGCAACCCTCCGCCCAGCATGGCATCCAGACCCGCCACCCCGGTGGGCAACGAGGGATCGTCGCGGGGCCGCTCCCGCTCGACGACGGTATCGAGGGCGTGGCGCAGGGCATCGAGGGCAGCAGCAGGTGCGGGCATGATCAGTCCGGAGTCCAAGGGTCGGACTCAGGAGAATACCGAACAGACACCGAAGATCAAGCAAGGCGACAGTGGCGCCACAGCTGTCGCGACGGTGCTCCGACGGTCACGCTCATGAACTGTCGCCTGATCGTGAACCGTGCTGTACAGGCCGAAAGACGCATGGCCGTCTTGGCCTTGTGGAATAAGTCGTTGATCGAGACGAAGAGGCATGCAATGCACACCTGAACTCGGTATGTAATTTGCCCTGCTCAATCGCAGTCACGTTATGTCGCCGCCGCCACCAGCTGAACTCACAACACCACGATCGATGGGGAAGAGAATGCCCGGTGTGCAGGCGAGCGAGCTGGGTGCTTCGCGTGCCGACGTGCGGGTGGAGCAGGATGACCTGGTCATCGCACTGGGCGGCGCATGGTCGCTCGAGCAACCCCAGCCGAGCTTCGATGATGTCGCGGCGCGCGCCGACGCCGCGCGGGGACAGATCCGCGGTATCGCCTTCGACAGCCGCACACTGGAGGCCTGGGACAGCAGCCTGCTCATCTTCCTGACGCGCTGTCAGGAGTACTGCGCCGCCAATCAGCTCGAGTTGAAGACGGCCGGGCTACCCGAGCAGGTTCCGCGCATTCTGGCGCTGGCGCGTGCCGTCCCCGAGCGCGTGCAGCCGACGGCGGCGGCACGTCCCTCGCTCGTCACACGCATGGGCACCGGCATGCTTGGCGCGTGGAGCGACCTGCGCGCCGCGATCACGTTCACGGGAGAAGTGGCGATCGCCGTCGCGGGCGTCCCGACGCGACGCGTGCACATGCGCTGGCGCGACTTCTGGGTGGTGGTACAGACCAACAGTTCCGGCGCGCTGCCCATCGTCACGCTGATCGCGTTGCTGATGGGCGTCATCATCGCCTTTCTTGGCGTGGTGGTCCTGAAGCGGTTCGGTGCGGGCTACTACGTGTCGTACCTGGTCGGCTTCGGCATGTTGCGCGAGATGGGCGCCCTGATGACCGGCATCATCATCGCAGGTCGCACCGGCGCCGCCTTCGCGGCCGAGCTGGGCAGCATGAAGATCACCGAGGAGATCGACGCGTTCACCACCCTCGGCATCTCCCCCATCGAGCATCTCGTGCTGCCACGGCTGCTCGGACTGTTCGTGATGATGCCGCTCCTGACGATTTACGCCGATTTCGTCGGCATCGCCGGCGGCATGCTCGTCTCGGCAGTGCTGCTCGACCTCTCGTTCAAGCAGTTCACCAGCGGCCTGCTCTCGGCAGTCACACTCTCCGATGCGCTGCTGGGTCTCTTCAAGGGGACGATCTTCGGTTTCATCGTCGGCGTGGCCGGATGCATGAAGGGGCTGCAGGGCGGTTCTGATGCGGGCGCCGTCGGGCGCGCCGCGACCGCCGCCGTCGTGCTCGGCATCACGCTCATCATCATGTCCAATGCCGTGGTCGACTGGCTCGCGGCGCTGCTCAACATATGACGCCCCCCACCGACACGCCGGTCATCACGGAGACGCCGGTCATCGAGGTGCGCGGCCTCACCATGACGTACGGCGAGCGTATCGTGATGCAGGACCTCAGCTTCTCCATCGCCCGCGGCGAAGTGTTCGTGCTCATGGGCGGCAGCGGGAGCGGCAAGAGCACGCTGCTCAAGCACCTGATCGGCCTCAAGGCGCCGGCGAAAGGGTCGATCCTGTTCGAGGGCCAGCCGTTCGACATCGCCGACGAGGCGCAGCGCACGCGTGTGCTGCGCCGCATGGGCGTGCTGTACCAGAGCGGTGCGCTCTGGAGCGGACTCACGCTGGCCGAGAACGTCGCGCTGCCGCTGGAGGAATTCACGGAGCTCGACGCACGGAGCATCGCCGAGACGGTGTCGTTCAAGCTGGCGCTGGTGGGCCTGCGGGGCTTCGAGGAGTTCTACCCGTCCGCGATCAGCGGCGGGATGCGCAAGCGTGCGGCGCTCGCCCGGGCGATCGCGCTGGATCCCGATGTCCTCTTCTTCGACGAGCCGTCGGCGGGGCTCGATCCCATCAGCGCCAGCCGGCTCGACGACCTGATTCTCGAACTGAAGGCGAGTTTCGGCACCACCATCGTCGTCGTGACACACGACCTGGACAGCATCTTCCGCATCGCCGACCGGGCGGTGTTCCTCGACATCGAACAACAGACCATGACGGCGCTCGGACCTCCTGCGGAGCTGCGCGACAATCCCCCCAGTGCCGAAGTGCACCGCTTCCTCACCCGCAGCAGCGAAGGCCTGCCATGAGCCGCCGTGCGAACCCGACCGCGATCGGACTTTTCTTGCTGGGCGCGCTGCTGATTGCGATCGTCGGCACCGTGGTGCTGGCGTCCGCCACGTGGTTTCAGCAGCGGTCGACGTTCATCAGCTTCTTCCCTGAGTCGGTCAATGGCCTCGAGAACGGCGCGCCAGTGAAGTTCCAGGGCGTGCCGGTGGGCAGCGTGACTGCGATCAATATCCAGATCGACCCGCGCGACGACTCCTTTCAGGTGCCGGTCGAATACGAGATCGACCTGCCCAAGCTGACCACATCGGCCGGCACCTACGTGAACCTCGCGGACACGCTGGTGCTCAAGCAGCAAATCGCGAAGGGACTGCGCGTGCAGATGCAGATGGAGAGCTTCGTGACCGGGGTGCTGTATCTCGAGCTCAGCTACCGGATGGATTCGACGCCGCCGCGGCTGGACTCAGGTGTGACGGAGTACCCGCAGATTCCCACCACGCCGTCGCTGATGGCGGCGATCGGCGGCGGTGCCGGCAGCCTGCTCTCCGAGGTGATGAAGATCCTGAATCGCGTGAACGGCATGCTCGGCGACGTGAACATGCGGGAGATGAATGCGGCGGTGGTGAGTTCCGCGAAGGCGGTCGAGCAGATCGTGTCGTCCCCGGAGATTCGGGCGGCGGTACGGCAGATGCCCGGCGCCACGGCGCAGTTGACGGCCACGCTGGCCGAGGCACAGCGGCTGGCCGCGCATGCGACGGTGGCGATGGATTCGATCCAGCCGGGAGTCAAGGGTGCCACCACGGAAGCCGTGGTCACGCTGCAGGCGCTGCGCAGGACGCTGGACGAGACGCATGGCCTGCTGTCGGCCGACACCGGTCCGGGCTACGCGCTCACCGATGCGCTGAAGAGCCTGCGTGAAACCACTGATGCGCTTACGCTCCTGATCAAGTCACTGGAGCAGAATCCCGACATGCTGATTCGCGGCAAGAAGCCGCCACAGGACAGGTGATCATGCGACGCTCCATCCGACCCACGCGCCTGCTCGCGCCAACCCTGCTGCTGGCGCTCACGGGCTGCTTCAAGCTGTCCCGGGAGGCGCCGGCGCTGCAGCAGTACGTGCTCAGCGGCGCCTCGCCGGCGACCGCCGCTACTGGCGCCGCTACCGGCTCGGTGAACGCCGCTGCGCGGGATCGCGCCGGACTGACCATCGGTCTGCGCCGGCTGAACCTGGCGTCGTACCTCGCGGTGCCCGCCATCGTGGTGCGCCGCGGTGACAACCGGATCGTGACGTCGGAGTTTCATCGCTGGGGCGAAGATCTGGATGCCGGCATGAACCGGGCGGTGGCCAGCTATCTCGCGGGCCTGCCGCCCGTGCAGGCGGTCGAGGTGGCGCCATGGCCGGTGCGTGTGCGTCAGGACTTCATCGTCCAGTTGCATGTGGCGCGCTTCGAAGGCGTGGTGGATTCCGCCGCGACCGAGGGCCGCGTGCACCTGCTGGCAGGCTGGGACATCATCCGGCCGGCCAGCGGTGCGGTGCTGGTGCGCGGGAGCACCGACGAACGCGGTGGGTCGTGGCGGGCCGGAGACTACGCAGGTCTGGTGAAGGGACTGGATGTCGTGCTGGCGCGCCTCGCCCGCGACATCAGTGCATGCCTCGCTCGTTTCCCGAATGATTCGACCCCGCCTGCGAGTTGCGGATCGGCCGCCGGCCCGGAAGGCATCCAACGATGACCACGCGTCTCGCGACAACCGCCCGGTGCATACGCTCGTCACCCGACGCACCGCGATGACCACACCACCACCGCAGCCGCTCGGTTCCATCGGCTGGGCCGACCTCACCGTGCCCGACGCCGTCGCGGTCAGCGACTTCTACGCCAAGGTCGCCGGCTGGACCGTCGCGCCGCTGTCGATGGGGGACTACGACGACTTCGTCATGATGGCGCCGGGCGGCACCGCGACCGGCGGCGTCTGTCACGCCCGGGGCAAGAACGCGGGACTGCCGGCGGTCTGGCTGATCTACATCACCGTGGCCGACCTCGATGCCAGCCTGGCCGCCTGCACCGCCGGCGGCGGCAAGGTGCTCTCGGCGGAGCGCAGCGCGGGCGGGACGGCGCGATTCGCGGTCATTCAGGATCCTGCCGGTGCCACCGTGGCACTGTTCGACGCCGGCATCCCGAACACGGCGTGAACCCTGACGGACTGTGGTCGTCGCTCAGCGACCGCACGCGCCTGCGCCTTTTCGGTGTCGCATCGCTCGGTGCGGTCGCGATGTCGTATTGGGTCGGGATCAGTGGCGAGGTGCTGCGCACCGCAGTGTCGCCATTCGGCATCGTGTCGCTGGAACTGGCCGGTACGCCGGAGGTGGCGCAGCGGATCTACGCGGCGTGGGGCGAGACGGGGCATGCAGCGGCGCAGTTCAACATCCGCATCGACTTCCTGTATCTGCTCGCGTACGGCGTGGCGCTGTCGATCGGCTGCGCGGTGGCGCGACGGTGGTGGGCGGGACGGTCACCCGCGCTGGCGCAGCTTGGCGCGCCGCTGACGTGGGCGATGCTGGTTGCCGCGCTCAGTGACGCCTGCGAGAACGCGATGCTCTGGCACATGATCCACGATCCCGCCAACGCGCTCTGGACGCAGCTGGCACGCGGGTTCGCGGTGG
>JANMON010000161.1:0-3739 GCA_031369265.1 Gemmatimonadaceae bacterium | reverse complement strand
GGCTTCGACAACGGCATGATCGTCGGCTACGCCACGATGGTGGCGGCGCTGCTGATGGTCTATTTCGGCGTTCGCACCTACCGTGACACGGTGCTGGGCGGTGTGATCCGGTTCTGGCAGGCGATGCGCGTGGGGCTGCTGATCAGCCTCATTGCCACCACCTGTTACGTGGCCACGTGGCAGGTGATGTACTACCGGTTCATGCCGAACTACCTGCAGGAGTATTCGGCGCACGCGCTCGAGACTGCCCGCAAGGCCGGGAAGAGCGAGGCGGAGCTGGCGGCCCAGAAGGCGGAGATGGACGAGTTCGCGGTGATGTACCGGAACCCGCTGGTGAACATCGGGTTCACGTTTCTGGAGCCGCTGCCGGTGGTGTTGCTGATGACGCTCCTGAGCGCCGGGCTGCTGTCGCGGAAGAAGGGTGAAGCGGTGTCCCCGGAGGGCATCGCGGTGTCCTGAAAAGGGGAATCCGGCGCGCCGTTTCTTGCGCTAAGTCGTTGTGCAGCAACGTGGTTACATGGGGTACGGGAAATGCACCAGTGCGTTGAAGACAGGGCCGTTCCTGTCTCTTTCCGGAGTGGCACCATGATCCGTCGATCGTTTGCGCTGTTCGCGGCCGCTGCCCTGGCGACGTTCGCCGGGGCGTCGCCAGCCACCGCGCAGGAGAGTCGTTCATCGGCCGAGTATCCCGATGACGAGTACGAGCGCTATTCGGACGAGCAGCTCGACAACCTGGTGGGGTCGATCGCGCTCTATCCGGATGCGTTGCTGGCGCAGGTGCTGGTGGCGGCCACGTTCCCCGACCAGGTGGAAGAGGCTGCGCGCTTCGTGCGGGCCAACGGCACTGACGACGTGGATGACCAGAACTGGGACGTGAGCGTGAAGGCGGTGGCGCACTATCCGTCGGCGCTGAACATGATGGCCGACAAGGGTGACTGGACCATCGCGCTGGGTCGGGCGTATGCGGTGCAATCCAGCGACGTGATGGCGGCGGTCCAGCGGATGCGTGCCATGGCCGACGCCCAGGGCAACCTGCTCAGTAACCAGCAGCAGTCGGTGAGTCGCGATGACGGCAACTACATCATCGCGCCGACGCAGACGCGGGTGATCTACGTGCCGGTGTACGACCCGTACGATGTGTATACCCGACCGCTCTTCCGCAGCGGCTCGTATTCACCGTTCTGGTCATTCGGCATTGGCTTTCCCATTGGCGCGTGGCTGAACTACGACGTCAACTGGCGCGCGCGGAACGTGTATTACCACGGCTGGGACGTGGGCTCCTACGGCTACGGTGGCGGCTGGCGCCAGCGGTCACGCCCGTACATCGACATCACCAACATCTACGTCAATCCGCGCTACCGGAACGTGTACATCAACCGCGACGTGATCCGTCGCCGGGTGGAGTACCGCAACGTGGACCGGTACGGCGGCGTGCATCGTGACACACGGTTCAGCCGCGGGCCGGTGGTGTATCGCGGGAGCCAGCGCAGCGTGGGATACGATCGTGGGTACGACCGCCGCGACTACGACCGCTCGTACGATCGCAGCGGCTCGCGCAACGGCGGTGGCCGTACGGTGATCGTGGACCAGAGCCGCAACCGCAACGTGATCGTGAACCAGGGCCAGGGTGGCAGCGTGGGCCGTCAGGACAATCGCTCGGTGTACAGCTCGGGCAGTAACCGTGGCGTCTACGATCGCAACAGCAATCGGGGCACGTACGATCGTGGCTCGTACGATCGCGGCGGCAACGTCGGCGGTGATCGCAGCGTGATCGTGGAGCGTGGTCAGGGCGGCAGCGTGGGACGCGCCCCGGATCGCGGCGATCGGGGTGGCTACCGCGACGCGAACTCCAATGGCACCTGGGGTCGCGACAATGCGGGCGGTGGTGGCCGTCGCCGCGAGTCGTCGACCGGCGACATGCCGCAGCGCGAACCGCGTGGTGGTGGCATCAGCCAGCCCGATCGTTCGCAGCGTGACGAGTCACGCGGTCGGGGCAACGGCGGCGGCGGGTTCGGTGGTGGCAGCCCGTCGGGCATGACGCGCGGTCCCGAGCGCAACGACGCGCCGATGATCAATCCGCGTCGGGCCGAGCCGCAGGGCGGTGGCGGCCGCGGGAATGGTGGTGGTGGGAACGGCGCTGGTCGGGGCGCGCGCGAGCGGCCGTAACGGCGACCGAGAGCGATGCACGACGAAGCGCCAGGCCGGTGACGGTCTGGCGCTTCGTCATTCAGCCCATCACCGCCGCCGCGCCCGCGTCAGCGCCCGGTCCAGCGCATTCGAAAACGCCTGCTTGTCCTTCGCACCATAACTCGCATGTCCGCCGGTCTCCACACCGGTGCTGCGCAACCCTTCCATGAAGTTGCGCACCGAGAGCCGCTCGCCGATCGTCTCCTCGGTGTATTCCTCGCCACGCGGGTCGATCACCACCACGCCCTTCGGCACCAGCAACGCCGCCAGCGGAATGTCGGCCGTCACCGCCACGTCACCCTTCTCGGCATGTTCGGCGATGTAGAGGTCCGCCACATCGGGGCCACCCTCCACACGCACCGACGACAGCAGCGGATAACCCACCGGCAGCTGCAGCCGCATGTTGGCGACCAGGATCGTCTCCAGCGACAGCCGCTCACAGGCGCGGTAACACACCTCCTTCACGTCGCGCGGCGCGGCGTCGGCATCCAGCCAGAGTTTCATCGTGTCACCGGCGCGGCGCGATGGTGAAGTCGCGAAAGGCGGTCACCGCGTCGCGCTTCACCCACAGGCCCACGCGTCCCGAGACAGGGGCCGGCAGTTGCTGCTCAAGGCGCAGGCGCTCGTAGCCGGGCACCGTACCCGTCACGCGCTTCCCATCCACACGCACCTCGAGCGTCGCCCACTGGTCCAGCGGAATACGCGTGCCGGCCTCACCATGCGCGATCACGCTCCGCTGTCCGTTGGCGAACTTCCACAGCGCCAGGTCACCATCCTTGGTGTTGTAGCGCAGGTACAGGTACTCGCCGTTCGGCTGCAGGTTGAACACGATGCCGGCGTTCTGGTCCGACGCGCCCGCCAGCAAACGGAACTGCACCCGCAGCAACCCGTTCCTGAAGTCGCGATTGCCGCGCACCACCGCCACCGGGAATGCCGACGTGGTGTTCCACTGCTTCACCAGCGTGTCGTTCACCACGCCGAACAACTCGCGCGACGCACGAGTGAGCGTGCTGTCGGCGGTGCTCCCACTCCACTGCGTGCCATCCACCACCATCTCACCACCACCACCATCGCGCGGCTCGGTCCAGTGGCCGGTGATGCCCTGCAAACCGATCGACGGCGAACGCACCACGGCAGGCGTTGCGACCGTGCCAAGGATGGAGACGTCGGGATCGAACTCCACGCGACGCGGCGCGCCGGCGAGTGACAGCGGCACGTCGATGGTGGACGACGCCTCCGCCGGCACCAGGATGCGCGTGCGCTGCGTCACGCCCGCCGCATCGGTCACGTCGATCGACAGCGACAGGCGATAGGGCGCGAACCGCGTGCCCTGCGCCACGTTGGCCACCAGCTTCCCGCGCGCCGCGTCCCAGCGCCATGTCGGCCGGATGTCCGCGAAGCCGGGACGCTCCATCCACTGCGCGAAGAACCACCCCAGCTCCCGCCCGGCCGACTTCTCGAACTCGGCGCGCAGGTCGTCGGTGGACGCGTTGCGATGGCGATACGCGCCGTAGTAGCTGCGAATGCCGCCAAAGAACGCCGAGTCGCCGAT
>JANMON010000134.1:0-8805 GCA_031369265.1 Gemmatimonadaceae bacterium | reverse complement strand
GCCTGCGCGGCAATTCCGAGCCGCCCATGGTCAAGCGACTGCATGGCGTAGGTGAAGCCCATTCCTTCCACGCCGAGCATCCGGTCTCCTGGAACACGCATTTCGTCGAAGTTGAGCGACACGGTCGGGCTCGCGCGCATGCCGAGCTTGTCTTCCTTCTTGCCGACGCTGAAGCCCGGCAGGTCCGGTGTGATGATGAAGGTCGAGATGCCCTTGCTGCCCTTCCGCGCCTCCGGCGAGTCGGTGCGCGCCATGGCCAGGATCACGCCGGCGTGTGTGCCCTGCGTGACCCAGCTCTTGGTGCCGGTGATGATCCAGTCGTCGCCGTCGCGCACCGCCTGCGCGGTGAGGCTGCTGGCATCACTGCCGCTACCCGGCTCCGAGAGCGCGAAGGCGCCGAGGATCTCGCCGCGTGCCATCGGCGGCAACCAGCGCTGCTTCTGCGCCTCGGTGCCGTAGTTCAGGATCATCTGCGTCGGCAGCGAGTTGTGCACGCTCATCATCACACCCACCGACGCGTCGTGGGTGGAGATCTCCTCCAGCGCCATCAGGTAGGTCAGCGCATCCAGCCCCAGGCCGTCGTACTGCTCGGGGATCAACATGCCGAGGAAGCCGAGGTCGCCCAGCTTCTTGACCAGTGACGGCTCGAAGTGGCTGTCGCGATCCCACTGCGCCGTAAACGGCGTGATCTCGGCCGCGGCAAACTCACGCGCGGTGCGCTGGATCTCGCGCTGCTCCTCGGTGAGCGGGAAGATGGCGGGTGACGGATGCATGTCAGCTCGCCGCGTAGGTGTAGACACCGCGGCCCGACTTGCGTCCCAGCCAGCCGGCATCGACATACTTCCGCAGCAGCGGACAGGCGCGGTACTTCGGATCGCCCAGTCCCGTGTGCAGCACGTCGAGGATCGCGACGCAGGTATCGAGACCGATGAAGTCGGCCAGCGTGAGTGGGCCCATCGGATGGTTCATGCCGAGCTTCATCACGGTGTCGATCGATTCCGCGGTGCCCACGCCTTCCATCAGGCAGTAGAACGCCTCGTTGATCATCGGCATCAGGATGCGGTTGGCGATGAAGCCCGGGAAGTCGTTGGCTTCGCAGGGCGTCTTGCCGACGGCCTTGGCCAGTGCCACGGTGCGCGCGGTGGTGTCGTCGCTGGTGGCGATGCCGCGGATCACTTCCACCAGCTGCATCACCGGCACCGGATTCATGAAGTGCATGCCGATCACATGTTCCGGGCGCTTGGTGCGCGCGCCGATCTGCGTGATGCTGATCGAGCTGGTGTTGCTGGCGAGGATTGCGCCGGCGGGCGCGATCGCATCCAGCCTGGTGAAGATGTCGAACTTGAGCGCCACGTTCTCGGTGGCGGCCTCGATGATCACGCTGGCGTCGGCCGCAGCGTCGAGCGACGGGTTGGTGGCGACGCGTGCCAGCGTGGCCGCCTGCGCCTCGGCATCGATGGTGCCCTTCTTCACCTGTCGCTCGAGGTTCCTGGCGATGGTCGCCACGCCGCGCTCGAGCGCCGCGTTGGACACGTCGATGATGGTGACCGGAAAGCCCGACTGCGCGAAGACGTGGGCGATGCCGTTGCCCATCTGTCCCGCGCCAATGACCGCGATGCGGTCGCTCATGCCTGATGCTCCTGACGGTCGTCTGGACCGCCTGCGTTCAGTGAACCCGTGACGGCAGCGGCGGCCAGGATGCCGTCGCGCCGGTTGCGGCCCATCGCCCACGACAATCCGGCGAAGGTGCCGATCATTCCCACTGCAGCCAGCACGCCCCCTTCGGGACCCCACGCCCCACCCGAAAGCCAATCCGGTCCGGTGTCCACCAGCTGGTACCCCGGTGTGCCGAACGGCAATCCGCTCACCGCGGCGTGAAAGCCGCCGGAGAGCGTCCAGTTCCACGCGAAGTGTGCGGCCCATGCAGCAGCCAGGCTGCCGGTGACGACGCGCACACCGGCGAGGAACACACCGGCCGCCATCACGTTCGCGATCGCCAGTGGGCGCGCACCGGGATTGCCGAGGTGCAGCAACCCGAAGATCGCGGAGGTGATGGCCATCGCCGCCGGCACACCCCAGCGTTCCCGCAGCACGGTGAATGGATAGCCGCGCATCAGCAGCTCCTCGGTCAGTGCGGCCGGGGCCAGCACCGCCACCGAGAGTGCCAGCGAGCGCGCCACCTGCTCAGCGGGTCGCGGCACGAAGCTCAACGCACCGGATGCAATGCCGAGCGCCGTCGGCACCGCGATGGCGATCCCGCCGACGGCTGCCGCGAGGAGCAGCGTACCCGGTTTCCAGGCGGCGGGCCCGAGTCCCACGCCCGTCCAGCCGATCGGCTCCAATGACGTCACGGCGTAGCGCGTGGCCACCAGCACCGCGAGGCATTCCAGTGTCGGACGCAACCAGAGCATCGAGCTGACGGGCAGTGACATCGCCATCAACGGCACGCCGACGTTCGACGCCGCCAGCCCCGCCACCAGGAAGAGCGTCAGCTTCCAGCCCCACCGCAGCTGGTTGGGACGCGCGTAGGCGATGCGGTCGAGCAACGACTCGCTCACGGGAGGGTGCCCGTCGTCGGCCTGCTCGCAATCAGATGCGTTCGACCGAGAGTGCGACGGCGTCGCCACCACCCAGGCAGAGGGTGGCGAGACCGGTGGCGACGTCGCGATCGATCATCGCGTGCAGCAGCGTCACCAGCACACGCGCGCCGCTGGCGCCGATCGGGTGACCGAGCGCGATCGCACCACCGTTCACGTTCACGCGAGCCCAGTCCCAGCCCAGGCCACGACCATCGGCCAGCGCCTGCGACGCGAACGCCTCGTTGGCCTCGATCAGCCCGTAGTCACCGATGCTGGTGCCCTGACGCTTCATCAGGTTCTGCACGGCCGTGATCGGGGCGAAAAACAAATCCTTCGGCTCCACCGCACCCGTGCCGTAGCCCGTGATGCGCGCCAGCATCGTGAGGCCGTGCGCGCGTGCGACGGCCTCGCTGGTGACGACCAGGGCCGCCGCGCCATCGTTCAGCGACGAGGCGTTGCCGGCGGTGACGCTCAGGTCGGCCGCGTTCGTCTCCTTCGGCGCATCCTTCGCGAATGCCGGACGCAGCGCCGCCAGCGACTCGGCGGTGGTGTCGGCGCGCGGGCCTTCATCCACGCTGAACACCGTCGGGCCCTTGCGACCCGGGATGCTCACCGGCGCGATCTCGGTGGTGAACTTCCCCGCCGCCTGCGCCGCCACGGCCTTCCGATGACTGTCGGCCGCGAAGGCATCCTGGTCGGCACGATTCACGTCACCCTTGCGGGCCGTGTGTTCCGCGTGACCGCCCATGTGTACGTGACAGGTGGCGCAATGCAGACCGTCGTGGATCATGCCGTCCACCAGCGTCTGGTCGCCGAGCTTCACGCCGCCGCGAATGCCACGCATGTAGTACGGCGCGTTGGACATGCTCTCCTGGCCACCGGCGATCAGCACCGAGCGGTCGCCGGCCTTGATGGCCTGCGCGGCCAGCATCACGGCCTTCAAGCCGGATCCGCAGACCTTGTTGATCGCCAGCGCCGAGGCCGTGACCGGCACGCCGCCGAGGAGTGCGGCCTGACGTGCCGGCGCCTGGCCAGTGCCGCCCTGCAGCACGTGGCCCATGATCACTTCCTCGACCAGGTCGGCCGGGATGCCGCTGGCGGCGAGGGCGGCGGCGATGGCCTGCCCGCCCAGTTGCGGTGCGGTCAGCGCCGAGAGGCCACCAAGGTACTTGCCGATGGCGGTGCGCCGGGCGGCGACGATGACGGGCGTGCGTTCTGGAGACGGCATATGTGACGAAGACGGGCGGCTGAGTTCGGGTCTCCCCGGGTCGGGGGGAAGCCTCAAAGCTAGCAGCCTGCCTTCCGGCGGGCCGTCCCCACCCTGCTCCGTCGGCCGGTCATATGCGGAAGCGGCGCACCGCAAACCCGGTGCGCCGCCTGTAGACGTCAGCCGCTGCCGATCAGAAACGGACGTTCACGCGGGCGTAGGTGAACCGGCCGTTGAACCCTGTCGGCGAGATGCCCGAGAACGGGAAGATGCCGTTGTTGCTGTTCACCGGACTGGTTCGCTCCGGGTAGACGTCGAAGACGTTGTCGGAGCCGAAGGTAAAGCGGACGTTCTCGCGCAACGCCAGGCCGACGGAGACGTCGCTGATCCACCGCGCATCGTAGGTCTGATCGTTGGCGGCGACGGTTCCGAACTGTGTCACCTCACCGAACCGCTGCGTCCGTCCGGTCAGTGTGAACTTGCTCACCTCGTGCGTGGCGCTGAACACGAAGTTGTTGCGCGGCTGGCCCTTCTCCACGCGTCCCCGCTCGATGCGTGAGTACAGCGCGTCGTTGAGCGCGGCCAGCGCCGGCGGCGTGACCTGCTTCTGCGCCGTGATCTCGGTCTCGTTGAAGCTGGCGCCAGCGGTCAGGCGCAGGATGCCGTTCTGCCGGAAGTTCAGGCCGTAGTTCACCACCACGTCCACGCCCTTGGTGCGGGTGTCGATGGCGTTGGTGAAGAAGCGTCCGCCACCGATGCCCGGCTGTCCGTTGGCGGCGAGGAAGTCACGCACCGCCGTCTGCGTCAGGTTCTCCGACAGCACCACGCGATCGTCGATGTCGATCTGGTAGTAGTCCGCCGTGACGCTGAGCGCGGGGACCGGCTGCGCGGTGATGCCGGCGCTCAGATTCTTGCTCTTCTCAGGCGTGAGTGGCTTGGCGCCCAGCAACCGCGCGGGTGCACTCGACACCGGGAAGGTGCGGATCTCGAACGGCACGCCGTTGATGAAGTTGGTGGAGGTGGCCGTGAACCAGCTCTGCTGCAGCGACGGTGCGCGGAAGCCGGTGCTGTACCCACCGCGCACGGCGAACTGCTGCACCGGCGCGAATCTCGCCGTCACCTTCCCCGTCGTCTGGCTGCCGAAGTCGGTGTAGTTCTCGTAGCGCACCGCACCGCCCACCAGCAGCATCGAGGTCAGGTCCGACTCCACGTCCGCGTAGAGCGACGTGTTGCTGCGCGCTTCGTTGGTTTCGTCGGTGGGACGGAAACCCGGGAACACCTGCGAGCCGGCCGCGGCCACACGTGTGGTCGGCACACCATTGGCGTCCAGCACGCGCACGCCACCGTCCTGCCACGACCCCGGCTCACCCTGCGTGATCTGGAACTGGTCCTTCCGCCACTCGGCGCCGGCGGCAAGGCGCACCGGGACGTTGCCAGCCATCACCTCGCGGAAGAGATCGAGGTTCGACGTGGCCTGGCTGAAGATCAGCGTGCCTGCATCGTACGACGTCTTGGAGGCGTTCCCGAAGCTGGCGTTGTTGGTGTTGCTGATCAGGAAGTTGTGCGAGTTGCGACCGACGGTCTGGCTCAGGTCCCAGCTCCAGCCGGCCAGCTTGCCCTTGATGCCGGCGGCGGTGGACGCATCCCACAGCGTGCTGTTGATGAAGGGCAGGAAGCCGTTCGGCCAGAGCGAACGCACGGTGCGATCGTCGTTGGGACGCCGCCAGAATCCCGGCGCGGTGGCCTTGCGCCGGCTGGTGCCGCCGAACGCGTAGAGGTCGATGCCATTGGCAAACGTGGTGCCGGTGCTGAACATGCCCACCAGGTCACTGGTCTGGCCATCGCCGAAGCGATTGTTAATGCGGTTGATGGTCGCCTCGCGTGCATCGCCGGCGAAGTATTGTGTGCGCAGGTCGGCCAGCGAACGATCGGTGTGCTGCCGGTCGCGGGCCTCGAAGCCGGCGTGGAAGAACCCACCACGACTGTTGGCGATGCCCGCGTTGGCCGCGCCCTGCATCACGCGACCGTCGCCCATCGAGGTCACGCCCGACTGCAGGTTCAGCTCCGTCGGTGCATTGCTTTTCAGCACGATGTTGATCACGCCGGCGATGGCGTCGGAGCCGTACTGCGCCGCCGCACCATCACGCAGGATTTCGACGTGATCGATCATGCTGGCCGGGATCGCGTTCAGGTCCACTGCGCTCTGGCCGCGACCCACCGAGCCGTTGACGTTGATCAACGCGGTGGTGTGCCGACGCTTGCCGTTCACCAGCACCAGCACCTGGTCGGCACCAAGTCCGCGCAGCGTGGCGGGACGCACGGCATCGGTGCCGTCAGCGATCGCCGAGCGCGGGAAGTTCACCGACGGCGCCAGCGCCTGGATCATCTGCGCCGTCTCGGTGCGACCGGTGGCCTTCATGTCCACCGCAGTAAAGACATCCACCGGCACCGGAGATTTGGTCACCGTGCGCTCCTCGGCGCGGGTGCCGATCACCGCCACCGCCTCGAGGTTGGTGGCACTGCGCTGCAGCACCACGTCACGCGTGACCGTCTGCCCCGCGACGATGGTGATGGCCTGCGTCACGCTGGCGAAGCCGATCTGGCGAATGCGCAGCGTATAGGCGCCGGGCCGCAGCGCCACCGAGTAGGTGCCGTCGGCCTTGGTGATGGTGCCGAACGCCGTGCCGACCAGTTGCACGGCGGCACCGAGGATCGGTGCACCACCGTCGGAACTGGTCACCTTGCCGGCGACGCGGCCACTGGCCTGCGCCAGCAGCGGCAGCACCAGCGCACAGGACGCCGCCACCAAGACACTGATGCGGCGCACGAACTCACGAGGTCTTGGCATGCATGCACTCCTTGGGGAGAACGCCGGACACGGACGGGCATCGTCTTGCGACCGGCTGGTCCGCACCCGCGGCGACGCGACTGCGTGCCGACCGCTCGGGTCCGGATCGCTTGATAAATCAGAATGTACAGCGTCCGGTTCGACGGGCACCGGTGACTCCTCGGAGGCGTCAGGCGCGCGCAGAAGTCATGATAGCGAACTCGTCAGTGACACTGGCAGCAGACACCACCCGGTTACGCCCGGTGGACTTGGCACTCAACAGTCGCGAATCGGCACGATAGACCAGTGCCTCCACCGTTTCCGCATGATCCTCGGGCCACGATGCCACCCCGATGCTGGCCGTCAGCACGGTGCCACCGGCCACCGCCGGCCCGTCGTTGAACAACTCCGCCTGCGCCGCCCAGCCACCCGGCGGAGTGTTGTCCAGCACCACCCGGATCTGACTGATCGCGCGACGGATTCGCTCCATGCGTTCGGCGGCCCGCGCCCGGTCGAGCCCCGGCAGCATCACGATCAGCTCCTCGCCACCGTACCGGCCTACCACGTCCTCGGCCCGCACCAGCTGCTTGATGGCGCGTGACACCGACGCCAGCACCAAATCACCCACCGCGTGCCCGAACCGGTCGTTGAACGACTTGAAATAATCGAGGTCGATCATCGCCACCGCCAGCGCATCACCGGTGCGACGCGCGCGATCGAACGCCTCCATCAGACGTTCGTCGAAGTAGCCGCGGATCATCAGGCCGGTGAGGCGATCGCGCACCGAGAGCACACGCAGCTGCTGCACACGCAGGACGATGGCGAGGCTGATGCACGTCGCGACGCCGAGCAGGATGATGCGCGCGAACTGATCCTGCACATCGAAGCGGCCGTAACTCGAATCCACCCACGCCGGGCTGGAATCCAGTGTGGTGCTGGCCCAGAGCACGATCAGCGAGTACTGCACCATGGCGGTGAGGCCGGTCACCAGACACACGCGTCGGTCGTACCGCAGGCAGGTGATCGCGATGCAGAGGAAATACACCTCGAAGATCACGCGCGAGTTGACTGCGATCTGCGGCACGCCGAGCGCCACGAACGCCGCCAGGCCGATGCTGACGAAGGTGACGTCGAGTAGCGAGGCCGCGAAGCCGATCCAGGAGCGCACCTCGTCGCGGTGTGTGAGCCAGAGGAAGAACGCCCCTGCGAACACCCCGGCCAGCGCGATCGCGAAGCCGACCCAGTTCTGCCGCAGTTCCGGCGCGATCGTCACCGCACGCACCGGAATCAGGAACAGCAGCAGCGCCCCGCCGAGTCGGTACCTGGCGATCAGGCGCTCCCCCTTGATCCCCGCGTCGCGCAGCGCCGGGTCGTTCACCCGCCAGAAGCGCGACCACTTCGACACCCGACGATCCCCGTCGTCCGGCTGCTGCTCCACCCCATTCGCATCGATGGCGGCCATCCCATGCAGCGGCGTCAGACGCTGCGACAGGCGAATGGGCGTGGAGGGGGGAGTCGCCATGAATTCAGACAGGGGCAGCGTCAGGAACCGAAGCCAACTCCGGCAGTGCGCGCGTCCGCACTTCCTCGAGAATCCGTGCCAGGAAATCGTCCACCGAAAGGATCTCCTGCTTCCTGCCATCCGCTCCGCGCGCACGCACGGCCAACGTCCCGTCGGTGGCCTCTCGTTTCCCGACGACCGCCGTGTAGGGGACCTTAATGAGTTCGCTCTCGCGGATTCGGTAATTCAACGTCTCGTTTCGATCGTCGCAAGTGGCACGAATGCCGGCGTCACGCAGCCGCGCCACGGCCGCACGGGCTTCCGGGGCGTAGTCGTCCACGATCGGCACCACACGGACCTGTTCCGGGGCCAGCCAGACCGGGAAGGCACCGGCGAAGTGCTCGATCAGGATGCCCATGAACCGTTCGAACGACCCGCTGATCGCGCGGTGGATCACCACTGGACGGTGCGCGGTGTTGTCCTCGCCGGTGTAGGTGAGGTCGAACCGTTCCGGGGCCGCGTAGTCGAGCTGGATGGTGCCCAACTGCCACGCACGCCCGATCGAGTCCAGCACGTCGAAGTCGATCTTCGGGCCATAGAACGCGCCATCACCTTCCTTCAATTCGTACGGCAACCCAGTGCGCTCCAGCGCACCACGCAGCGCACTCTCGGCGTTGTCCCACATCTCGTC
>JANMON010000060.1:0-2726 GCA_031369265.1 Gemmatimonadaceae bacterium | reverse complement strand
TTCAGCGATCACCCGCAGTCGCGGAACGCCGTCGCTGACGGCGCTGAAGGGCTCAAATACCCACCCCACGCGCTGCGCGATCAGCCTCCCGAGCGTGGTCTTACCGGTGCCTGGAGGCCCCCAGAGAATCATCGACCCGAGCACGCCGCGCTCGATGGCGTCGTACACCGGTGTGCCGGGCGTGAACAGCTGACGCTGACCGACGTACTCGTCCAGCGTGCGTGGGCGCAACCGATGCGCCAGCGGTGCGGTGCTCACCGTGTTGCTGAACAACCCGGGCGCCGCGTCCATGCCTCCACCGCCACTGCGTCGCGCCATCAGACGGGCTGCAACGCGAGCGAGTCGGCTAGTGAGCGCACGCCGGCCGACAGCATGTTGGCGGAGGGAAATGCGCCGCGATCCGGTCGCCACAACCGTCCACGCACCCGCGGACGCTCACGCAGCCCCGCCCGATCCAGCAGGTACTGCCAGCGATCGGTGCGCGACCAGGTCACGACTTCGAGGTGTGCCGACAACGACAGCTGATCACCCGCCGACTCGAGCGTGAACTCCACCCCGCCAGCGCCGATCAGCGGCACGCGCAGAGTGTACATCGCATCCAGCAGCGCGGCCTGTGTCACGCCCTCGGCACGCCACGCGTGCTGCTGCCGCCAGTCGTCCACCACCAGCGTGAAGAGGTTCGGAAACTCGGGCACCAGTTCGATGAAGAGTTCCACCATCGCCTCGGCATTGCCGAGTGCACGCGTGCCGATGAGCCCATCACGCCGCAGCACCTGATAGGTGTCCGAGGCATCACGGAATCGTCGCCACACCGAAACTTCGGGCACGGGGCCGCGGAAGAACGCCACTCAGGAAACCTCAGCCAGGTGATGCGCCAGGGCCAGCAACTGGTCGTGCGTGTTGAGGGTCGGGTCCTGCAGGACACGATCCAGCAGGTGGTGCAAGATCCGTCCCATCTGTGGACCCGGCGGCACACCGGCGCTCCGCAGGTCATCGCCGGTGAGTGCGAGGTCACCCAGTGCGATCGGATCACGGAACGCCATTCGCAACAACACGCGCGCCAGCGAGGCCACCTGCGACGCGGTGGGTGCGTCCAGGCCGGCGGCGCGACGGGCAGCCCAGATGGCAGCGAAGGCGCGTAGCGTGGCATGCACACGCGTGCGTCCCACCTGCGACACGATCCGCCGCAGCGCCGTGGCATCGTGCGTCGCTCCCATCGCCGCGGCAGCCAGGGCGTCACCCGCTCCGATCCAGGACTCCGCCAACGCACTGGTGAACGCGATGTCATTGTTCGATGCGCGCAAGGCCTGCAGCGCAGCTTTTGCCCCGCGTCCACCCAACGGCAGGAAGGGGAGCGCGAGTCGCGTCATGCCGCGCAGTGTCGCGCGGTCGGTTCGCATGGTGGTGGCAGGTCGCTTCACCATGTCGATCGCGGCGAAGTACACGTCGGGGACCGTCGCCAGGGATGGCATCAGTACGGCCAGCGCTCCCGATTCACGCCAGCGCGCGAACGCCCGCGACGGGCAGCACACCTGCTCCAGCGTCTTCGTCCACTCCTGCAGCACCCGCTCCACCGACAGGCGAGTCAGCGACGGTGCGCTGGCGACGATCGCATCCCAGGTGTCCGGCGCGATCTGGAAGTCGAACCGTGCCGCGAAACGGATCGCCCGCAGCGCGCGCAGCCGATCCTCCGCCATGCGCATCGACGCGTCGCCGACGGCACGGATCAGGCCCGCCTGCAAGTCGACGCGTCCGCCGAAGGGATCGCGCAACTCCATCCGCGACGGCGACCACGCGATGGCATTCACGGTGAAGTCGCGGCGGGCCAGGTCCTCGTCCAGCGACACGCCGAACTTCACAACGGCATGCCGTCCGTCCGTCTCGACATCGGCGCGGAACGTCGTCACCTCGTGCAGGTGACCGTCGCTGCCGAACACCCCGATCGTGCCGTGCTCCTCGCCAACGGGCACCGTGCGCGAGAAGAGCCGCTTGACCTCGCCGGGCGTGGCGGAGGTGGCGAGGTCCCAATCCAGGTCAGCCTGCCCCAGCAGCGCGTCGCGGACCGCACCGCCCACGCACCAGGTCTCGTGCCCAGCGGCCTCCAGTTTCGCGGCGATCGCCGACACCGCAGCCGGCGGCCGGATCACGACCGTCACCGACACACCGCCACCAGCTGTCGTGCGGGAGCGAACCGTGGGCCGGTCGGTGCGGAACGTGGCGGGCGATTCATGCGCAAAAGCTAACCAGACCGGACCGATTACCTTTCGCCGTATGACGATTTCTGATTTTGATCTCCTCCTCGCGAATTCCCGCGCCACCGATGCGTTCCGCAGCGATCTGGCCGCCTACTGCGCCCGACAGCCGGCCGATCGCATCACCACCGGGCTCGGCAGTCCTCGGGTCAAGGTGCAGCGTGTCATCGCGCAGTTGCTGTCAGCCGAACCGGACCTCGAACTCGACCGCGTGACACTGCGCGCCGCCAGCGGCTGCGCCGACTTCCTCGGCGTGCTGGTCGCCACGGATGCCGCCGGTGACGAGGTCCGCTTCGACTTCGAGTGGAACTGCGAATGGAAGGCGCGCCAGCTGGGCTACGTGGACGGCTTTGGCTTCCCCGACCAGATCCGCGCCGCACAGGAGTTCGGCTGGCAGTGCTTCGAGCGGTGGGTCCGCATCAGCGACGCTCCGGTCACGCAGCCCGCGATTGCCAGCGCTCCGCCCGCGAAGCC
>JANMON010000026.1:0-3118 GCA_031369265.1 Gemmatimonadaceae bacterium | reverse complement strand
GACAGGTACCCCGAATGACTGCTGTCCTGCCCATCCGTCGCGTCGTCATCGGCCAGAATGCGCACGCCGAGATGAGCGCGCTGATCGCTGCCAGCCGTCCGGATCTCGAGGTGCGTGGGAACGTCTTCACCGCCATCTCGGCCGACGACCTGGCCTGGGCCGATGCCTACATCGGGTTCAAGCGCCCGCCGTTGCCCACGATGGGTGCGGTGCGCTGGGTGCAGTCCACCGGCGCCGGCGTGGACTCGTGGCTGCAGGCGCCCGGACTGCCGCGTCAGATCGTGCTCACCCGGACGCCGGAGTCGTTTGGCCCGATGATCGCCGAGTGGGCGCTGTCACGCGCGCTGGCAATCGTGACCCGGATTCCGGAGCTGGCGGACGCACAGCGTGAGCGGCGCTGGGCACCCTGCGACATCGGCTTGTTGCGCGGCAGTCATGTGGTGGTGGTCGGCACCGGCGACGTGGGTTCGCACATCGGTCGCCTGTTCGCCGCACTGGGTTGCCGGGTGTCGGGCGTGTCGCGCACGGGTGGCGGCGACCGGACGGTCTTCTCGGCGCTCCACACCACCGCCGAGTTGGTGGCCGTGGCCGGCACCGCCGACTGGCTGATCCTGACGGTGCCGCTGACACCCGAGACGCAGGGACTGGTCGGGCAGGAAGTGCTGAGCGCCTGCCGTGGCGCCGTGCTGATGAACGCCGGTCGCGGCGCAGTGGTGGACGAGGCGCTGCTGCCGCTCGCATTGGCCGAAGGCTGGCTGCGCGCCGCCGCGCTGGACGTCTTCGAGGTGGAGCCGCTGCCTCCCACCTCACCGCTCTGGGACGACCCACGGGTGATGATCTCCCCGCACGTCTCCGGCCTCACCACGATCGCCGGCGCCGTGAACGGCTTCCTCGAAAACCTCGCCACCTTCGAACGTGGCGAGACGCCGAAGTGGGTCGTCGATCGGGACCGCGGTTATTGAGGCCAGTCCGCAACAGCGTCACGACTTCTGCGCGCCGATCGCGTCGCCGACGGCGTTGCAGGCGAGGACGGTGAGGAAGATCATGGCGCCGGGGAAGATCGCCAGCCACGGTTCGCTGGTCATGGTGGTCTGCGCCTGATACAGCATGTTGCCCCAGCTGGCGGTGGGCGGTTGCACCCCGACGCCGAAGAAGCTCAGCGCGCTCTCCAGCAGGATGCCGCGTCCCACGGCGAGCGTGGTCGCGACGGCGGCGGCGGGGAGCACGCCGGGGAGCACGTGCCGGAGCACCACGCGCGCCGGGGACGCCCCGATGGCACGTGCGGCCGACACGAAATCGCGTGCCGCCAGCGAGAGCACTTCCGCCCGCACCACACGCGCCGTCTCCATCCAGCCGGCCAGGCCCACCAGCAGCACCAGCATCGGCACGCCGGGTTGCAGCACGGCGGCGGCGATCATCAGCAGCGGCAGGCGCGGGATGGCCAGCATCGCATCCGTGATGCGCATCAGGACATCATCGGCCATGCGGCCGGCGTACCCGGCGATCGAGCCCACCGCCGCGCCGATCGCCGCACTCACCAGCGCCGAGACCAATCCGATGGCCAGCGAGACGCGCGCGCCGAAGAGAACGCGTGTCAGAACGTCGCGGCCCAGTTCATCGGTGCCGAACCAGTGCTGCGCCGATGGCGCGGCGCGACGGTTCGCGAGGTCCAGCGCGTCCATCGCGTACGGTGCCAGCAGTGGTGCGAAGGCGGCGCCGAGCAGCAGTGTGCCGAGCAAGAGCGCCGCCACCACCGGCGCGCGGTTCCGCTGCGTGCGTGCGGTGCGCGCAACGGTGGCCGGTGCGGCTGCGACCGCCGCGCTCATGCCGCGTCCCGTGTGCGGGGATCGAGCGCGTGCACGGCCAGGTCGGCCACCAGGTTCAGCGCCAGCACGGCCACCGAGCCGCACATCAGGAACGCCATCAGCACCGCGTAGTCCCGCTTGCCCAGCGCCTCGGTGAACAGGCTGCCGATCCCCGGCCAGGCGAAGATGCTTTCCGTCACCACCGCGCCGGATGCCATCATCGACACGTCCAGCAACACCACGGTCACGAAGGTGGGCAGGGCATTCGGCAGCGCGTGGTGCAGCAGCAGCCGGCGCTCGGTGAGTCCGCGTGAGCGCGCCGCACGGATGAACGGTCGCGCGATCGTGTCGCGCATCGCGCGACGCAGGTAACGTGACCAGGCCGCCGACAACGCCGCCGCCAGCACCGTGGCTGGCAGGATCAGGTGCGCCACGCGATCGGCGAAGTCGCCGCCGTCGAAGCTGGCGCGACCAGACGACGGCAGCCATCCCAGTGCACCGGCGAACACCAGTTGCAGCAGGAGCCCGAACCAGAACACCGGCAGCGAGATACCCGCCACCGCGAACACCGAGCTCACGCGATCGAAGCGACGGTTGATCGCGGAAATAATCCCCGCGGGTACCGCCGCCAGCAGCGCCATCACGCAGGCCACGCCGATCAGCTCCAGGGTGGCCGGAATGCGTTCCACCAGACGGTCCAGCACCGGTCGGCCATCGGCGTAACTGAAGCCCCAGTCGCCCTGCACGAACGCGCGCAGCCACGACAGGTACTGGATGCCGAGTGGGCGGTCGAGACCCATCGCCTTCTTCAGGCGTTCGATGTCCTCGGGGCGGACGTTGGGGTTCTCGAGATAGGTCGAGAGCGGGCCACCTGGCGCGGCATGCAGCAGCGCGAAGATCAGCAGCGAGATCACCAGCAGCAGCGGGACGCTTTGCGCCACGCGTCGGATGATGAAGCGGATCACGGGGACCGCACCGTCACGCGCGCTGCGCCGAGGAGCTCACTTCGCCGTCAGCTGCCACTGCCACACGTTCCAGAACGGGCCCGCATTGGTGGGATTGCCGGTGAACCCAGTCAGGTTCGACGGCACCGCGTCCACCTTCGACGTGTTGTAGAGCGGCAGTTCCGGCACCAGTTGCGACAGGCGCTGCTGGGCCGCCTTGAGCAGCGTGATGCGCTGCGCCTCATCGGCGGTGCGGTCGCTGGCGTAGAGCATCCGCGTCAGCGAATCGTCCCGGAAGTAGTTGATGTTGCGCCCCGCCGGCGGCATGCGGTCGGCGGCGAAGAACAGTGTGATCTCGGGATCCGCGCC
>JANMON010000345.1:0-1780 GCA_031369265.1 Gemmatimonadaceae bacterium | reverse complement strand
CCCTGCTCTCGGAGCGCGGTGGCCGCGCAGATCATCGCCGCCGCGATCCCTTTCGCATCGCAGGCGCCACGGCCCAGCAGCCGCTCCCCCTCGATGTGCGGCGGATGGTAGGGCGGCACGGTGTCGAGGTGGGTGGAGAACACCAACTCCACCGGCCTGTCACCCCACGCGAGCAGGTTGTCGCGCCCCGGCGTGACCGGAATCCGCCGCACGTTCCAGCCGAGCCCGGTCAGGATGCCCTCGGCCACCGTGATCACGCGCCCCTCGGCGCCGGTGGTGGATTCGGTGGCCATCAACTGCATGGCGATCGACAGCACGTCAGGCGCGGAGGTCATGGGCATGCGCCAAACGTAGCCGTGCCGGGCAGGCGGCTACGGCGTGTCATCGGGTCAGCATCGCCGCCCATCGCGGCGGGGCCCAGATCGAAGACTCCGACCCCGTGCTCGACTCTCACGCGCGACCCATCACCACGCCCCGCGTCGGACCGCCACCGACATGCGCTATCTTGGGGCAGCCTGCCGGACCGGCCGCCAAGACCTCGCCATCGGCAGTGGCTCCATCCATCACTTCGCTCCCGCCTTTCGCGGGGGCCCCGGTTCCGGAGATCGTCGGACCATGTCCCATCCGAACTCCTTCGGTGCCCGCACGTCACTCGACGTCGGCGGCACCGCCTACTCCATCTTCCGCCTCGACGCCCTCCGGGACCTCCCCGGCGCGCATGTGGACCGACTGCCGGTCTCGCTGCGCGTGCTGTTGGAGAACCTGCTCCGCTGCGAGGACGGCGCGTTCGTGAAGAAAAGCGACATCGAGGCCCTCGCCGCGTGGGACGTCACCGCCACCACGGAACGCGACATCAGCTTCATGCCGGCCCGCGTACTGCTGCAGGACTTCACCGGCGTCCCCTGCGTGGTGGACCTGGCCGCGATGCGCGACGCCCTCAAGACCCTTGGCGGCGACCCGAAACGCATCAACCCACTGCAGCCGGTGGACCTGGTCATCGACCACTCGGTGCAGGTCGATGAATTCGGCACCGCCGATGCCTTCTTCAACAACGTGGCGCTGGAATTCGAGCGCAACGCGGAACGCTACCAGTTCCTGCGCTGGGGCCAGACCGCGCTCAAGAACTTCCGCGCCGTGCCGCCGGGCACCGGCATCTGTCACCAGGTGAACCTGGAGTATCTCGGCCAGACCGTCTTCTCGCGCGTCGATGACGATGGCAGCCGGCACGCCTACTTCGACTCACTCGTCGGTACCGACAGTCACACCACCATGATCAACGGTCTCGGTGTGTTCGGCTGGGGCGTAGGCGGGATCGAGGCGGAAGCGGCGATGCTCGGCCAGCCGCTGTCGATGCTGATTCCGGACGTCATCGGCTTCAAGCTCACCGGCAAGCTGCCGATCGGCGCCACCGCGACGGACCTGGTGCTGACGGTGACCGAGATGCTGCGCAAGAAGAAGGTGGTCGGCAAGTTCGTCGAGTTCTACGGCGCTGGCCTGAGCAACCTGTCGCTCGCCGATCGTGCCACCATCGCCAACATGGCGCCGGAGTACGGCGCCACGATGGGCTTCTTCCCGGTGGATGCGGAGACGCTGAACTACCTGCGCCTCAGCGGCCGCAGCGAGCAGCAGGTCGCACTGGTGGAGGCGTACTCGAAGGCGCAGGGCACCTTCCGCACCGACGAGTCGCCGGACCCCGAATACACCGACACGATCTCGCTCGACATGACCACGGTGGTGCCGTCGATGGCCGGACCGCGACGCCCGCAGGATCGCATTCCGC
>JANMON010000329.1:0-17343 GCA_031369265.1 Gemmatimonadaceae bacterium | reverse complement strand
CGGGCGCACGGAGTCGATCAGTTCCGCCGCCATCACCCCATCCCGTGCCAGGTGGACGTCATAGCCGGCGGCTTCGAGGTAGGTCTGAAGCACGTCCGCCATCTCCGCATGATCTTCGGCCACCACGATCCGCTGCCGCGGAGCGAGGTTGCCGTCCGGCACGTTTGCCGTGGTGATCCCTGCGGGTGGGGCGAGCTCTGACATGGACCGGTGCGGGCGTCATGAGGGTGGGTCGGACGTCGGCTGCACTTCCCCTACTCGCACCAACCGTGCCGTTTCGCAAGTCTGATGCGATAAAAGCGCTGCGTCCCGGCCAGCGGGTGCCGGACGGGACGCAGAAAGCTGCAGGGACAGCTACTTACGGCGTGGCCGGAGCCACCTGACCGCGAATCACACCGCCGGGAAACTGGCGGCTGTGGACGTTCGCATACGCGCTGCCGGCATTGATCCGGACCAGCAGCGAATCCCACGTGAACGGTGCCACGAAGGACGTACCCGCGCGGGTGATGCGACCGACGCGAATGATACCGTTGACACTGGCGGCTGTGCCGCCACCCGTGCCGGGCGCACGCGACGCCTCGGTCGGGAAGAACCAGACCATGATCGGGCCATTAGCGCCAGCCGCACCGGCATGGATGTGCGCCATCGTCACCGAGTCGGTCGCAGCGGTGGTCTCCAGTGTGTACACGATGTTCACCGAATCTTCCTGGACCAGCGTCATTTTGCCGGCCGAGGAGGTGCTGACGGCGGGCACTTCGTTCGTGCCGAGAAGGGTGGCGACGAACGTCTTCTTGATCGGAGCGAGGCTGGAGATATTCGCGTAGTCCCCACCGCAGGCGGACACGGTGAGAGCCGTGGCAGCAGCCAGTGCGGCCATCCCGAACATGCGCTTCATCGGTGAGTTCCTCATGGATTGCGATCCAGGCACTGGGTGAAGCTCGGGTTGTTGTTCTCCTCGAACGGCACCGGGAAGTTGACGTCAATACCGTACACGCCACCTTTGGGGTAGGTGCCGGTCGGGAAGACGGTTTCTGCGTTGCGGCCGACGTGCTTGATGAGGCGACGCATGTCGCCCAGTCGGTGGCCGGTCAGGAAGAGCCAGTAGGCGCGCTCCTGGAAGACCTGATCGATCTGGGCAGCTTGCGTTGCCGGCGCCGTCAGCGCTGGCAATGGAGCCAGTGCGGGCGGGTTGACCAGCGCTGCGGCAGGGCCCGGAGCCGCGATCTGGAGCGTCGGCAGGTTGGCGCGCAACGTATTGAGAATGGCCACGTACGGCTGACCCGCACGTGCTGCGACTTCCGCCTCGATCAGTCGCGCCTCGAGTCCATCGGCAAGGCTGATTGGTGCCGAACGTGACCCGTACTTCGTCTGCACGAAATGCGGCGTCTGATTGTCTGCGCCGAGCACCAATGCGCCAGTCCCCTGTGGCGCGAACACCCGCGGATCCGTCGAGTCGAGCCGATAACGGAGTCCATTGATCCCTTCGTTCCCAGAGACGGAGAAGCGCGCAAAGTTGCGCGTCGGGAGAAACACACCGTTGTTCTGGCGACCCGTGTTTTCGCTATGGAACAACGTGTAGCGATAACTGGTCGGCACTGACGCTACCGCCGCAACTGCATCGGCTCCGCGATTCAGGTTGAGCAGCGTCCGCCCGCGCACCACGCGCACCAGGTTCACCACCGAAGCATTGGCCGCTGCAGCCTGGTCGAGACCGACGAGTGCCGAATCAGCCTTCGCCAGCGCCGTCGTGAACAGTTGCGCCACCGTCTGCGGCGTTCCCAGCACGAACGTGCCGGAATTCACGTCGAAGTTGGAAACCGGAACGCCATTGCAATACATCTCGCCCAGCAGCACGTAGGTCAACGCCGCCAGCGCCTGCACTTCCGAACGTGCCACCGCAGTCGGGGACAGCTTGTAATACGCCGCGGTGGTTCGATCCGCCGTCGAACGGGCGCGCTGCAATGATCGGTAGATCCCGAGCAGCGTGCCGTTGATCGGGTTCGTGTTTCGCTGGTCCATCTCGCCGCGAGTCGGAAACGTCTCGGCCCAGAGAAACTCGTCGCTCAACAACGCGCTTTCCGTGATCACGCCGTCCTCACCGCCGGCGCCCATCGCCACCTGGAGGTCGGAGATCGTGCTTGCCCGCAGCGTCGGCAGGACGGTGACGTCGTTCAGCGAACTTGGAGTGGCGACATCGGGGTCCCGAACAGCCAGCGTCTTGTCGATGTCACACCCGGACAATGACAGGGTCAAGCCCGCGAGCAGGAAACCGAAGGATCGCCGCGAAGTCTCGAAAGAGAATGTCATGGCAATGTCAGAAGTTGAAGTTGACGCGAAGAGTGTACGAGCGCGACGGCGGATTCGTGTAGAAGTCGACCGTGCCGAAGTTCGAGCCGGTTTGTGAAAGCACTTCCGGGTCGAAGCCGGTGTAGTCGCTCCACAGCGCCAGGTTCCGCCCGGACAACGTCAGGCTCAGGCCACCGCTCTTCAGGATGCGCGCGGCAGCTGCCGGCACCACCCACGTCATCGACACCTCGGACAAACGCACGAAGCTGGCATCTTCGATGTAGCCATCACTCGTGCCCATGCCACGCGCTGCCGACTTGACCTGATCGGAGAGCGGAGCGCTGTTGCTCCACTGGTCCGGACCCTGACCGTTGTTGTTGCGGAACTCGCGCGACTGGTTGTAGAGCTTTGCTCCACCACGCGAATCGACCAGCACGTTGAACTGAAGATTCTTTGCGATGCGGATATCCGACTGATACGACACCGTCCGCGTCGGCAACGGGCTGCCGAGGTATTCGACGGAGTCGGAGAGCGCGATTTCGCACGCGCCACCGCCGACCAGGATCGGATTCGTGACGCCGCCGTAGGCCGGGCAATTGACGCGACTGATGATGCCGTCGCTGTTCCGGTCGGAATAGCTGAGGATCTTTCGCTGGAAGTAACCAGCAGCCGGGTACCCTGCACGATACTGCTGCGTGCCCTGGATGATCGGGGCGATCGGCTGGCCATCGATACGGCCAAGCGCCGCGATCTCGTTGGCGAACGTCGTGAAGGTGACGCGCTGCGAGTAACTGAAGCGCTTCGCGTCGATGACCTTGACGTTCACCGAGCCTTCGAGGCCCTTCGTGGTCATCTTCGACAGGTTCACATTCTGCGTGTTGGCCACGCCGAGGGACGGCGCCAGAATACGGCCCACCAGCAGGTCGCGCGTGTTCTTCTGGAACGCGGTGAACTCACCATCGATCCGGCCACCGCGGAGGCTGAAGTCAAAGCCACCCTCCGTCTCGCGCGTGATCTCCGGCTTCAGGATTGCGTTACCCACCGGGCCGCCGATCGTGACCGCCGGGATGTTCGCTTCCGACGACGCGCCATTGACCGACACCGAATTGAAGAACGTCTCGGACTGACGGAACGTCGGACGGTTGCCGGCTTCACCGATCGAGCCGCGCAAGCGAAGCTGGTCGATCGTCCCGAACTTCGGGAACCACGACTCATCCGAAATCACGTACGAACCGCTGAACGACGGGTAGTAGACGAAGTCGCGCGAGCCGATACCGAACACGCTGGAGTTGTCCATGCGGGCGGCTGCGGTCAGGAACAGGCGGTCGTTCAGCGACACGGTCTGCTCGAGCACACCCGCCACCGTCACGATCTGCGAGTTCACCTCATTCACCGCGAAGCGAGCGTTCGTACCGCTCAGCGACGACGTGCCCGGCAGGAGGATGGCGCCGAAAGCACTCGTGAAGCGGTTCGCTTCGTTCGTGTACTGACCACCGATGAGTGTGGACAGGCGAATGTTGCTGGTCAGACCATACGACGCCTTGGTGTTAGCCGTGACGGTGTACGTCGGGCGGTAGGCACGAGCCTGGAAACGGCTCCCCTCGAGCGTTGCCTGGCTCTGGAACACCTGGTTCGGCGGAATCAGCGACTGGTCATACTGGTAGAGGAAGTCACCACCCGCGCGCAGCGTGCTCTGCAGCCAGCTCTTCGGCGTGTAGTTGAGCGTCACACCGGTCTGCAGTCGGTCGATGTCCTGCTGCTGCCGCTGTGCGAAATACTGCGTGACAGGAATGTTCGCCGTCGCGTAACCGCGCGACGCTGAGTCATTGGCATTGCGGCATTCGAGAATCGTGTTTCGGGTCTGCGCATTGCAGTCGAACGCACTCCCGATCATGCCGGCGGTCAACGTTCCGGCGAAGAGGTTGTCGTTGAGCGGCAGATTCAACACACCCTTCAGGTAACTGACCGTCACGTCGGCCCGCAGGTTCGACAGGAGGTTCGCACCCACGTTCGCGCGCAGGTTGGTGCGGCGCGCGCCGCTCGGCCCGACGATGCCGTTCTGGCGGAACAGCTCCCCGCCGAGATAGTACTGGACCTGCTCGCTGCCGCCGTTGACGTTTACGCCCATACGCGTGCTGCCGCCAACACGGAATGGCGAGGCGTTCGCGAAGGGGGAATTCGTGTAGAGCGTGTCACGCGTCACACAGGTCTTCAGCACCTGCGACTCGAGGCTGCAGGTGACACGAGCGCCGGCCGCGTTTCGTCCGATTTGACGATAGTTCGTAGTCAGGATCGGATCCGCTTCCGGAATCATCGTCCGCTCGGAACCGACTTCTGAATAAACCGCCCACTTTGCCTTGCCCGCCTTGCCGCGCTTGGTGGTGATCTGGATCACGCCATTCGCTGCGCCAGTGCCGTAAAGCGCAGTAGCCGCGGCGCCCTTCAGCACTTGAATGTCTTCGATGTCCTGCGGATTGATGTCGTCGAGACGCGAAGTTTGAGCGCCACCGACACCGACCGAGAAGTTGGCCGTGTTGTTATTCGAGACTAGACCATCAATGACCAGCAGCGGATCGTTCGACAGGTTGATCGACGTCGGTCCGCGCAGGCGAATACGGCTGCCGGTTCCGATCGTGCCGCTACCAGCCTGCACCGTCACACCCGGCGTGCGGGCCGACAGCACCTGCGACAGGTTCGTCACCGCCGCGACGTTGAATGAGGTGCTGTCGATGCGGCTCACCGACGCGCCGACTTCGCGCGCGCGGGCCGTGCCACCCGTGGCGCCGGAGACGGTCACCTTGTCCAGCACGTTCTCGGCGACGTTGAGCACGAAGTTCGCCGTCGCTTCACCGTTGGCGCTCACGGTCGCCGTGGCGGTGGCCGCCGCGTAGCCGATGCGCGAGGCGCGCACGGTGTAGGTGCCGTTCGGCACGCCACCGATGCGGTACGAGCCATTCGTGCGCGTCAGGCCACCACGCTGGGTTCCGACGATCTGCACCCGGACATCACTGACGGGCTGTCCATTCACTCGATCGGTCACGCGACCGACGATCGCCCCACCTGCAGTCTGCTGCGCAGCGAGCGGCACACTGAGTGCCAGCAACGCCGCGACCAGCGCATACCTTCCAAATCGCATAGTGCCCCCACGGGTGAAGTCGCACCGCCCCCTCTGAAAACCATGCGGGACCGGCGCGTGACCAAGCGGCGTGACATCGCCGCAGAACGACAGAATGCCAAGCGGAGGCGTCTGTAACAAGTTCCACATTGAAATTTCATGGAGTCGCAATCTTGCTGCGGATCAATCATGATTGCGCTCTAACCAAACGTCCGTCCGGACAACTACGGATATCAGGGGACAACGATATCCGCAGGGGAATAAAGAACGACGGCGGACCGTCATGGCCCGCCGTCGTTTCATCTCACTGCGTCACACTCCGTCGGTCTCGTACCACCGAACCGGCACGACGATGTCGTACGCCACGAGCCGGAGAGTTCACCCCTGCCCGTGCGTCACGGCAGCAGGTCCGTGCACCCCTTGTAGTTCGGGTTGTTGCGCTCCTCGATCGGCAGCGGAAACACCACCGCCGTCCCGTACGACCCGCCCTTCAGGTACGCGCCCGTCGGGAAGACTTGCGCCTGCGGACGCCCGTACTGCCGCACCAACCGACGCAGATCGCCGAAGCGATGGCCGGTGCCGAACATCCAGAATGCACGCTCACGAAACGTCAGGTCGATGCGCGCCGCGGCAGTGCCCGGGTCGGCCAGTGGTGCCAACCCGGTGATGCCGCCCTGCGCGCGCGCCGTGTTCAGGAATCCGAGCCATCCCGCCACGTCGCCACCACGCAGCGCCGCCTCGGCCTGGATCAGCCTCGCCTCGATTCCGTTCGCCAACGGCGCCGGCGTGAAGCGGTCGAACTTCAGCTGCGCCAGGAACGGTGTGACGTTGTCGAACGCCACCGACGCTCCCTGGGTCACCGCTCGCAGGCGGGGATCGTTGGCGCTGCGGAAATTCAGCCCGTTGCCGCCTTCCAGGTCACCTACGCTGTAGCGTCGCGAACTCACGTTTAGCGTCCAGTTCTGGTTCTCGCTGGAGTTGGCGGAGTGGAAGATCTGGTACAGGAACGTGGTCGGTACTGCACTGACCGCCGCCGCCGCCTCGGCGAAGAGCCCACGATCCAGCAGGGCGCGCCCCTTCATCACCGCGGCCAGGTTCACGAACGACGCATTGCCGGCGGAACTCACCAGCGCCGAATCGGCGAACTGCACCGCGCGCGCGAGCGCCGAGTCGGCGGGTACCGGCACGCCATCCACCGGCTCCGTGCCATCGATGGTGCTTAGCGTCAGGCCGTTGCAATAGTGTTCACCGATCAGGATCAACGAATACGCCGCCATCGACTGCAGTTCACCGACGGTCGTGGCAGGCTGGTTGGCCGCACGGAGCGCGGCGATGGCGCGTGCGCCTTCGACGCGCACGCGGTTCAGCGCCCGATACTGCCCCGACAGGAAGGAATTGTCCTCCAGCACCACCCGCTGGTCCACGGTGTTGCGCTGCACGAAGGTGTCGCCACCTCTCCATTCGTCCGAGGCCAGCCCGCCGAAGAACCACATCCCCTCACCGCCCGACGAAATGGCGGCGACGCGGCCGAGGATGCCTGCGCGGACCGCCGCTGCCCCCGTCGCACCCGTGGCATCCTCAGGCTGGATCACCTCTGGTGCCTGGACCTCGAGAATCGAATCCGTACTGCAGCCCAGCAGCAGCGCCAGGCCGGCCGCGCGTACCGCACGACCCGGGACACCGCAAAGGAAAGCTGTTCGCATCATGATCAGAGGCCCAGGTTGAGGCGGATGGTGTAGTAGGTCGGCGGCCCCTGCGTCTGGAAGTCACTCACCGAGCCACGCGCCCCGCCGAAATAGTTACTTTCGGGATCGATACCCGTGTACTTCGTCCAGAGCTTCAGGTTGCGCGCGGTGAACACCAGCGTGGCCGTACTGCCGGTGCGCACCCGGCGCATCACCCGCTCGGGTAGCGTCAGCGCCGCCGACACTTCACGCAGGCGCCAGAAGTCGGCCTCCTCCATGTATCCATCCTGTGTCCGCGATGGATTGATGCGCACCGCCACCGCGCGTGCCTGCTCGAACAGCGATGCACTTGGATCCACCGCACCGACGCAGTTCAGGCGCGTCTCGCACCGGATACGCTCCGTGCCGTTGAGCAGGAAGTGACCGCTCTTGCGGTCCACCAGCGCCGAGAGCCGCAGCTTGCCGCGGAACAGCTGGAACACATTCTGGATCGACACCTCGTTCACGGGCACCGACGGTCCGACGTACGAGAAGGTGTCTGCCACCACCACCTCGCCACCCACGAGGATGCCGTCACCGTTGGCATCCACGGCACTGGTGATGCGACGCTGCCAGTATCCGTCCAGTGGGAAGCCCGGCACCTGGCGCATCGTCGTGCCGATGATCGGCGGGATGCTCCCCAGCGACAGCAGCTTGTTCTTGTTGCGGGCCCCGTTGAACGTGGCGTCCCAGGCGAAGCGCGGACCGTCGATCAGGCGCGCATTGACCAGGAGCTCGAGGCCGCGGTTCTGGACCTCGGCGATGTTCTCGAGCCGCGACGCCGGTCCGCCAGTCGATGGCGGCAACGTGCGGGAGAGCAGGCCATCGCGGCTGCGCCGGTCATACGCGGTGGCCTCGATCGTGACACGATCTCCGGCCAACGTGGCATCAACACCGTATTCCAGCTCGCGCACCCGCTCCGGCCGCAACGACGTGTTGCCGAGCGCCGAGAACACCAGCGCTGGCACGTCCACGGCGTTATCCGTCACGGTGGCGGTGCCGAAGTACTGGAGCGCATCGGTCACCCCCGGCTGCGTGGCCGCTTCGCCGCGCGCACCGCGCAGGCGGAAGGAGGACAGGAGTTCACCCTTGGGGAACCAGCGCTCCTCCGAGAGCACGTAGGACACCGAGAACTTCGGCAGGATCAGCGCACCGAAGTCGGCACCGAAGGCGCTGTTCTGGTCACGCCGGACGGCCGCGTTCAGGAACAGGCGATCGCGCCATGACACCGTCTGGTCGGCGAAGAGCCCGAGTGTGCGGCTTTCATTCTGCAGCTGGTTGACGGTCGGAATCGCGCCCTGCCCGGCGAGCGTTGCGCCGGGTGGGAGGTTCTCACCGTTCGCGCCGTTGCGCTCGAACCGTCGACCGACGAACTGCGCGCCAGCGGCAGTGCGCGACTCGAAGACGTCGAGGAACTTGAACGTCGCCGTGCCGCCGAAATCACCCGTGTACTGGAAGAACTCGGAGCGATTGTTCGTCGCGTAGCCAATGCCGAGGTTGAAGACGTTGGCTGTCACGCCCAGGCCGCATTCGTTCCGCTTGCACAGCGAGTAATCATTGCGACCGGTGTAGTCGACGCCCACCGTCGCACGCCCGCTCAGCCAGCTCACCGGCCGGTAATTGGCCTGCAGGCTGCCGATGTAGCGGGCCACCTTCTGCTGTGTGATGTTCGCGAACGAATCCTGCGGCCGGAACTGGCGGTAGCCGATCCGGACGCTGTCGTAGTTGCCGACACCCGAGGTCGCGTTGGAAAGCAGGCCGGTGGCGTTGTTGTCGGTCTGCGGCAGCCGCTGGTCGCTCTGCAGGTAGGTCGTCGAGATGGCGACGTCACTCTTGCTGCTGGGCGTGAAGTTCAGGTTGGCGCGGATGTTCACGCGCTGGTACTCATTGGGCCGCACCTGCTGCGACAGCAGCGACGTGCCCGTCCGACCGAGGAACTGGTCGGCAGCGACCTTCGGCACACCGAGTACACCGAGTTCATTCTCGAACTCGGAGCTCACGAAGTAGCGTGCCACATCGGTGCCGCCGCTGACACTCAGCCCGTACTGGCTGCGATTGCCACCGAGGAACGGCGTGGTCCGGCTGTCGTTGAACACGTTGAACGCCGTCAGCGAATCACGCACACAGGTGCCGGACGCGCTTTCCGGCAGCAGGCAGTTCACCGAGTTGAACGCGGTGGAGTTTGTGGTGGCCGTGGTGCCGGTGCGCCAGCCACGATACGCGGTGGGCCAACGGTTGTTGTCTTCCACCTGACCGGCTTCGAACCATGAGTTCCAGCGCGCCGGTCCCGCCTTGCCGCGCTTGGTGCGGATCACGATCACGCCGTTGGCGGCATCCGTGCCGTACAGCGTGCTGGCAGCCGGACCCTTGACGACCTCGATCGATTCGATGTCCTCGGGGTTGATGTCGTTCAACCGGCTCGGATTCGTGCCGCCGATGCCGATTGATGACGAATTGTTGTCCGCCGTCATGCGGACACCATCGATGAAGAAGATCGGCTCGTTGTTGAGCGACACCGAGTTCGTCCCGCGAATGCGGATGCGCTGACCGGCACCGGTGAGGTTGCCGCCCAGCACCTGCACGCCGGCCGCCTTCCCCACCAGCAGGTCGCCGACATTGGTCACCGGGCTCACCGCGACCAACGTCGCCGCGTCAATCGTCGATACCGTGTTGCCGACTTCGAGCTTGCGTTGGTTGCCGGTCGCGGTGGTGATCACGGCATCTAGCTGCGTGGCTGCCTGCACCAACGCGAAATCGAGCGTCGCCGCTTGGCCGGCCGTGAGCGTGATCGGCTTCTTCTGTGACTGGAAGCCGATGAACTGGACGCGGACTTCCACCACGCCGGTCGGCGCGCTCAGGATCGAGTATCGTCCATCCGCATTGGAACCGACGGCCAATTCAGTTCCGACGACCGTCACACGGACCCCCTGCAACGGGCGCCCGCTGGAACCATCGGTGATCCGACCGGAGACCCGGGTAGTGGTAGCGGTACGCTGGGCAGCGGCGTCGGTGCAGACGCTCAACAGCAGCGTCACAACGACCACCGTCGCCCGTAGAGCGCGAACGAGGATAGAGTGCATGGGCAGGACACCTCAGGACGGGGAGCGCAGTCCGCTCGACGACGTATCGAGCGGACCGACGATCTTATGTCCCGAACACGTGGGATGGAACCCTGTGCATCTACCCGCGGACGCACGGCCAGAAACGACGACGGCGAGCCCGCCGGGCCCGCCGTGATACATCGTCATTCGACTCGCCCGATGACCTACAACTGCGTCGCCGTCTCCGTCACCACCCGCACCACGTTGTCCACCACCTGCAGGAAGCCGCCGTCCACCTGAAAGCGCTGCGCGGAGGTCACGTCGCCGAGCCGCAGCACACCACGGCCCAGCACCGTCATCAGCGGCGCATGCCCGGGCAGGATCCCCAGTTCGCCGTCGAAGCCAGGCGCCACCACCGAACTGGCCTGGCCCTCGAACAGCACCTTCTCGGGGGAGATCACGGAAACCGTCAGCATCAGGCCTTCGCCATTGCGTCGGCCTTCGCCATCAGGTCATCCACGCCGCCGCACATGAAGAACGCCTGCTCCGGCAGGTGGTCGAACTCACCGGCGCAGAGGCGATCGAAGCTGCTGATCGTCTCCTCGAGCTTCACGAACTTGCCCGGGATGCCCGTGAACTGCTCGGCCACGTGGAACGGCTGCGACATGAAGCGCTGGATGCGGCGCGCACGGCCCACGATCTTCTTGTCGTCTTCCGACAGCTCGTCCATGCCAAGGATCGCGATGATGTCCTGCAGTTCCTTGTAGCGCTGCAGGATGCGCTGCGTCTCGATCGCCACCCGATAGTGCCGCTCGCCGATGTACTGCTTGTCGAGGATGCGGCTGCTCGACGCCAGCGGATCCACGGCGGGATAGATGCCGAGTTCCGAGATCGGGCGCGACAACACCACCGTGGCGTCGAGGTGCGCGAAGGCCGTGGCCGGTGCCGGGTCGGTGATGTCGTCGGCCGGCACGTAGATCGCCTGCACCGACGTGATCGAGCCGTTGCGTGTCGAGGTGATGCGCTCCTGCAGGTCGCCCATCTCCGACGCCAGCGTGGGCTGGTAGCCCACTGCACTCGGCATGCGGCCGAGCAGGGCGGAGACTTCCGAACCCGCCTGCGTGAAGCGGAAGATGTTGTCCACGAACACCAGCACGTCAGCGTTCTCGGTGTCGCGGAAATACTCGGCCACCGTGAGGCCCGACAACGCCACACGCAGGCGCGCGCCCGGCGGCTCGTTCATCTGGCCGTACACCAGCGCCACCTTGTCCAGGATGCCCGCTTCCTGGAACTCGAGATACAGGTCGTTGCCTTCGCGCGTGCGCTCACCCACGCCGCAGAACACCGACTTGCCGCCGTGTGCCTTGGCGACGTTGTTGATCAGCTCCTGGATGACGACCGTCTTGCCCACGCCGGCGCCACCGAAGAGGCCGATCTTGCCACCCTTCACGAACGGCGCGATCAGGTCGATGACCTTGATGCCGGTCTCGAAGATTTCCGTCTTCGGCTCGAGGTTCACGAAGTCCGGGCGCTTGCGATGGATTGGCCAGCGCGGTGCTTCCGCCGGGATGTCGGCACCGTTGTCCACGGGGTCGCCGAGCACGTTCATGATGCGACCCAGCGCCGCGGCGCCGACCGGTACCATGATCGGGTTGCCCGTGTCCACCACGTCCATGCCACGCACCACCGAGTCGGTGCTGCTCATGGCAACCGTGCGCACCAGGTTGCGGCCGATGTGCTGCTGCACCTCGAGCGTCACCTTGATGTGCGTGCCGTCGGGCAGCATCTCATCGATGCGCAGGGCGTTGTACAGCTCGGGAAGGTGATCCGCCTCGAACTCGACGTCGAGCACCGGGCCGATGACCTGCACCACCTTGCCGGTCACCGCCGCGGGAGTTGCTGTTGCTGCCATATGAAGATCCGTCTCGGGGTTTCTGGTCGTGGTACTGGTATTACGCCTGAAGTGCTGCTGCGCCGCCGACGATCTCGGCGATCTCCTGCGTGATCTGCGCCTGGCGCGCACGGTTGTACGTGCGGCGCAGGTTGCTGAGCATGTCGGTGGCGTTGTCGGTGGCGTTCTTCATCGCCGTGCGACGCGCCCCCTGCTCCGCCGCCACCGTCTCCACCAGCGCGCGGTACACCGAGTTGCTGACGTAGGCCGGCAGAAGTTCGGTGAGGATCGCCTCGGCCGACGGCGCCAGCAGGTAGTCGCGCTTGAGCGACCCGCCGGCCGGCGGCGTCACCGGCAGCACCTGCGTGGTGTGCGGTGGCGTGGACAGCGCCGAGTTGAACTGCGAACTGGTGATGAACACCGCGTCCAGGTCACCGCTGATGAAACGCGCCATCAGGGAATCCACCAGCGACGACGCATCGGCCGCGGTGGGCTTGTCGCTGATGTCGATGCGCTGCGTGGCCATCGCGCGGTTGACGTACTTGAAGTAGCCGATCCCCTTCTTGCCCACCACGTGCAGCTCCACCTGCATGCCACGCTGCTCCAGCGCGGCCAGCTGGGTGCGGGCTTCCTTCACCAGGTTGGCGTTGAACGCGCCGCACAGGCCACGGTTCGACGTCAGCACGATGTGCGCAACGCGACGCAACTGCGCCGGCTGCCGCAGCAGCGGGAACTGCTCGGCCAGCTCCGCCGAATACAGGTCGCCGATCACCTCGGCGAGGGCCGACGCGTACGGACGGGCGGCCGCGACACGATCCACGGCCCGCTTCATCTTCGACGTCGCCACCATCTCCATGGTGCGCGTGATCTTCTTCGTGTTCTCGACGGACTTGATCCGTCCCTTGAGCTCGCGACCCTTGGCCATGGTGCGTCAGGCGTCGGTGGTGGCGCGAATCAGCGGGCCGCGGCAGGCGCCGCGACCTTCTTGTACAGCGCGATGGCGTCGCGCAGCAGCGCTTCGGTCGGCTTGGACAACGCCTTCTCGTTCGCGATCGCGGCGCCGATCTGCGGGTGGCTGGCCGCCATGTAGGCATGGAAGCCCGTCTCCCACTCACGCACCGTGGCCGGGTTCACGTCGTCCATCAGGCCGTTCGTCACCGCGTAGATGATCATCACCTGCTCTTCCACCAGCATCGGCGCGTACTGGCCCTGCTTCAGCACTTCCACCGTCAGCTTGCCGCGATCGAGCTGGCGCTTGGTGGCTGCATCGAGGTCCGAGGCGAAGCTCGAGAAGGCTTCCAGTTCGCGGTACTGCGCGAGGTCGAGGCGGAGACGGCCGGCGACACCCTTCATCGCCTTCGTCTGTGCCGAACCACCCACGCGCGACACCGAGATGCCGACGTTCACGGCCGGGCGCACGCCCGAGTAGAACAGGTCACCCTCGAGGAAGATCTGGCCGTCGGTGATCGAGATCACGTTGGTCGGGATGTACGCCGACACGTCACCGGCCTGCGTCTCGATGATCGGCAGCGCGGTGAGCGAACCGCCGGCCTTGAAGATCGTCTTGCCATCCACGATCGACTCGTCGCTGGACAGCTTGGCGGCGCGCTCGAGCAGGCGGCTGTGCAGGTAGAACACGTCACCCGGGAAGGCTTCACGACCCGGCGGACGACGCAGGATGAGCGAGATCTGGCGGTAGGCGGCGGCCTGCTTGGTGAGGTCGTCGTACACGCACAGCGTGGCCTGCCCTTCGTGGTACATGAAGTATTCGGCCATGGAGCAGCCCGAGTACGGCGCCAGAAACTGCATCGGGGCCGGGTCGGACGCGGTGGCGACCACCACGATCGTGTACTCCATCGCGCCGGCCTGCGTCAGCTTCTCGACGATGCTCGACACCGTCGAGGCCTTCTGGCCGATGGCGACATACACGCAAACGACGCCCTTGCCCTTCTGGTTGATGATCGTGTCGATCGCGATCGCCGTCTTACCGGTGCCGCGGTCGCCGATGATCAGCTCGCGCTGGCCGCGTCCGATCGGGATCATGGCGTCGATCGCCTTGATGCCCGTCTGGAGCGGCTGCTTCACCGGCTCACGCACGATGATGCCAGGCGCCGGGCTCTCGACCTTGCGCTTGGTGGTCGCAACCACCGGACCCAGGCCGTCGATCGGGTTGCCGAGTGCATCGACCACGCGGCCGATCAGGCCAGGACCCACCGGCACTTCGAGCACGCGACCGGTGCGGCGGACTTCGTCGCCTTCCTTCAGCTTCAGGTAGTCGCCAAGCACCACGGCGCCGATGTTGTCTTCCTCGAGGTTCAGCGCCTGGGCGACGATGATGTCACCCGTCTCGCTGGCGCGCACCTCGAGCATTTCGCCGGCCATCGCCTTCGACAGACCGTAGATACGGGCAACGCCGTCCTTGACTTCGAGGACGGTGCCGACCTCGTCGACATCGATCTCGTTGAGATCTGCCGCTTCGATTTCGCGCAGCAAAATGTCCTTGATCTCACCGGGGCGGAGTGTGGTTTCGGCAGCCATTGGGCAGACAGTCGGTAAACGTCGTGGGAGACGATCGGAAGCAGTTCAGGAGTAGCTTGTGAAAATTATCACAAACACCGAACTAGGCAACCCACCGGCTTTTCAGGAATGTCAGGGAAACGCGGCCAGGCACGGGACGACTGTACCGGTACGCGGTGCCTAGGGAATCGCAGAATGTAACGGCGATTCCGGCTCAGGTTGTGCCCGCGCCCGGGTGACCGACAGGCTGATCAACCCCTCGGCGGTCAGGCCGCCCCAGCCCCGAGGGGTGAGCCCGGTGGCGGTCCGCGCCGCCCGGGCAAGGTGCGACACCGAGCTGTACCCGAGCCGTGCCGCCGAGACGGCCACCGATACGCCCGCCGCCAGCTGCATTTGCACCATCAAGAGCCGCACCAGCTCGAGGAGCTGCTTTGGCCCAGGAGCCCCCGACTCGCGGAGCGCCCGAGCCAGATGCTCACGGCTGAGCCCCAGCAGGCGTGCCACCTCGCTTACCGACGTCAGCCGTCCGCCGTGCGACACGCCCGTGCGCCAGACGGCATCCGCCATCGGTCCGACCTGATGCGCAGTGAGCAGGACATCGGCTCGCAGGGTGAACCGGGTCGTGAGCAGCACCGGTTGCAGCAGCACCCGCAGCAGGGCGTCGTCCACGCCGTCGATCAGCACCGTCGAGACGCCCACCTGATGCAGCCGCTCGAGCAGCGCCGGGTCGAGGGAACGCGCCGCGACCAGGCCAACGGCCGGGATCGGTGCGTGATGGGTGGCATGTTCCACTGCGCGCCATCCGACGGCGGCGGCGGCGTTGCCCGGCAGCAAGTCCACCACGATCGCATCCACCAGCATGGTACGCAGTGCCGTGGAGATACCGTCGGCGTCGCGCACGACGTGGATCTGGGCACGCCCGCGCGGGAAGGCGCGCGTGAGCAGGTGTCGCGGGCGTTCGCGGGTGCTGCAGACGAGCAGGACGGTGGCCGGCGCCGACGCGCCACGCACCGGAACCGCGAACCCGCGCCGCGGCCCACGCGGACTGCGAGCCGTCAGGGTGCCTCGACCTTCTCGCGGATGATCGCGTGCGCGCGCTCCAGCACCACGCGCGCATTCTCGTACGCCAGCAAGGTGCGGGCTTCCTCGAAAGGCGCCCAGCGACAGGCCGTGATGCCTTCCGCCCGCTGCGGCAACGTGGCCGAGCAGTCCGTTTCCATCAGGAAGAAGTGACAGATCTTGTGCACCAGCTTGCCGCGGAACCGGAAGAACCAATCGATGGTGTCGATTTCGGCGCGCAACGTGACCGTTGGCAATCCGGTCTCTTCCTGCACTTCGCGCACGGCGGCGTCCGGCGCATCCTCGTCACACTCGAGGTGACCCTTGGGAAATCCCCAATTGCGGTAACTGTCGCGGATCAGCAGGTAGAGTGGCGCGCCATCCACCACGCGATAGACCACGCCTCCGGCGGAGACTTCACGCCGCGCATCGGTTGGAGTGGTCATCGCATCGCCGCCTCAGGCCGCCGGGTCCATCTCGGCGCGCCCCTCGATGAACTGCCGCACGACCGGATCCTTGGTATTCCGGATCTCTTCCACCGTGCCCACCTGGCGCACGCGTCCTTCGTACAGCATCGCGATGCGGGTGCCGACGCGGTACGCGCTGCGCATGTCGTGCGTGATCACGATGCCCGTGACGCCGAGGCGGTCGCGCATGCGCACCATCAGTTCGTCGATCACCGCACTGGTCACCGGGTCGAGGCCGGTGGTCGGCTCATCGTACAGGATGTACTTCGGCCGCAACGCGATGGCACGCGCGATGCCGACACGCTTGCGCATGCCACCGGAGAGCTCGGCGGGAAAGCGGGCTTCGGTGTTCGGCAGGTCCACCAGGTCGAGGGCTTCGGCCACGCGCGTCGTGATCTCGGCCTCGGTGAGCGTGCCCTGCTTGCGGAGCCCCATCGCCACGTTTTCACCCACCGTCAGCGAGTCGAAGAGTGCCGCGAACTGGAAGACGTAACCGACCTGCGCCCGCAGCGCGGTCAGTTCCTTCCGGTTGAGTTTCGGCACCTCCTGGCCATCCACCTTCACGCTGCCGGAATCGGGGCGCAGCAACCCGACCATGTGCTTGATCGCCACCGACTTTCCGGTCCCGGAGAAGCCGATGATGACCATCGTTTCGCCCTCCTGCACCGTGAGGGAGAATCCCGCCAGCACACGCTTGGGGCCGAAAGCCTTGTTGACGTCCTTGAGTTCGATCATCTGGCGCGTGGTGTCGGTGGCATGGAGGCAGAATACGACAGGGGGCGGCCGCAAACCACCGGCCGCCCCCCGTGCTACACCCGGACTGCAGAACTCAGGCCGCGAACGACCCCAGGGCCCGGCCGACATCGCCTTCGCGCAAACGCTTGAGGGCGCGATCACGCAGCTGACGCACCCGTTCACGGGTCACGCCGAGCATCGAGCCAATCTCTTCCAGCGTATGCTCCCGGCCCCCTTCGAGGCCGAAGTACAGGCGCAGCACCTTGGCGTCGCGCGGTGGCAGGGTGTTGAGCGCCTGCTCGATCTCGTCGTTGAGGAAGCGGTTCATCGCCTCCTCTTCCGTGTCCGGCATCTCGTCGGCCACGAAGCGTTCGATCAGCGAGCGATCGCCTTCCGGGTCCATCGGGGCATCGAGGCGCACGTCGCCGGTATTCAGCGCGGCCAGCGACTGCACCACGTCCACCGAGAGGCCGGTGAGCTGCGCCAGTTCTTCCGGGCTCGGCTCGCG
>JANMON010000300.1:0-13725 GCA_031369265.1 Gemmatimonadaceae bacterium | reverse complement strand
GTTGTCACGTCCCACGGCCACCGGGCCTGCCTGCTGCCGCTCGTCGAGCAGTGCGGCGTACGCGCGACCGATCCCCTCGGCGGCTTCGACGGTCAGGTCGTCACCGACGACGCCGCGGATGTCGTACTGGCGGAAGATGCCGGCAGCAATCGTCATGGCAGGTCGAGCTGTGGAGAGGATGGAGCCAGTGCCTGAGCCGGACCCGGGCCGGTGATCGCGCGACCCGGCGACATGGGCAGTGTACTGGCGCGCGCCCAGCGCACCGCCGGCGAGGGATACAGGCCAAGCACCAGCAGGAGCAGGACCGCGACCGTCACCACACCGCCCGTGAGGCGCGGCGCGACGAACTGCTTCGGCTTCACGCTCTCGTCCTCCGGCTTCATGAACATGGTGGTGATGACGCCGAGGTAATAGGCCGCAGATATCACGCTGGTGAGCACCAGGATCACCGCCAGCTTGGTTTGCGGGGCCGGCGCGCCAATCGCGGCTCGCAGCACATACAGCTTGGCGTAGAAACCCATGCCACCGGCGATCGGGAAGCCGAGCAGCGACAGCATGAAGACCGCCATCGCCGCCGCCAGCGCCGGGCGCGTGCGCGACAAGCCGGCGAGGTCGGACAGCCGCGTGCGCTTCTCGATGCCACCCGACACGATGCTCAGCACCGCGAATGCGCCAACCGTCGCGAGCGTGTAGGCCAAGCCGTAGAACACGATCGCGGCCACACCGTCACTGGAATGGCTGGTGATGGCGACCAGCAGGTACCCCGCGTGTGCAATGCTGGAATAGGCGAGCATCCGCTTCACGTTCTGCTGCACCAGCGCCAGCACGTTACCGACCACCATGGTGGCGGCGGCGAGCACCCAGGCCGCGTAGTGCCACGACGTGTATGCCGGGCCGAGCCCATCCAGCAGGATGCGCGCGAAGCCCGCGAATGCCGCGACCTTCACACCGGCGGCCATGAACGCGGTGTACGGCGTCGGCGCGCCTTCGTACACGTCGGGCGTCCACATGTGGAACGGCGCTGCCGCCACCTTGAACGAGAAGCCGACGAAGAGCAGAGCCATGCCGCCGATCAGCAGCGGATCACCCGCCAGCTTGCGGCTGGTGATCGCCGCCGCCATCTCGGTCAGGTTGGTGCTGCCGGTGGAGCCGTAGAGCAGCGCCATCCCGTACAGCAGGAACGCGGTCGAGAATGCGCCGAGCAGGAAGTACTTGAGGGCGGCCTCCGCCGAGCCGGCCCGACTCCGGTCCAGTCCCGTCAGCACGTAGATCGAGAGCGACATGACTTCGATGCCGAGAAAGATCAGCATCAGGTCGCGCGAGCCGACGAGCAGCAACATGCCGGCGGCCGACAGTAGCACCAACGCCGGCGGTTCCGGCGCCGTCAGTGCCGCACCCTCGTTGTACTCCATGGCCATGACCAGCGTACCGAGCACGCCGAGCAGGATTACGGCGACGGTGGCCCAGCGGAAGCCGTCAAACGCCAACGGACCGGTGGCGGCACCCAGCGGCGGCGCCTGATTGGCAAGCATCGCTGCCGACGCCGCCGTGATCAGGGTCACCACGATCGCCAGCAGGTGCGCCGTCCGCGTACTCGCGGCACCCTCGGCAGCGAACACACCATACAGCAGCACCAGCATGCCGCCGCACGACAACAGCAGCTCGGGCAACAGCAAGGTGCCGAGATCGAGAGAGCTGAACTGGAAGGCGCCGTTCATCGTGCGCCGCCCTGGCTGACGGTCGCCGGTGCGGTCATCGCGGCCGTTGCGCTGACGCGATTGACCAGCGATGCGGTGGACTCGCTCATGCGGCCGAGCACCGACTGCGGTGCCAGCCCGAGCCCGATGATCGCGACCACGAACCACGCCATCACGCCCACTTCCAGACGCGAGAGATCCCGCACCACCGGCGCGGTGTCAGGCTGTGGTCCGAACAACATGCGTTGCACCGCCCAGAGGAGATATGCGGCCGCGAGGATCACGCCGATCGTGGCCAGCAGCACCAGCACCGGGAAGCGATAGAAGGAACCGAGCAGCACCAGGAACTCGCCGACGAACCCGTTGGTGCCCGGCAGGCCGGCATTGGCCAGTGCAAAGAGCACCACCAGCGCGCCGAACATCGGCATCTGCTTCACCAGGCCGCCAAGCGACTCGAAGCGGTCATCCGTGATGCGCTCGCGGAGCATGCCGAGCAACAGGAACATGCCGCCGGTGGTGATGCCGGCGTTGAGCATCACCAGCATCGCGCCCTGCAGCGACTCCACCGTGAAGGCACTGATGCCCAGGACCACGAAGCCGAGGTGGGCGATCGAGGCGTATGACATCACCCGTCGGAAGTCGGGTTGCACCAGCGCCACCAGCGATCCGTACAGCACGCCGATCACACCCAGCGACGCGAGGACGATGCGCACCGTGGGGTGCATGGCGGCGGCTGGGAAGAGCGGATAGGCGATGACCAGCAACCCGTAGGTGCCGACCTTGATGCCCAGTGCGACGGCCGCCAGCGGCGGACCTTCACTCTGCGCATCCGGCAGCCAGGTGTGGAACGGGATCAGCGCACTCTTGACCAGGAACGCACTCGCGAACGCGCCAAAGCAGAACAGCTGCGCCGTGAGGCTGAGTGGCGTGCGTGCCGCCGCATCCCGCAGTACGTCGTAGGTCGTGCCGCCGGCGGCCGTCGCGATCACGGTGAGCGCCACCAGCATCAGCAACGAGCCGATCATAGTGTAGATGACGAACGTGGTGCCAGCTGCCGGTCCCCGCCCCGATCCCCAGACGCCGATGAGGAAGTAGAGCGGCACCAGCATCAGCTCCCAGCACAGGTAGAAGAGCAGCAGGTCTGCGGCGAGGAAGATGCCGAGGATGCCGGCTGTGAGCAGCAGAACCAGCGCGTAGTACGACGCGGCGCGATGCGTGATGCGGCTGGCGCTGGTCGCGATCACGCTGAGCAGCATCAGGAATGCCGTCAGCAGCACCATCGGCAGCGAAAGGCCGGTGGCCGCCAACCGGAAGCGCGATCCGAAGTCGTCGATCCACGGATAATCCACCATCGCCGTGCCATCCGGTACCACGAACCAGAGCACAACGGCCAGCGCCGCCGTGATGCCGAGCAGCGCGATCGTCATCATGCGTGCCAGGCTGCCGTGCGTATCGGTCGTCGGGCGCGGCAGCAGCCACACCACGATCGAGCCGAGCAGCGGCACCGCCAGCAGCGCCAGCATGATCAATCCCGGCATGCTGCCGCCTTCTGCTTGCATGCCGTTCATCGCGTGGCCTGCATCGTGAAGGCGGCGAGCACTGCGATGGCACCGAGCACGATCGCCCACACGTAACTGCCCGCGAAGCCGACCTGCACCCGCGATGCGACAGCCGACACGACGCGCAGTGCCTGTGCACTGCCCTGCACCAGCACGCCGTTGATCAGCCCCAGGTCGAGCCCACGCCAGAGCACCTTGCGCGCCACGGCCACCGTCGGCGCGACGATGCCGCGCGCGATGCCGGTGTCCACGAAATAATCGTTCGCGAGCACCAGGCCGATGCCAGTCTCTTTCGGCGCCGCGTCCTTGGTCGTCAATCCATCAGGTTTGAGCATCACGAAGGCGACCGCGATGCCCGCCACGGCGACTGCGATCGCGATGCCGATCAGCAGATACTCCGTCTGGTGCGAGAGGTGACCGGTACCGGCCAGCATCGTCGTCGCCGCACCGGAAATCGGTTGCAGCCAGTGGTCGAGCGCGGCCGTCGGTCCCAGCGGCAGCACTTCCGGCAACTGCAGCCAACCGCCGACGATCGTCAGCAGGCCAAGCACCACCAGCGGCGCGCGCAGCAGCCAGGGTGAGTCGTGCACCTGCGATTCCACCTCGGCGCCGGAGCGGAAGGTGCCGTGGAAGGCATAGCGCATCAGCCGCGTCATGTAGACTGCCGTCAGGAACGCCGTGATCACGGCCAACCCGTAGGCGATCCAGAGCACGACGCGACCGGGGATCGGCCCCAGCGACGACTCGGCCAGCGGCGATTCCAGTGCGCGCTCAGCCACGGCACTCAGGATCGCGTCCTTGGAAAAGAATCCGGCCAGCGGCGGAATGCCGGCGATGGCCAGCGTCGCAATCCACATCAGCGCGCCGGTCACGGGCATGGTGCGCAGCAATCCACCCATGTTGCGCATGTCCTGCGCATCGTCATGCCGGTGTGCCGCGTGCAGAGCATGATGCATGCTGTGGATCACGGCGCCGGCCCCGAGGAACAGCAGCGCCTTGAAGAACGCGTGCGTCACCAGGTGGAACATGCCCGCGGTGTAGGCGCCCGCACCGACGGCGATGAACATGTAGCCGAGCTGCGAGACGGTGGAATATGCCAGCACCTTCTTGATGTCCCACTGCTTCAGGCCGACGGTGGCGGCCCAGAGGGCGGTCAGCGCACCCACCAGCACGATCACCAGGCTGGCGGCGGGGGCGGCCGAGAAGAGCGCGGCGTTGCGAACGATGAGGTAGATGCCAGCCGTCACCATCGTCGCGGCGTGGATCAGCGCCGACACCGGCGTCGGACCGGCCATCGCATCCGGCAACCAGACATAGAGCGGCAACTGCGCACTCTTGCCGGCGCAGCCCAGGAACATGAACAGGCAGATCGTGGTCGCCAACGGCGTGGACAGCGCGGCATGGTCGCGCGCGATCGTCGCGAAGTCCAGCGTGCCGAGGTTGGCGAACAGCATGAACATCGCCAGCAGCAGGCCGAAGTCACCGATGCGGTTGACGACGAACGCCTTCTTGCCGGCCACCACGTTGGCGGTGTCCCCGAACCAGAACCCGATCAGCAGGTACGACGCCAGTCCCACACCTTCCCAACCGATGAACAACACCGGCAGGTTGGCGCCCATGACCAGCATCAGCATGAAGCCCACGAACAGGTTGAGGTACGCGAAGTAGCGCGCAAAGCCGGCATCGTCGGCCATGTAGCCAACGCTGTAGACATGGATCAGCGAGCCGACGCCGGTGATCACCAGCATCATCAGGATGCTCAGGTGATCCACGTGCAGCGCCCAGTCCACGGTCAGCGTGCCGGCCGCCATCCACTGGCCGAGTGATGACGTGACCGGGACATCGGTACCACGGACGGCGGTGAACAACCAGAGGCTGAGTGCGAAAGCGACGGCCATCACGCCGACGCCGATCGCACTCACCAGCGTGCGGCGGCCGGATGGCGTGTGCGCCTCGCGCTCGCCGCGCCAGGCGGGCAGCAGCGACAGCAGCCCATTCACCACGAAGCCGAGGAACGGCAGCGCGGGGACCAGCCAGGCGAGTTGTGCAGCAGTATTGGAAATAGGCATGCGTGGGGAGTCGCCTAGCCTCGGAGCAGCCGGATCCGGCCGAGATCGACCGTGCGGTAGTGCCGAAAGACGCTGATCACGATCGCCAGGCCGACCGCGGCCTCGGCAGCCGCAACCGTCATCACGAAGAGTACGAACACCTGCCCCGACACGCCGTGCAGGCGTGACAGCGCGATGAACGAGAGGTTGACCGCGTTCAGCATCAGCTCGACGCACATGAACAGGATCAGCGCGTTGCGGCGCGTGAGCACACCGAGCACACCGATGCTGAAGAGGATCGCCGAGACGAAGAGGGCTTCGCGGATCATGTGCGCGCCTCGCCGGCGACCTTGCCGCGCTTGGCCAGCACGACGGCCCCGATCACCGCCACCAGCAGCAGGACCGACGTCACTTCGAACGCCACCAGGTTGTCGGTGAAGAGCGAGTCGGCCAGCGGTGCCATCGCATTCGCATCCACCGGACGCAGCGGTTCGAGCGACATCGGCTGCGAGCGGATCACGTAGAGCAACTCGGCGGCCAGGACGCCAGCCAGCGCCGATGCGCCCAGCGCGGCCTTCATGCTGCGGCGCTCCTGCACGTCACTCTCACCGAGATTGAGCAGCATGACGACGAACACGAACACCACCATGATGGCGCCGGCGTAGACCAGCACCTGCGCGGCGCCGAGGAAGTGCGCGCCGAGCATCACGTACAGCGCGGCCAGTGCGAACATCACGTTCACCAGCCAGAGTGCGGCCGCCACCGGGCTGCGGCGGGTGACCATCGCCAGCGCGGCGATGATCGCCAGCGCCGAGAAGAGCCAGAAGTGAACGGTGTAGATCGTGCTCATCACTGCCCGGCCGGATCGGTGGGATCCCACATCTCACACACCGGATGCGTCTGCGAGGTCAGGCGCTCGAGATCGTACACGAACCCGTCGCGGGTATACTCCGCGTTCTCGTAGTGCCGTCCCACGTGGATCGCTTCTTCCGGGCAGACTTCCTGGCAGTAGCCGCAGAAGATGCAGCGGAACTCGTCGATCTCGAACACCAGCGGGAATCGATTGCCCTGCTCGTCCTCACCCGGCACCAGCTTGATGCAGTTGGCCGGGCAGACGGTGGGGCAGAGGCCACACGCCACGCACTTGGCCTTGCCGTCCTCGTTGGTGAGCATGCGATGCGTACCGCGCCACCGCCGCGAAAGCGCCTCGGTCTCCTCGGGATACTGCGTGGTGACCTTGTGCGGATCCACCAGGTGGCGGAAGGTGTGCGCGAGGCCGGAGAGCGTCGCGCGCACGTAGCTCACCTGCTCCACCGGCCGGTCCATGACCTTCACGTTGATCGCCATCAGTCCCCCATTCCCGGTTCCGGTCGCACGGCGGCAGCCAGCGGTGAGGCCGCACGATCCTGCGCCCGCAGGCGAAGCATTTCGGCCTCCGACATCTTCGACGTCGTCGGGCTCACCAGACGACCGCGATCGAAGACCACGAACGCCAGCACCAGCACGGCGATGTTCACCAGCAGCAGAATGCCGGTCTGCACCACACCGGGCTGGATGCCCAGCATCTGCAGCACCAGCAGCACCGACGCAATCAGCACGATGTAGCCGAGCGACACCGGGAGCAGGAATCGCCAGCCCAGCGACATCAGCTGGTCGTAGCGGAACCGCGGCAGCGTCCAGCGGATCCACATGTAGAAGAAGAGGAAGAAGCCGGCCTTGAGCGCGAAGGACACCAGCGTCAGCAGCGTCTTCAGCAGCGATGGATCACCGGTGTTGTCCCAGGCCGTGAACGGGATATCCCAGCCACCGAAGAACAGCGTCGCCATCAGCCCGCTGGTGGTCAGCATGTTCGCATACTCGGCGATGAAGAACATCGAGAACTTCATCGAGCTGTATTCGGTGTGAGAGCCGGCCACCAGCTCGCTTTCGGCTTCCGGCAGGTCGAACGGCAGGCGGTTGGTCTCGGCGAAGGCGGAGATCAGGAACGTCAGGAATGCGAACGACAGGTTCAGCACGTTCCAGCCGCCGTTCGCCTGCTGCGAGATGATCGACGACATCGTCACATTGCCGGCCAGCAGCAGCACCGGAATGATCGACAGGCCCATCGCGATCTCGTACGAGATCATCTGCGCGCTGGATCGGAGGCCGCCCAGCAGCGAGTACTTGTTGTTGGAGCTCCAGCCGGCGAGCGTGATGCCGAACACGCCCAGCGACGAGATCGCGAGCGTGAAGATGAAGCCCACCGGCAGGTCGGCGATGGCGAACGACACCACGCCCCACGGCGTCGGGAGCGGCGCCGCGAAGGGGATCACCGCCCAGGTCACCATCGCGGTGCAGAACGCGATCGCCGGCGCCAGCGCGAAGATCACCGGGCTGCCCGCGCCCGGCGACAATTCTTCCTTCATGAAGTTCTTCACGCCGTCGGCGGCCGGTTGCAGCAGGCCACCCGGGCCGGTGCGATTCGGGCCGTGTCTGTCCTGGATCCAGGCGCTGACCTTGCGCTCGGCGAGTGTCAGCAACGCCACCGTGACGAGGTAGACGCCGAAGAACACCAGCACCTTGATCGCCGAGGCGATCATGAACGCGGTCGCGTTGTCGCTGATGGGTGTCATGAGCAGGGGACCCATCAGACCGCAGCCTCCACTGGCAGTGCGGCCGGGCCACCCTGCAGCCCCAGTGCGCGATAGCTCAACCCCTCGAACGCCGTCACCGTCGTGGCGAGCGTCGCGAAGATGTCACTCGCGAGCGTTGGATAGCTGCCCGCACCGAGGGTGCCGGCGAGGTCGCTCACCACCGCATAACTCGGCCGAACCTGCGCCGGCGGTGCCTTGGCCTGCAGGAACCGCTGCACGCGGCCGCGCAGGTTGGTGAACGTGCCGTCTTCCTCGGCGAAGTTGCATACCGGCAGCGCGGCCACCACGTCGCCGGCATGAGCGGCGTCGAGTGTGGTGCCGATGACGATCACGCGCACGCCGTCAGGGATCGAGGCCAGCGCACCGTCGGCATCGGCCACGATCACCAGGTCGTTCGCACCCAGTCCAGCGGTGGGTGCAATCACGTCGGTGAAGCCGAGCAGCGCGGCGCCGGTGGCATTGGCGGCACGCTCCGCGCGCAGCGCGAGATCCTTCACGCCGGGCAACGGCGCTTCGGTGCCACGCGGCACGGTCATCACCGCGTTGGCCTGCAGGTGGGTGGCGATCCGCGAGAGCAGGAACAGCGTTTCGTTGGATAGCGAGGGCGATGCGATGATCGTGACGCGCGCTGCGTCGCGGATGGCGGCGGCAGCCGACGACATCGCCTCGCTCCATGACGCGGTGGTGAGCCCCTGCGCGGTGCGCACCTGCGGGTACTCGAGCCGATCGCGCCGGTTGATCCAGCGGTAGTTCAGTCGGCCGACGTCGCAGGCGAAGTGCTGGTTGACGGCAGCGTTCGGGCGCGGACGGATGCGGACCACGACGTTGTCGCGCGTCTCCAGCATCACGTTGCAGCCCTGCGAGCATCCCGGGCAGATCGAGGCGGCGCGGTCGAGTTCCCACGCGCGGGCCTTGTTGAGGAAGTCCTTCGACAGCAGGGCACCTACCGGGCAGAGGTCCACGACGTTGCCGGCCCAGGCATGTGTGAGGTCCGCGCCCTCGAACTTCCCGATGTAGGCGCGATCACCGCGTTCGCTGACGTTCAGTACCGGGTCCTTCGCCACCACGTCCATGAAGCGCACGCACCGCGTGCAGAGGATGCAGCGGTTGGGCACGTACAGCACATCGCCGCCGAAATCCTCCATCGGGTTGAAGCGCTTCGGCTCCATGTACCGCGAATCCTTGCGGCCTTCGGCGAAGGTGTAGTCCTGCAGTTCGCACTCGCCGGCCTGGTCACAGATCGGGCAGTCGAGCGGATGGTTGATCAGCAGGAACTCCAGCACACCCTTGCGCGCCTCGCGCGCCTTGTCGGAATGCACGTGCACCACCTGCCCTTCACCGACGGTGGTGGCGCAAGCCGGCGTCAGCTTCGGGAACTTATCGACTTCCACCAGGCACATGCGGCACACGCCCGCCACCGGCAGTGACGGGTGGTAGCAGTAATGCGGAATGAGGACGCCGGCGGTCTTGGCGGCCTCGATCAGGTTGGTGCCGGGCGGCACGATGACCGTGCGCCCTTCGATGGTCAGTGTGACCATCCCCGGGTTGGCGGGTGCGACGGGAGCCGTCATCTCAGGCCGCCGCCGTGGAGAAGCTGGGAATCATCACCGACGACCGGTTCTTCGGAATCTTCGCCTCGAACTCACCGCGGAACTTCTTCAGGCCACTGACCACCGGCGTGGCGCACGAGTCGCTCAGCACGCAGATCGTCTTGCCGGTCATGTTGTCGGCGATCTCGAGCAGCGTGTCGAGATCCTTCATGGTGCCTTCGCCATCGCGAATGCGCTCGAGGATCTTCACGGTCCAGGCGGTGCCTTCGCGGCACTGCGTGCACTGGGCGCAGCTCTCGTGCGCGTAGAAGCGAGCCAGGCGTGCGATCTGCCGTACCATGTCCTGTGAGTCGTCGAAGCAGATCACGCCACCCGAGCCGAGCAGTGAGCCGGCGGCCTGGATGCCCTCGTAGTCCATCACGGCGCCCTCACACTCTTCCGGCGTCAGGATCGGCACCGACGAGCCGCCGGGGATGATCGCCTTGAAGGTGCGACCAGCCGGCGGACCACCGCACAGGTCCCAGAGGAATTCCTTCATCGAGAAGCCCATCCCGACCTCGTAATTCCCCGGACGGGCCACGTTGCCGCAGACCGAGAACAGCTTGGTGCCGGTGCTCTTCGGGTTGGCGGGGCTGGAGAGCGACTTGTACCAGTCCGCGCCATGCTTCAGCACATGCGTGGCCGCACACACCGTCTCGACGTTGTTGATCGTCGTCGGCTGCGCGAACAGCCCTGCAACGGCCGGAAACGGCGGCTTGATGCGCGGATTGCCGCGACGCCCCTCGAGGGAGTTCATCAGCGCCGTCTCTTCACCACAGATGTAGGCGCCGGCGCCCTTGTGCACGTGCACGTCCACGCGCTTGCCGCTGCCCATCGCGTTGGCACCGAGGATGCCTGCCGCGTAGGCCTCACGCACCGCCTCGCGCATGCGGGCGATCGGTTCGGTGTACTCGCCGCGAATGTAGATGTAGGCGGTCTCCGCGTAGATGGCGTGGGCGGCGATGGCCGTGCCCTCCACCAACTGGTGCGGCGTCCAGCGCATGATCTCGCGATCCTTGAAGGTGCCTGGCTCCGACTCGTCGGCGTTGATGCACAGATAGTGCGTCTTGCCGTCGGGCTTCATGAAGCTCCACTTCACGCCGGTCGGGAATCCGGCGCCACCGCGACCGCGCAGCCCCGAATCCTTCACCACGTTCTGCACCCCGACCGGGTCGGTCGCCAGCGCCTGGCGGAACGTCTCGTAGCCGCCACGTTCCTGCCAGCCGGCCAGGGTGCGGGCGGCGGCATCACCAAAGTGCTTCGAGATGACCGGCGTCTCGCGCGGATGCGAGGGATGCGGATATCCCATCAGTCCAGCCCCGCCACGAGATCCTTCACGCTGTCCACCGACACACACTCGACGAGGGCATCATTGATCATGACGGGCGTGGCAAAGCCGCACGCCCCGAGACACTCCACCTCCACCACCGTGAACCGCCCATCGGCCGACGTCACACCCAGCTCTCCACACTTCGTCTCGCGCAGGAACGCGTTCACCACGTCCTCGGCGCCGCAGACGTTGCAGGGCGTGGTGGTGCAGACCTGCACGAAATGCGTGCCCACCGGATGCTGGTGATACATGGTGTAGAACGTCACCACACCCTTCACGTAAGCCGGCGTCAGGTCCAGCACCTGGGCCACTTCTTCCATGCCGTCGGGACTGACCCAGCCACGATCCTCCTGCAGCATCCACAGTGCCGGCAGCAGCGCCGCCATCTTGGTCGGGTACCGCATCAGCAGCTCATCCAGCTCGGCACGGCGCGCGCCGACGAACACTGGCGTGTGTGCCTCGTGCGCGTCGTGTCCCGGAGGGGCGATCGCGTGGAGACTCATCGGTCGATCTCTCCCATCACGATGTCGATGCTGGCGTTGATGGCGATCACGTCGGAGAGCAGGTGGCCTTCCGCCATCTTCGAGATGGCGGACAGGTTGACGAACGCCGGCGGCCGGATGCGCCAGCGCGACGGCTTCGAGGTACCATCACTGACGATGTAGTAGCCCTTCTCGCCCTTCGGGCTCTCGGTGGCCACGTAACACTCACCGGCCGGCGGGCGCGGGCCTTCCATCACCAGCTTGAAGTGATGGATCATCGATTCCATCTCGCTGGTGGCCTTGCTCTTGTCGGGCAGGATCACCCGCGGATCGTCGACGTTGATCGGCCCGTCGGGCAGCCGCTCCAGCGCCTGCTCGATGATGCGCACGCTCTGTCGCATCTCCTCCATGCGCACCAGGTAGCGGTCATACACATCGCCCCGCGAACCCACCGCGATGTCCCAGTCGTACGTCTCGTAATCGAGATACGGGAAATCCTTGCGCACGTCGTAGGCCACACCGGAGGCACGCAGCATCGGGCCTGAGAGGCCGTAGTTGGTGGCTTCCGACGCCGACATCACGCCGAGGCCCACCGTGCGGCCGACCCAGATGCCGTTGCGCGTCAGCATGCGGTCGGTTTCGTCGAGCGTGCGCGGGAGCGAGCGCAGGAACCCCTTCAGCCCGTCGATCCAGCCCGACGGCAGGTCGGCGGCCATGCCACCGATGCGCGACGCGCTGGTGGTGAGGCGTGCACCGACCCAGCTCTCCCACAGGTTGTAGACCGTCTCGCGTTCCTGGAACGTCCAGAGGAACGGGGTGAACGCACCCATGTCGATGGCGGTCGTGCCCAGCCAGACCAGGTGCGAAATGATGCGCGACAGCTCCATCGCGATCACACGCAGCACCGTGCAGCGCGGCGTGATCTCGATGCCGAACAACCGCTCCGCGCTGAGCGCGTAGGCGATGTTGTTCCCCATCGAGTTCAGGTAATCCTCGCGATCGGTCCACGGGATGATCTGGTTGTACTGCCGGTATTCACCGATCTTCTCGAAGCCGCAGTGCAGGTAGCCGATGTGCGGCACGCAGCGGATCACCGTCTCGCCATCCAGTTCCAGCACCAGGCGCAGCACGCCGTGCGTGGCCGGATGTTGCGGGCCGATGTTGATCAGCATGCGCTCGCTGCCCATGTCGGGCTCCTGACCGGGCGCGAGGTCCACCGGCATCACCACGCCTCCCGGCGTGGCCGTCAGCGGAACCTGCGTGATCGCACCGTTGGCGCCGAGCGTGGGCGTGGCGAGTTCCACCTCGACCGTCCGTGTCGTCGTGGCCATCGATCAGCCCTCGCCCTTGGCACGCAACAGTCGCTCACGCATGTCGGCCGGCAATTCGTGGAAGGCATCGGCCACGCTCAGCTCCTCCATCGAGTACGGCGCTTCGGGATTGGCCGACAGCGACTGCGACAGCTGTTCGGCGCGAGAGAAGCGGCCGCGCAACGGGAAGTCCTTCCGCAGCGGGAAACCTTCCGCGTAGCTCTCCCACATCAGGATGCGGCGCAGGTCGGAGTGCCCAGTGAACGTGATGCCGAACATGTCGTACGTCTCGCGCTCGAGCCAGTTGGCCGACTTGTACACCGGCTCGATGCTCGGCACTTCCAGAACCGCGGCGCCATCGAGGGCGGCCTTGAGGCGCAGGAAGCGGCGAAACGGCAGCGATCGCAGGTGCCACACCATTTCCAGCGGCAGGCCGGCATCGCGATGCTCCACCGCCGTGACGTCCACGAGGTAGTCGTACTGCTGTGCCGGATCGTCGCGCAGCCAGAGCGCGATCTCGAGCACACGTGCGGCGTCGATCCAGACGCAGGTCTCACCCCAGGTCACGTCGTGTCGCTGGATCGCGCTGCCGAACTGCGCGCGCAGCGCCTCGACCGACGGATTCGCGTCACCGCCGCGATGTGGAATCGCGCGCGGCGTGACAGGATCGGGCGTGCCGGCGGGCAGCGCTGCACCAGGCAGCACGACGCTCATGGCGCCGACCGGGTCTGGTGCACCGAGTTGCCGAACGGCTCGGACAGCTCGTCGATGCGTGACGGCGGGATGTACAGGCGCGAGGTGGGATCGATCGCGATCTCGTCGTACTGGCGGTCGTTGGACAGGGAGCGCTGCTGCTTCACCTTCTCCTGCAGCATCATGATCCCGTGAATCAGCGCTTCCGGGCGCGGCGGACAGCCGGGGACATACACGTCCACCGGGATGATGGTGTCGATGCCCTGCACCACCGCGTAGTTGTCGAACATGCCGCCGGTGGAGGCGCAGGCCCCCATCGAGATGACCCACTTCGGCTGCGGCATCTGCTCGTAGATGCGGCGAATGACCGGCGCCAGCTTGAAC
>JANMON010000249.1:0-18273 GCA_031369265.1 Gemmatimonadaceae bacterium | reverse complement strand
TACAACACGGCCGAATTCGGCCCGCAGAGCCTGGCGTTCATCAACGCATTCCGCGGCAACCAGCCGGTGGTGGCAAATACGCTGGGCGCGGTGCTCTACCCCGACATGCTGATCGTGGAGTCGTCGAAGGCTCCGGCGACGTCGGGCTGGCTGACGTGGGCACTGGCCAATGGCTGGGGCGGACGCAACCTGTCCGACGACGTGGTCGATGCCGGCCTGTCGGCGATCTTCGGCACCATCGTGACGCCCGTTGGCGCCTACTGTCAGAACGGGCAGCTGCCGCTCTGCACCGACAACGTGCCGGCGAACGACAAGCCGTTTGCGAAGGCATTCCCGTACCTCGCGTCGCCGACGCTGTAGTGCTGTCACCGGCGTGTCGCCGTCTGTGCGCGAACGTTCGCGTGCAGCCGGCGGCCGACCGGCCTTCCCCCTATCGAGCCTGATCATGCCTCGTGCCCTGTCGCTGCTCCGCGCACCGTCGTTCCGCCTCGTGGTGCCCGGCGTGGCATTCGTTGCCGTGGCGCTGGCCTGTGTGGCCGCCCGCGAGCCAGAGACCACCGTCTCGGCGCCGCTGGTGCGCTTCGCTGCGGTACGGCTCACCGAAGCCGAGGTGCGCGATCGCGACATTGCGTTCTACGGTAGCCGCGTCGCGGCCGACGCGCAGAGTGCTGCCGATCGCGTGACCCTGGCCACGCTGCTGCTGTCCCGCGCACGGCAGTCCGGTTCCGTATCCGATCTGGCACGCGCCGAGTCGCTCGCCACCGCGTCCATCGCCCTGCGCACGGTGCGCAACACCCATGCGCTCGAGGTGCTGGCCAGCGTACTGATGGCGCGTCATGCCTTCCGCGACGCACATCGCGCCGCCGCCGCCGCCGACAGTCTCGAACCTGGCAACGCCTCGCATCTCGCGCTGCTGGGTGAAATCGAGCTGGAGCTGGGCGAGTACGCCGCGGCCGACACACACTTCCGCGCGGTGCGCATCACCCGCGACCAGTTCACCGTGGGCGCGCGTGTCGCGCGCTGGTACGAGCTCACGGGTCACAGCAACCGTGCCCGTACGATGTTGCGCGACGCTATCGCGGCAGTGGACGTACGCGACGACCTGCCGCGCGAGCAGGTGGCGTGGTTCCACTACCGCCTGGGCGAACTGGAACTGCGCGTGGGACGTGCCGCCGCCGCCGACTCGGCATTCCAGCGTGGCCTGCTGCGCAACCCCGACGACATCCGGCTGCTGGGTGGTCTGGCGCGGAGTGCCCTCGCCCAGCGCAACTGGAAAGCAGCGGCCGACTTCGGCGACCGCGCCACGATGATCCAGCTCGATCCGACGACGCTCGCTGCCGTCAGCGACGCCTACGCGGCGCTCGGTGATTCGGCGCAGGCGGCGTCGTTCGCCGGTGCGATGGCCGTGAGCGCATTGTCGGAACAGGGTGCCATACACCGGGCGTGGGGGTTGCACCTCCTCGATCACGGCACGCCCGCGCAGCGCGCCGACGTGCTGCGGCGTGCGCAGGCAGACATCCGCCAGCGCCGTGACGTGTACGGGCACGACCTGCTGGCCTGGGCCCTGTATCGCAACGGGGACTCGAGTGCTGCACGACGCGAGATGACGCTGGCCCTGTCGCAGCACACCGAGGATGTCCTGCTCGAACGCCACGCGCAGGTGCTGCTGCGCGAGACGCCGACTCGCTGACCCCGGCGAACGGTTGGCGGACGGGCAGAAACACGACGCCCCGGAGCGAGGTCTGCTCCGGGGCGTCGTCACGTCCTGCACTGCGCAGTGCTCAACCGATTACGGCAGGCGGTCCGTGCATCCCTTGAAGTTCGGGTTGTTCCGCTCGTCGGTGACGATCGGCAGGTTCACGTCGGTGCCGTAGCTGCCGCCCTTGTAGTGCACACCCTGCGGGAAGGTGTTGGCTTCGGTGCGACCGTACTGGCGCAGCAGGCGACGCATGTCACCCAGGCGCTGGCCACGGCCGAAGGTCCAGAAGGCCTTCTCGCGGAACAGCAACGACACCCGCGCCGCGTCGGTGAGCGGATCGACCAGCGCCGGCATCGCGGCCGGCTGCACGTCGCCGAGCCGTGGTGGTGCGGCGCGCAATGCGTTGAGGATCGTCAACCAGGTCGGACTGCCGGCACGCAGTGCCACCTCGGCTTCGATCAGGCGCGCATCGAGGCCGTTGGTGACGTCCACCGCCGTGAGCTGGCCGAAGATCGTGGTAGTGCGCGAGAACGTCTGCCCATCCTGCGATGCGATGGTGGTGACTGTCACCGGCACACGCGGATCTCTCGCGGAGGTGAACGGAATCGCATTCGCCACGACGATATTGCGGGCATTGCCTTCCAGGCTGTCGGCCACGGTGTACCGCCGCGCGCTGGCGCCCTGCCCCCAGATGGTGTTGGTGCCGGTGGTGAGCGAGAAGGTGTGCCTGTACGCGGCCGTGGTCGGAATGCCGGCCACGAACGTGCCCGCGCCGGCGAAGTCACCCAGGCCCAGTGCCACGCGCGCACGCGCCACGCGGGCCGCCTGGTTGCGTGTCACGCTGGCCGAGTCCGTGCCGTTGGCGAAGATGATCGCCGAATCCAGCGACGCGGCTGCCTTCGCGAACACCGCCTGGACGCTGAGCGGCAGGCCATCTTCCGGCGGCACGGTGCCGGTGGTGGTGCCGATCGGGATGCCATTGCAGAAATCCGAGGCCAGCTGCAGCTCTGCGAAGCCACGGGCGAGGTACAGTTCCGCAATCAGTGTCCGATTGGTCGGTGCGTACTGCGTCATGGCCGCCAGCGACTGGTTTGCCCGCGTGCGAGTGCGGTACAGGTTGCGCAGCATGGTGGTCACGGACCCGTTGAACTCGCGGACCTTCCGCTGATCCGTCTCGTCGTTCTCGATGAAGGTGGAGCTGGTGGACCACTCGTCGGTGAGCAGCCCGCCGAACAGCCAGGTGCTCTCAGCCGCTCCGGTGGTGTTCCGGAAGGTGTTGATGGCGCCGTAGGACAGTGCCACGGCGGATTCGGCGGTCTTCAGGTCCCCGGCAGGAATCACGTCGGGGTCCGTCACGCTCAGCACGCGGTCGTTGACCGATTGGCATGCCGCCAGCGAAAAGGCCGCAGCGATCGCAACCCCGAGGCGCGAACGGCCAGTCAGGCGATTGAATGACATGAGTCGCGGCTCCCTAGTAGCCGAGGTTGAAACGGAAGATGAAGTAGCTGGGCGGCGCGATCGTCTGGAACTCGGCCGGCGCCTCGGTACCGTTGGTGGTGTTGAAGCCGGACTCGGGGTCGACGCCACGATACTTCGTCCACAATCCCAGGTTCCGGCCCGAGAGCACGATCGAGAGCGAGCGCGCCTTCAGCAGTCGCTGTGCCAGCGCCGGTGCGAAGGTGTACTCCACCGACGCCTCGCGCAGTCGCACGAACGAGCCGTCCTGGATGAACCCGTCGAGCGTGCGGATCGGGTGCTCGTTGGCCGCGATGTTCGTGGCCTGGTCGTACAGGTCGGCCTGCAGGTTGTTGCGACCGCTGCAGTTCGGGCGGGTGCAGCGAATGCGATCGGTGTTGTTGTACCACTTGTTGCCGCCGCGGATGTCCCACAGCGACGAGACGCGCAGCCGGCGGTTGAGGAACTCGAAGCCGTTGGTGACCGTGGTCACGTAGCGTGGCGTGGCGTAGCCGCGGAACTGGGCGGAGTCGGCCACGAACACCTCGTTCCGCGCCGTGTCGGCGAAATACGTCAGCAGGCCGTCGCCGTTCTTGTCCAGGTAACGCGTGATGGGCTGGGCCCAGTAGCCGGAGATCGGGTAGCCCTCGACGATGCGGGTGGTGGTGCCGATCTGCGCCGGCGTATCACCGAGGTCCTGCACGACGTTCGTGTTGGCCGACCCCGAGACATTCATGTCCCAGCCGAAGTAGGGCCGGTCCACCAGCTGCGCCGTGACGCCGATCTCGACGCCGGAGTTCTTCACCGAACCGAGGTTGCGGAGCTGGTTGGTCACCAGGCCGTACGACGGCGGCAGGATGGCCGCGATCAGGGCGTCCTTCGTCACCTTGTTGTAGTAGGTGAAGTCCAGGCTCAGGCGCGAATTGAACAGCTGCGCCTCGAAGCCCGTCTCATGTTCACCCGAGCGTTCGGGCTTGATATCCGCATTGCCCAGTGACTGCTGCGTGATGGTAGCCTGGTCCAGCGCGGCGATGTTGGTGGTGCCGCTGCCGAAGTAGAGCTGCGCATCGTTCGGGCCCGGCTGCACACCCGACTGGCCATACGCATAGCGCAGGCGCACCGAGTTCACGAACGACGGCGCCTTCCACCAGCTCTCCTGCGAGATCAGGTATGACGCCGAGGCCTTCGGATACAGCACGTTCTGGAAGTTGGTGCCGAACGCCGAGTTCTGGTCGCTGCGCACCGCCGCGGTGAGGAACAGGCGATCCTGGATCGCGACGGCCTGCTCCACGAAGACACCGAACGTCTTGGTGATGGCGGTCGCCTCGCCCACCACCGGCTGTGTGCCGGAACCGACGTTCTGCGACGTTGGCGCGAGACGCGTCGAGCCGGTGGACGCCAGCGCCGAGCGGAAGCCGATATACTGCGCGCCGACGGTCGTCTTGAGGTCCAGCCCGGACAGCTTGTACTGGGCCGTCGAGCCGAGATCCAGCGTGAGGTTGTTGACGCTGGTGCGGTTGATGCCGCGCGCCCCGAGGCGAGTGGTCGCGGTGAGTGGCGGGCCTTCACCGTTGTAGAGCAGGTTCTCGTCGCTGATCGCGGAGAAGTCGTTGCCGACAACGGCACGGTTGGCGAGCCAGGTGAACGGGCGCCAGTTGGCCTGTGCCGACCAGATGAAGCGATTCACGACCTGGCTGGTGCGCTCCTGCCAGGTGTAACCGGGGGTCCAGGCGCGATAGCCATTCAGCGGCGTGCCGAGGACGGTGCCGTTGTTGCGCGTGCCGGGACCGCCGAAGGCCTGCGAACCGAGACCGGCGGTGGCGTTGGATTCCAGCGTGTAGCGCTGGTTGATGTTGACGAAGTTCGTCGCCACCGCCAGCTCGAGCTTTGGCGACAGCGTGGCGTTCACGTTGGCGCGCAGCGAGCGACGATTCATCTGGTTCGGACGATCCGTCCATCCGCGCAACGGGATGCTGAGCGAGTCGAAGCGCTGGCGCTCGAACTGCGGCAGCGACAACACGCCCACCTCGCGCTCGTCTTCGGCACCGACGAAATAGCGCACGGCCTCGCTGCCGCCGGACACCTGCACACCCTGCTGGCGGCGATCGCCGCGTGCCAATGGCGTGAGATCCTTCTCGTTGAAGATGTTGAGCGCGCTGGTGGAGTCGGCCAGGCACTCACCGGTGCCCACACGCTGCAGGTTGCAGAACGTGCGCGCCGACGTGCCGACGGCGTCGGTGGGTCGGCGACCCCACAGGCTGTAGGCGGTCGGGTAGTTGTTGCGGTCCTGCACCACGCCACTCTCACTGTACAGCGACCAGCGCGGTGCACCGGCACGACCCTTCTTGGTCGTGACCAGGATCACGCCGTTCGCCGCATCCGTGCCGTAGAGCGTCGCAGCGCTGGGCCCCTTCACGATCTCGATGTTCTCGATCTCGTCAGGATTCAGGTCGCCCACGCGGCTGGGCGCGTTGCCGCCGGTGTTGCCGCCGCTGCCCGTGGCCAGGTTGAGATTGCCGCTGGTGCTCGTCATGCGGATGCCGTCGATGATCCAGATCGGTTCGTTCGACAGGCTGACCGAGTTGCTGCCGCGGATGCGGATGCGTGCACCGGTGCCGGTCTGCGTCCCGCTGGTCACCGTGACACCCGGCGCGCGCGAGTTGAGCAGGTCGTTCAAGCTGCCCACCGGCGACGCCTCCACCACACTGGCGGCGTCGATGTTCGCGGTCGCATTCCCGATCTCCACTCGTCGCTGTTCACCGGTGGCGGTGGTCACCACTGCGGCCAGGCTCACGGCCGCCACCGACATCGCGACGTCGACGGTCGCGGTGGCACCCGCAGTGACGGTCACGCGCCGCGTCTGTTCGCCGAAGCCCACCCGCAGCACACGTACGGTGTAGGTGCTGGCCGGCACGCCGCGGAAGGTCACGCGACCATCCACCGCGGTCTGGTTGGCAAAGTTCGTGGTGACGAGGAAGACGCGGGCGGCCTCGATCGGCTTCTGGTCAGCCGCGTTCGTGACGCGCACGACCACCGTGCCGCCGGTGGGCTGCTGGGCGCGGGCTGTGGCGGCAGCGACGACGAGCATCGCTGCCAGCGCCGCAACGCGGCGCCGGAATTGGGACATGTGACCTTTTCTCCAGAGTGGGTGGGAGAACCCGGCCGCTCACTGGGCCGGTTGTACCTCGGTCCTAACGACGCGCACCAACGTTTCCGCCGCACATTGGTTCTGACCCATGCGCTGGATGGCAGTCCGTACAGCCCTACCGTGGCGTGCCTGGTGCGCCTTCGCCGGTCGAGTGACCGTTCGTCGTCATCGACATGTCGAGTGTAACGGGAACAGGATCAATCGCAACGGGTGCGTCGACACATTGCAATTCCTCAATCTCTGCTGCGCGCTCGCCGACGACGTGCGATGCGCGCGACGCGAAGCAGATGCGCCGTCAGTGGGCGGCGCTGGCCATGGAGCCTGAACCACTCGAGCGTTCCATCGCGGCATCGGCGCTGGGCAGCATCACCGAGAATGTGCTGCCCTGACCTTCAGCGCTGCTGACGCCGACGGTCCCACCCATGGCCGCCACCAGCTGTCGCACGATGGCGAGGCCAAGCCCTGCACCACCGGCGCGTCGCGTGAGCGAATTGTCCGCCTGCACGAAGGGATCGAAGATCGTCGCCTGGTGCGCCGACGCGATGCCGACGCCGGTGTCACGCACCTGGATCGTGACCTGCTCCGCACCGGTGTCGGCCGACACCCTGACGGTGCCACCCGCTGGCGTGAACTGCAACGCATTCGTCACCAGGTTGATCAGCACCTGCTGGACGCGCACCGGATCCGCGCTGATCCACGAGGCCACGTCGTCGATCACCAGCGCGACACCCTTGCGCTCGAACTGGTCACTCACCGTTTCGCGCAGCGCAGCAAACTGGCGCAGCAGCGACACCGGTTCGCGCAGCACCGGTAACGGGTTTGCCTCCTGGCGGGCGTAGTGCAGGATGTCGCTGACGAGGGTCATCAGCTGGTCCTTGTTGCGGGCGATGCGATCCAGCGCCTCGCGCTGCGCCTCGGTCACGGCACCGTAGACACCGATGGACAGCAGCTCCGCATGTCCGCTGATCGCATTCAGTGGCGTGCGCAACTCGTGGCTCATCACCGCCAGGAACCGCGCCTTGGCCTCATTGGCCTCGCGCAGCGCCGTGTTCTGGTCGGCGAGCGTGGCATGCACCCCGCTGATCTGCAGCGCCATCGTGTTGAAGGCGTCGGCCAGCGCCGCCGTCTCCTCGGCACCGGATGGTGCGACCTTCTGCGTGTAGTCGCCCGAGGCCATCGCGTCGGCGGCATGGCGCAACGCGCCGATCGGACGCGTCTCGAGCCGGCTGAGCCACCAGGCACCGAGCGTCCCGGCGGCGAGGCACACCCACCCGATCAGCATCAGCTCCCCGAGGAACTGGCGTGGGCGGGCGAGAATCGACCCTTCCGATTGCATCATGACGATGCGATACGGCGTGCCAGTGACCGGCGCCGCGGCCACGAACATGCGACCGCTGGGCGTATCCGTCGCCAGCACGGTGCCGGTGTCGGGCACGGCCTTCAGCGGCGTCCGACCGAGGGGAGAGGCGATCGGCTTGCCGAGCAACGACGCCCAATCGGATGAATTCCGGCTCGCGATGTACACGCGCGCATCCATCCCCGACAACCGGGCAATCAGTCCTTCCGTCGACGCATTGCCGGCAATCTTCCGCTGCTCGGCCACCGCTCCGATCACCCGCGTGCCAGCGCGGATCGGCACCGCCGTCCAGAGGCGCACCTGGCCCTCGGAGGCATAGATGCCCGATCGCGCGACAAGGCCGCTGCGCATCGCGACCGACACTGCGCTGGCCATCATCAACGAATCCCTGCCGTGCATGTCGGCACCGTGCCGCTTCACCTGCGCGGCGTCCCACACCTGTGTCGCAAGCCAGGTGGAATCGTTGGCGGCGCGGTACGATGCCACGGCGCCAGCGAGGCCAGCATCGGGATGGACGCTGGGTGCGGCGCTTCCTGCCGCGACCTCGTGCCGCACGCTGATGTCCGTTGCCACGAGGGCCGGGTGCTCCACCGCGCGCCGCACGACGGAGTCCCGCGCCACCTCGGTGATGCTCATCGCGCGCATCGCACTGCTGCGGGCCGAACTCGCCGCCAGCTCTCGCGACACACTGGCCAGCCGTTCCGAGGCACGCTGCAAGGCCGAGTCGTGGACGCCGCGGTAGGCGGCCGCACCGAAGGCACCGATCACGAGGGCCAGCAAACCGACGAACAGGATCGAGAGGCGGCGCGCGAGCGTCCACCGGCGACGGCGTCCAATGGTCAGCGTTGGCTCAGACATATTACCGAGGACAGTTCAGGGGCAGCACGACACTAGGAGCAAGGCGCGCGAGCACAGGTAAGACATTGGCTCCGCCTGTCCTGAGCGGAGGGTCCTGCACTCGAGAAAATTCGTTGCGGAAACGGACGCGGCGAGACGATCACACGCACAATGCGTGCACAACCGTATTTGTACCTGAGACCGCCCTCTCACTCTGCTCGTCCGGCGCCGACCGCTTGTCGGAAATGGTGACCGACGCGAAGTTGACGCGGGCATCGTTTCGCCTCACCTGCAGTCGGCGCATGTTCGGACTGCTGTCGCACGGACGCAATCGCGCCCGCCCCAGTCCTGCACTCCACCCATCCTGCCGTCAGTGAGCCTCGTGAAACCGTCGCGCGACGCCGCCGACCTGCCGGCGGCCGACACCCTGCCGCTGATACTCGTCGCCGAGGACAACGACGACAACCGGTTGATCGCGACGGCAATCCTGCGGCACTCCGGCTATCGCGTGATCGAGGCGGTGAGCGGGGCCGAGGCGGTGCGGATGGCGCACAGCGAACGTCCCGACCTGATCCTGATGGATGTCGGCCTGCCCGACATGGATGGGTGGACGGCCACGCGCACGCTGAAGCGCGACGCCGCGACCCGTGGCATCCTGATCATCGCGTTCACCGCGCACGCGCTGCCCGGAGATCGCGTGATGGCGCGTGAGGCCGGCTGTGACGGGTATCTGGCGAAGCCGGTGGAGCTGGTGCGCCTGGTGCGCGAGGTGCGCGAGACGCTGGCCGCCCGTGACGCAGCGCAAGGCCGCACCGCCGACTGAGACCCGTAGCGCACACGGTGCGCATCAGCGCTGGACGCGGGCGACCACCACTGCATGGCGATCGGTTGGAAGTCCGGTGATCTTTGGCGGATGACCAGCAACCGGATCGGCGTAGACGTGGGCGGCACCAAGATTCACCTGTTGTCGCTCGATGCAGAGCACCATGTGGTGCACGATCGCCGCATCGACACACCGGGCACGTATGAGGCGATCGTGGCGGCGGTGGCGCGGCTGGTGGCCGATGCCGGTACTGGCACGGTGGGCATCGGCGCGCCGGGATCGTCGTCACCACTCACGGGCCGCTGGCGCAACTCGAACATCGTGGCCTGCAACGGCCAGCCGTTCCACGCCGACCTGCAGGCGGCCATCGACCGGCCGATCCGGACCGCCAACGATGCCAATTGCTTCGCACTCTCCGAAGCTTCGCATGGCGCCGGACGCGGACATGGCACGGTGGTGTTCTTCACCATCGGCACCGGACTTGGCGGCGGGCTGGTGATCAATGGCACGTTGATCCGCGGCGCACACGACGAGGCGGCGGAATTCGGGCACACCGGATTGCCGTGGCTGGAACCGGACGACCTGCCGCCGACGCCCTGCTTCTGCGGGAAGAGCGGCTGCGTGGAGATGTACGTCTCGGGGACGGGCCTTTCCAAGGATTACCTGAAGGTCACCGGTACCGCGCGCACTGCACCGGAGATCGTGGCCGCCGCGCGCGCCGGCGACACCTCGGCACGCGACGCGCTGCACCGGCTGCAGATCCGGTTCGCACGCACCTGTGCCAACATCCTCAACGTGGTGGACCCCGACATCATCGTGATGGGCGGCGGCATGGCCACGCTGCCGGAACTGGTCGAGGAGATGCCGCCGCTGATCGCGCGCTACTCGTTCTCCGGCACCGCCGCACCGCGCGTCGTGCGCGCCGCATTCGCCGATAGTGGCGCGCGTGGAGCGGCGCTGCTGTGGCAGTCGTGACGGTGATACGTGGCGTCGTGAGCCTGCTGTGCCTTGCCCTCACCACCGCACTGCAGGCCCAGTCGTCCGCTGCCGTACCAGCCGCGACCCTCGCGCAGCCGAGCCTGCGTGCCGGTGCGCTGGCGTCGTCCATCCGACTCGATGGCCGGCTCGATGAACCGGCGTGGGCAGGCGCCGACTCGATCAGCGACCTGACGCAGATCGAACCGGTTCAGGGTGCGACACCTGCCGGCCGCACCGTGGTGCGTGTGCTGGCCAGCGCCGACGAGATCGTGATCGGCATCCGCGCCGACAATGCGCAGCCGGGTGGCCTGGTGAACTTCGCGCGCGAACGCGATGCGTCGCTCACCAATGAAGACCACATCAAGATCGTGCTCGACACCTACCTGGATGGCCGGTCGGGCTACGTGTTCGCGGTCAACCCCAACGGTGCGCGATACGACGCGCTGGTGTCCGGGCAGGGCGAAACCGAGAACGCGAACTGGGACGCGGCCTGGGAAGCGGCAACCGCGCGCAGTGCCACGGGGTGGTCGGCGGAAATCCGCATCCCGGTGCGCAGCATTCTCTTTCGCGCCGGGCTCGAGACCTGGGGGTTCAACGTGCAACGGCGCGCGCAGCGGGAACAGGAGACGGATCGCTGGGCGAGCCCGGTGCGCAACTTCAAGGTCACGCAGACGTTCCGCGCCGGACGGCTCACCAACCTGCCGCCCTTCGCACTCGGCATCGGTCTCAGCGTGCGACCATCGCTGGTGTCCGGCTTCGGCATCACCGCCCCCGGCGCGCCGGCACTTGGCACCGCCGAGGCGAGCCTCGATGCGACGCAGCTGCTGGGCGCTAACACGCTGGCATCGCTGACGGTGAACACCGACTTCGCCGAGACGGAAGTGGACACGCGGCGCACCAACCTGACGCGCTTTCCGCTGGTCTTTCCCGAGAAGCGCACCTTCTTCCTGCAGGGCGCCGACATCTTCGACTTCGGGATCGGCCTGGGGGACGATGTGCGACCATTCTTCAGCCGCCGCATCGGCCTGCGGAATGGCACGGAGGTGCCGATCCGTGTCGGGGGCAAGGTGAACGGGCGCGCCGCTGGCACCAACTACGGTGCCTTGCTGGTGCACACCGGCCAGCCGAACGGTGTGCGCAGCGACTCATTGCGCACTGAAGCCACCGTCGGGGTGGTGCGCCTCCGTCGCAACGTCTTCCGCGAGTCGAGCGTTGGCCTGCTGGCCACGTTCGGCGATCCGCAGGCGCGCGCCGATGCCTTCACCGGGGGCCTCGACGTCACCTACCAGACGTCGCGCTATCGAGGCAACCGCAACCTGCTGATCGGGGCGTGGGGACTGACCACCGCTCGCCGCGGACTCTCCGGCGACCCGATGGCCTACGGTGCCACGATCGACTACCCGAACGATCTCTGGGACCTCAACCTGACGTACAAGAGCCTCGGTCGCGGGTTCGATCCCTCGATCGGGTTCGTACCGCGGCCCGGTGTGCAGATCATCAACGTCAGCGCGGTGTACCAGCCGCGCCCACGACAGCGCGTGGCCGGCCTGCGGGTGCGGCAGATCTTCAACGAGTTCTTCGGCACGGTCGTGGCAGGCCAGGACGATCGCTGGCAGAGTTACCGCGCGTTCTTCGCACCGGTGAACTGGCGCCTCGAAAGCGGGGACCGGTTCGAGGGCAACGTGGTGCCGACGGGTGAGCGACTGCTGGTGCCGTTCCAGATCGCCGACGGCGTGACCATCCCGGCCGGGGCGTATCACTGGACGCGATATCGACTCGAAGGCGGACTGGCGGCCAAGCGACGCCTGAGCGGACAGGCCAGCTGGTGGTTCGGCAGTTTCTACGGCGGGCGTCTGGACGAGATGATCCTGACCGCCGCCTGGAAGCCGACGTCGCTGTTCATCATGGAGCTGAGTGCGACGCGCAACGCGGGCCGCCTGCCGCAGGGCCGCTTCACGCAGGACCTGATCGGCACCCGCGTGCGGATGAACGTCTCACCCGACCTGCAGGTCAACAGCTACGTGCAGTACGACAACCAGTCGGATTCCTTCGGCACCAACACGCGCCTGCGCTGGACCTTCACGCCGCTGGGCGACCTCTTCATCGTCTACAACCACAACCTGCGGCACGACATCGATCCGGCCACCGGCCTGCCGCAGACGGGAGTGACGACCAGCCCGGGCGAGCGGCTCCCCTCGCGCTGGGGGTTCGCATCCAACCAGCTGATCGTGAAGCTGCAGTACGCCTTCCGGCGCTGAGCGCGTGACAGGGGCGGGCTCGTGTGCTCTCGGCGTGGCACGCCTAGATTCCGCCCCGATGAGAGATTCCCTCCCCCAGCCGTCCGCGGCATGACCCCGGCGCGCAAGCGATCCCGCGCCAGCGGCCGCGGCGCCTCGGCGCTGACCTCGATGCCCACCGGACGCGCCGCCTACGCCGAAACCCGGCAGTGGCTGGTGGCGCAACATGGGCTGACTTGCGCCTACTGCGCCAAGAAGGTGCGCGCACAGGACCTGACGCTGGACCACGTCGCGCCGCGCCGCGGCATGACGGCCTACGACCGGCGCGACAACCTGGTGCTGTGCTGCCTGGCCTGCAACATCGCCAAGGCCGACAAGACCACCATGGCCTGGCTGCTCGCCAAGCGCAACCGCGCGATCAACCTGCTGCGCTTCGGCAGCCATCTCAGCCAGCTGCTGGTGGAGATGGCGCATGACCTGGCCGGGCCGGAAGGCGTGGCCCTCGCGGCCCGGCTGTCGGATCCCGACTACCCGTACTCGGACTGACGTCAGCTCACTTCTTCGCGAACTCGTCGAAGACGGCGCGAATGAAGCGATCGTGGCCGCCCGGGAAGTCCTTCACGAACTCCTCGCCGAGCTTCATGGCGAGCACTTCGTCGATCGTCTTCCGCGCGCGCACCTGGCGCTGCACCCGCTCGCGCACGGCGTAAACCGCGTTGCGCCAGAGCTTCAGGCGTTCACGATCGGCGACCGGGCCATGTCCGGGAATGATGCGCGTCTGCGCGTTGGCGAGGGCGTAGACCTGGTCGGCGGCGCTGATGATGCCGAGCGAGTTGCCGCCGCTGGATCGGTCGATGAACGGCAGGCCGGTGAGGTTGAAGGCGTCACCCATGTGGATCACGTTGGCCTTCATGAAATGCACGATCGCATCACCGTCGGTGTGGGCCGGGCTGACGTGCGTGACTGCGATCGAGTCGCCATTGACGTGGAACGTGACCGCATCTGCGAACGTCACCACCGGCAGCGCCGCATGCGGGGCGGCGGGCGTGCGCTGGTTGAGGGCGGCCACGAACTGTTCGCTCGACATGCGACGACGCACGTTGTCGTGGGCCACGATCACGGCGCCGGCGTTGCCGAAATTCTCGTTGCCGCCGGTGTGGTCACCGTGCCAATGCGTGTTGACCACGAAGCGCACCGGCTTGTCGGTGAGCGTGCGGATGGCGGCCACGATCTTCGGCGTCAGCGGCGCGAACTGGTCGTCGATGATGAAGGTGCCATCCACACCGGTCGAGACCCCGATGTTGCCGCCGGCGCCGAAGAGCACGTGGAGCCCGGGTGAGAGCTGCACCGTGCGCACCTGCACGGTGTCGAGGTTGGTCTGGGCGGACAGCGACGAGGCGAGGCCGACGAAGGCCAGGAGGGCGAGTTTGCGCATGGGAGATCGACTGGAGAGCGGAAGCGGGCCACCGGAACGTTGCCGGAATCTGGCGATCGCACCGCGCGAAGCGCAGGGCCCCCGCCCGGGACACGGTCAGGCGGTCGGCAGGGTGTCGAGCGACCGTGGCACCAGGGGCAGCGTGACCACGAACTGGCTCCCCTGCGTGGCGCCGAGGCTGTGCGCGGTGACCGTGCCGCCATGCGCCTGCACCAGTTCGTGCACCACCGTCAGGCCGATGCCGAGGCCCACGCCGTTGTAGCCCACGGCGTGCACGTCCTGCGCGAACAGGCCGAACACACCCGGAAGGGCCGCGGCGGTGATGCCGATGCCGCTGTCCTGCACCGTCAGAGTCATCTCGTGGTCGTCGGCGGTCATGGCGAGCGAGATCGCGCCGCCATTCGGCGTGTACTTCGACGCGTTGTCGAGCAGGTTGCCGATCACCTGTACCAGGCGCAGCGAATCGCCGAGCACTGTCACCTCGACCAGTGGCAGCTCGAGCGTGAAGGTCTGTCGTCGCAGCTCGATACCGGGCTGCGACGCCGCGACCGCCTCGTGCACCACCGCCGCCATCGACACCACTTCGAGCTGCAGCCGCAGCTTGCCGGTGATCGCCCGCGAGACATCCAGCAGGTCGTCCACCAGCCGCGCCATGTGATCCACCTGCCGCTCGATGATCGCTTTCAGGCGCGGCAACATCGGGTCGTCCACCGTCAGGCGTTCCAGCAGCGCGGAGACGTTGCGTATCGGCGCCAGCGGCGTGCGCAGTTCGTGCGCAAGCACGGCCATGAACTCGGTCTGGCGACGCTGCGCTTGCTGGGCGTCCGCATGCAACTCCTGTGCGGTCAGTGCCGCCAGCACCAGCTTTTCGTTGGCTTCGCGCAGGGACGCATGAAAATCATCGGGCACGCCGACCGTCGCCCCACCGATGGCCGATCGTTGCACACCGATGGGCGGCGCCGCCAGCTCGCCGACGCGGTGCATTGCGACGCTGTCCTGCCCTGCGCGCCTGGCCGCGTACATCGCCGCATCGGCAAGGGCGATCAGCGCCTTCGGCTCCACGCCGTGATCAGGAAAGATGCTGACGCCGCAACTGGCGCTGACATGCACCACCTGATCGCCGATGTGCAGCGGTGACTCCAGTGCGCGGCACAGCTTCTCTGCGAGCACGCTGGCGTCGTCCACGCAGACGAGGTCCGTGAGGAGCACCACAAACTCATCTCCGCCGTACCGACTGACCGTATCCGACATCCGGACCGACGCGCCAAGGACCTGACCCACGAGGCGGAGCACGGCATCACCCGCAGCGTGCCCCAGCTCGTCGTTGACGCGCTTGAAGTGATTCAGGTCGAGGAAGAGGATCGCCATCAATCGGCCATGGCGCTGCGCCAGCGACGCCGCCTGGCCGAAGCGATCCTGCAACAACGCACGGCTTGCCAGGCCCGTGAGGGGATCATGCTCGGCCATGCGCTCCACCCACTGGAGGGCATGACGTGCATCTTCCAGATGCTGCTGCGCGTCCACCACCGCGAGCACCAGTTGCTCATTCACATCACGCAACGATTCTGCGGTGCGCAATGGCCGCACGGTCGTCTCGTCCCGCGCCCCGTTCGGACTGGTCACCGCAGCAGCCCGCATCGCCCGCGTTCACGCATCGCGGGCTCCGACGATGGCCTGGTCACGCTTCCGTGTCGGCCGGCCGCCCAGCAGCCCTTCCTGATCCGGGAGCATCGCGCCGAGGACGAGCCCACTTTCGTCGATCGAGTACTCGCGCAACGCATCGGAGTGCGAACTGCCGCGCACCTTGACCACTGCCATCACGCGTCGCAACCGGCTCTCCACCTCAATGTAGCGCTGCACGATGATCGCGTCGGTCATGAAGGCCGTTCCGTACGGGCTGAATCGCAGGTCGGTATAGCGGTCTTCCAGCTCCGACGTCACCAGCACCGTCACGCCCTCGGCCGCCAGCGCCGCCACCAGGCGTGCCAGCGACTCGCGGAAGTCCTCGCGGAAGGTGGGCGCCAGCGAGAGCTCGAAACCTGACAGTGAGTCGATCACGACGCGCCTCGCGCCCACACGACGAATGTCGGTCACCAGCAGCAGCAGGATCTCGTCGATCGACAGATCGGGTGCCCGCGAGTCCACCAGGGTGACGGATCCCTCGTCGAGCAGCGTGGCGAGGGTGTGGTTGCGCATGCGGTTTGGATGCTGTTCGAACGACGCGATCACGCCGCGTTCGCCAAGTCGGGCGCCCTCGGCCAAAAACGTGGCGGCGAGGATGCTCTTGCCCGATCCCGACGGCCCGGCCACCAGCAACGAGTAGCCATCCGGCAAGCCACCACCGAGCATCTCGTCGAGGCCCGGCAGACCCATCGACAGGCGCGGGCGTGGTGCACCCGAGTCGTCATCGCGCTTCGCCACCAGCGGTGTGGGCGCGAACACGGTGATGCCTGTGCTGGTGATGCGGAAGGTGTGCAACCCGGGCAGCGTGGCCTGGCCGCGCATCTTCGTCAGCTCGAGCTTTCGGACCATCGAGTTGCGCTGGAGGCTCTGCCGAAGCCAGATGATGCCATCGGCCACGGTGAACACCGGGTTGACATCCGTCTCCGAGAAATACTCCCCGATCAGGAAGGTCGTGGCCTGCCAGCTCGTCATCTGGACGCCGAGCTGTTGCACGAACCCCTGCAGCACCGCCGTCGAACTGCCTTCCGATGCGCCGGCCATCATGACCGACCGAAACGAATCCACGAAGACCAAGCCCGGACCGGCGGCCTGCACCTCGGCGGAAATCCTCCCCATCACGAGGTCCAGGTCGCCTCCGCTCGCCTCCTCCGACAGGTTGATGAACCGGATCGACGTCGTGATCGCATCACTGTCGAAGAATTCGAACTGCTGCTGGTACCGCAGCATCTTGAGCGCGGGTTCACCCAGCACGGTGAAGTACAGCGCCGGACGCTCCGGTGACGCGAGCGCGAACATGATCTGGTGCGCGAGCGTCGTCTTGCCGCTGCCCGGTGCGCCGGCGATCAGGTTGAACGAGAACTCCGGCAGGCCGCCTCCGAGCACGGTGTCGAGGCCGGGGACGCCGGTGGCTAGGCGATTGATCGTGACCGGGGGCATCATGCGTGGCTGTCCTGCGCGGGGGTGTCGCTCGGAGGAGGATCCCACACGTCACGCAACAGGCGCTCGGTGAGGGCCGGACCGACCATGCTGGTCAGCAGGCCGTGAAAGCTGTTGAAGAGGGCTACGGCACCGGTCAGAGCCACCGTCACCGGCTGCTGCTCGACCGCGGATCGCAACGCGTCGAGGTCCATGACGAGTGTGACGCGCTCGGATGCCACGCTCAACCAAGGATGATCGCGAGCAGTCAGAAAGAGGCTTCGCCCGTGCAACGCGGCCACGCCTCGTGGACCGATGATCGGCGTCAGGTGCCGTTCGATCTCGCGCCAGAGCGCCACGATCGCGTCCGCAATCTGACGCACGTCTCCACCGGGTCCGGAGCGACGCGCAAGCGCAGTCGCAATACGGCGGCTCTCGGGGGTGGTCATGATTGATCTCGAACTGCCCGCGCGCAGCGAAGTGCCCTAAATGGGCTGTCTCCGGAAAATACAACGCACCCGAAAGGTAGCCTCGGATCCGCGGCGCTGACGTGATATTCGCATTTTATTTCCCTCATGTGCAGGATTGCCCTACGTGGGGTGCGATGCGGAGCACAACCCTGCAATGCTACACGGCATCCGCCCGAGCGCGATCGTCGCGCCACCAGTGACGTGCGCCATCGTCGTGTACGCATCGGCAGGCACGGCCCTCAAGCGCTCAGCGTCGCCTCGTGCCCTGTGGCGTGCGCGCCAGCGACTTGAAGTACTCGTTCACCATCTCGCGATACTGCGCCGGCACCCGCTCGCTGCCACCCAGCACCGGTCCGCCGCTCTCTCCGGCGCCAATCTTCCGGCGCAGCGTGAACTCGAACGCCTTGAGCGATTCGACCACGCCATCGCGCAACTGCTGCAGCGCTGTCGGATCACCGAGCACTGCGGCGCCATCCAGCGCACCCAAACGCGCGATGGCACGATCGAGGTCGCGAGTATCCACACCCGTGCCGGCCACCGCACGCCGCAGTTGCTGCGCGGCCTCGCGTCGCGCACGCAACTCACTGGTCAGCTGCCGCGCGTCTTCCACCGTGAGTGACTCGCCGCGACCGCCACCACCCGGCGCACCCTGACCGGCGCCGCCCTGCCGACCGCCGTCGCATGTGCCGCCCGAGCCGCCCCCTTCACCAGGTTGCCCGGTGCCCTGACCCTGAC
>JANMON010000238.1:0-4843 GCA_031369265.1 Gemmatimonadaceae bacterium | reverse complement strand
GTGTGCAGCTCGGGTGTAGCATGCCCACGGCGAGCAGGCGGGTGATGGCGGTGCGACACGTCAGCCGCATACGCCAGCGTGCATCGGGCGCAACATGACGATGGGCGGCATCGCGATCGGCATGAAGCAATCTGGTCTGCGCCGCGGCAACTCGCCAACTCGCGCGCGCGGCACACATGATGCGCTTGCATGTCAGTTCATGCTGGAGTTCGGTGTCGAAGCTGCGGGGCGGTATATAGCGGTGTCCGTGCGTGTTTGCCGCTGTCACGTCGCAGGCGATGCTGGTCCACCAGCCACCTGCCACGTCCACGCGCCGCGCGCGGTTCCATGCCCCGACAGACAACCATCGACCTCCGCTGGCTGCCGCGGCGCGTGCTCCTTCTGGCCTCAGGTGTCTTGAACTTTACGGAAAGGCTCGATCAGGTGCAGGTGACGTCGTGAGTACCCGCGCCGAGCGCTCGCGCGCCGAGGCAGCCGATGAGCTGCTCACAGGACCCATCGTCGGCGAATTGCTCGGCGCCGATCATCTCGCCGCGCGGGCTCGGGCGGTGGCCCGCGACCAGCGTCTGGTCACGACACAGGCCCCGCTGCGTCCGGCACGGCTGCTGGCGCGGCTGGCCGAAACGCGTCGCATCCTGATCGAAGCGCAGGAGCGGTTGATCGCCGCCGGCGTGGCCGGCGTGGATGCCGGACCTGCGGGTGACTGGCTGCTGGACAATTACCACGTCGTGCAGGAGCACCTGCAGGAAGTCCGCGCCAGCCTGCCGGGCGGCTACTATCGCGAGCTGCCCGAACTGGCCGGCGGGCCCATGACCGGGTACCCGCGCGTGTACGAGATCGCGATTTCGCTGATTTCGCACACCGAGGCGCGCATCGACCTCGAGAACGTGGACCTGTTCGTGGACTCGTTCCAGAGCGTGACGCCGCTGTCGCTGGGCGAGTTGTGGGCCATGCCCGCCATGCTGCGCATCGGCCTGATCGAGAGCGTGCGCCGCATGACGCTGCGCACCATGCAGCGCCTGGACGAGATCGAGCTGGCGACGCGCTGGTCGGACCGCATCCTGGCCGCCAGCGCCCGCGGTGGCACGCCGCTGCGCGAAGCGTTGCGCGAGTTCGCCGACGCCGAACATGCGCTGACACCGCACTTCGTGTCGCGCTTCCTGCAGCTGCTGCGACAGACGGAAGGTGCCTCGCCACCGCTGGCCTGGCTCGAGCACTGGATGCGCGACAACGGCGTCAGCCCCGAGACCGCGGTGGCGCAGTCCACGCATCGCGTGACGCTGACGCAGCTCATGATGGCCAACAGCATCACCAGCCTGCGCGAGATCGGCCGGCGTGACTGGCGGCACTTCGTCGAGAAGCAGAGCGTGATGGAGGCGATGCTGCTGACCGATCCCTCCGGGCACTACCCGCTGATGACGTTCGCGACCCGCGACCGGTACCGGCATGTGGTGGAGCGGATCGCCAAGCGCACCACCCATTCGGAAGTGGCCATCGCGCAGTGGGCGATCGGCCTCGCCAGCACCACCGGTGCGGAAACCACCGATGCCCCGGCGTCGGTGCGCGGCCATGTGGGCTACTTCCTGATCGACAAGGGCGTGGTGGAGCTGGAACGCCGCGCCGGTTATTCGCCCACCATCGGCGAGCGCATCGAACGCACCGTCCACTCCCGCCCCAACGCCGTGTTCCTCGGCGGGTTGGCGGCACTGGTGCTGCTGACCAGCAGCGGGGTGTTGATGCTGGTGAAGCCGGAGGCTCGCGAGTCGTTGTGGCTGCTGCTGCTGCTCGCGTTCCTGCCCGCGCTGGACATTGCGGTGACGGTGTTCAACCAGTTGGTCACGACGTTGCTGCCGCCGCACATCCTGCCGCGACTGGACCTCGAGAAACACGGCGTGCCGGCCAGTTCGCGCACGGCGGTGGTGATCCCGACGCTGTTCGCCAGCGTGGGCGATGTCGAGGAGGCACTGGAAACGCTGGAGGTGCAGTTCCTCGCCAATCGCGAGGCGCACCTGCACTTCGCGCTCTTGAGCGACTTCACCGATGCCGACGCCGAGACGCAGCCGGGTGATGCGGCGGTCGTGGCGGCGGCGGTGGGTGGCATCCGCGAATTGAATGCGCGCCACGCACAGGACGGCGTGGGGCCGTTCCACCTGTTGCACCGCCCGCGCCGCTGGAATGCGCAACAGGGCACCTGGATGGGATGGGAACGGAAGCGCGGCAAGCTGTCGGAGTTCAACCTGCTGGTGCGCGGCGAATCGCAGGACGCGTTCACCACCGTGGCCGGTGACACCGAGGCGCTGCTGGGCGTGAAGTACGTCATCACGCTGGATGCCGACACCGTGCTGCCGCCGGATGCGGCGCCGTCGCTGATCGGCGCCATGGCGCATCCGCTGAACATGCCGGTGTACGACGCGCAGCGCGGCATGGTGCGCGGGTATGGCATCCTGCAGCCACGCGTGGGTGTCTCGCTCCCCAGTGCGCACCGCTCACGGTTCGCATCCATCGCGTCGGGGCATCCGGGCGTGGACCCGTACTCCACCGCCGTTTCCGACGTCTATCAGGACCTGTTCGGCGAGGGGACGTTCACCGGGAAGGGCATCTACGACGTGGATGCCTTCCAGACCGCGACACATGGCCGCTTCCCCGAGAACACGCTCCTGTCGCACGACCTGATCGAGGGCAACTACGCCCGCGCCGGCCTGGCCACCGACGTGCTGGTGTACGACGACTATCCCACCACCTACATCGCTGCCACGCGACGCAAGCATCGCTGGATCCGTGGCGACTGGCAGTTGCTACCGTGGCTCAAGCGCACCGTGCCCGGTCCGGATGGACCGGAACGCAATCGGCTGTCGCTGGTGTCGCAATGGAAGATTCTGGACAACCTGCGCCGCAGCACGGTGGAGATCTCGCAGCTGATCTTCCTCATCGGCGGCTGGACGCTGCTTCCCGGGTCGGCGCTGCGCTGGACGCTGCTGGGCCTCGGCGCCATCGTCGCCCCGTGGGTGACGGCTCTGGTGATCGCCGTGTTCCGACCACCGCTCGACAAGTCCTGGCGCGCGTACTACGAAGCCGTGGCGCAGGACGCGGTGGTGAGCCTGGAACAGGCGATGATCGCGATCCTCACGCTCCCGCACCAGGCGTTGATTTCCGCCGACGCGATCGTGCGCACGCTGCATCGCCTGCTGGTCTCCCGCCGCAAGATGCTGGAGTGGCAGTCGGCGTCGTTGGTGGAGCGGTCGGTGTCAGATATCGCCACCGTCACCCAGCGCGCCATGCAATCCAGCCAGCTGCTGGTTCTGGTCGGCATGGCGGCCGTGGTGGGCAATGGCCTCCGCCGCCAGCGCGAGGCCGGTCTGCCGGTCGGTTCCCTGCAGCTGGTGGCGTTCGCCCTGGCGCTGTTGACGGTGCTCTGGCTGCTGGCACCGCGCATCCTGGTGGCGATCAGCCGGGCGCCAACGCAGGGACGTGTGCCGCTGACGGGCGAGTCCCGTGCCGCCGCATTGCGCTATGCGGCGCTGCACTGGCACTTCTTCGACACCTTCGTCACGGCCGAAACGCACTGGCTGGCCCCGGATAACTTTCAGGCCGACCCGGAACCGGTGGTCGCGATGCGCACGTCGCCCACCAACATCGGCTTGCAGCTGCTCGCGACCGTCAGCGCATACGACCTGTCGCTGATCGACGCCGAGGACATGACCAGCCGCCTCGAACGCACCTTTGCCACGCTGGCTCGGCTACGCCGGTATCGTGGCCATTTCTACAACTGGTACGACCTCACCGACCTGCACCTGCTGGACCCGCACTACATCAGCACCGTGGACAGCGGTAACATGGCCGGCCACCTGCTGGCGCTGCGTCAGGCGTGCCTGGAGCTGGCCGAGGCGGAGCCGATGCTGCGAGATCGGCTCCATGCGATCGCCGACGCTGCGTACGCCTTCGTGGTGGACATGGACTTCGGCTTCCTCTACGAGCCGGGTCGCAAGCTCTTCACCATCGGGTACCATCCCGAGTCGTTCACGCCCGACGACTCGTTCTACGACCTGCTGGCCTCGGAGGCGCGACTGGCGAGCTTCATCGCCATCGCCCGCAACGACGTGCCACTGGAGCACTGGTTCCGCCTGTCGCGCAGCCTCAGTCGCACCGCCAGCAGTACCACGCTGGTGTCGTGGAGCGGCAGCATGTTCGAGTACCTGATGCCGGTGCTCGTAATGCGCTCCCTGCCCCACACGCTGCTCTCGCAGACGTACCATGGCGTGATCGAGCGGCACATGGCTTACGCACGCTCGCGCAGCGTACCGTGGGGCGTGAGCGAGAGTGCGTACAACTTCCGCGACCGCCACCAGACCTACCAGTACCGCGCCTTCGGCGTGCCCGACCTGGCGCTCAAGCGCGGACTCGGGCGCGATCTCGTCATCGCGCCGTACGCCACGGCGCTGGCAGCGCAGGTGGATCCGCAGCGCGCATTGACCAACCTGCGCACGCTGGAGTCGCTCGGTGCGCTGGGCGAGTACGGCTTCTGCGACGCGCTGGACTACACCCGTCCCGCCATCAGCAGCCGACTGGCGATGGTGCAGGCCTACATGGCGCACCACATCGGCATGACGCTGGTGGCACTCACCAACGTGCTGCTCGACGACCTGTGGCAGGATCGGTTCCACGCCGACTCGCTGGTGAAGTCGGTGGAGCTGTTGCTGCACGAGCGCATTCCGCGCCGACTGGTGCTGCAGGATGCGCAGGCGGTGCCGCCGGAAGACGTGCGCCCGGCGTCGGCCACCGACCGCCCGGTGGTGCGCGAGGTGAATACGCTCGCGCCGTCGGCACCGCGGATTGCGCTGCTCGG
>JANMON010000133.1:0-15021 GCA_031369265.1 Gemmatimonadaceae bacterium | reverse complement strand
GCGGCCCGAAAGACCTGGCCGGCAAGGCCGCGGTGCCGCCGACACGTGACGCGATCGGGTGACCATCCTGCACGCATCACATCTCGCGCGTGCTGCACGCACGATGGCGCTCGCAACCGTCGGCGTCGCCCTGATCGGTTTCGGGCCGATGTCGGTCGAGGCACAACGCGCCCCCTTCGCCCCGCCCGCAGCGCGGTTTCGGCCCGCGTTCCGCGCCGACGCCATCCTGGATCGCGACCCGGGCGCCCAGCTGGCCGCCGGCCTTGTGGTGGTGGCTGCGTACAACGTGCGACTGGCACTGGATGCAGGTGTTGGTGGCGTGCAGCGTCCGGCCGGATGGCAGGCGTCCGGACGCGTGGACCTGCTGGCGCGCTGGCTGAGCGACCCGTTCCGCGAGTCACTGTGGGGACTGAACGCCGGCGGTGGCGTCGGAGTGCAGCTGGAGCGTGGCGGGGCGCCGCGACCGGTGGCGATCGTGACGCTCGGGGTCGAGGGGCCGAGTGACGGTGCGTGGGTGCCCGGCGTCGAACTGGGGCTGGGGGGCGGCGTGCGGGTTGGATTCACGCTGCGCCGAGTGCCACTGCGGCGGCGCTGATTCGCGGCGTTCGCGCTGGCAGCACAACTCAAGTCTGCCCCTGTCGCGGCCGAAACTCAATGGCAGAGTCTGGTTCCCCCCGTATCCGGATTCCTGCATCTGCCCATGCCGATGGATTCTGACTTCACTCCGTCCCGCTCCGACGCGCTGGCCCGTGCCTCCGCCCTGGCCACCCGCGCGCGCGAGTTGCGGAAGGCGCAGGTGGAGGTGCAGGACCTGACCGCGCACGAGGTGCAGGTGCTGGCCCGCACCGCGGCGTCGTTCTTCGACTCCATCCCGCTGCCGGAGTTCACCACCACGCTGTTGCCGCAATCGGCGCGCAACCTGCGCCGCATCCGGCACCGGATCCTGCACCGGACGATCCATACCACCGTCACCGGCACGCTGATTCGCGCACTGTTGCTGGGCCGCGATGGTGCGCTGCGGCTGTTCTCGGCGCGCTCGGCGGATTCGCGCGACCTGCTGCTGATTCTCGAGCCTGGTCGCACGCTGCCGGTGAGCGTGATGCGCGACGTGGTGGACTGGACGCCGATGCTGCGCGTGCCGGGTTTCCGGCCTTTCGAGATCCTCGAGAAACTCTCGGGCTCACTGGATGCGGTGGAGGAGCAGATTGCCGACGCCGAGCATCGGGTGTTGGTGCAGAAGGCGGCGCTGGAGAGTGGTGACCTGTCGGCGCTGATCCCGGTGCGCGATGCGGGTGCACCGACCGACGGGGCTGCGACGGCGCTGTCGCCCGGCCCTGCAGCGGCGGCCGTCACGCCGACTCGCACACCGACGCCGGTGGTGGTCACGCCATCCCGTTCGGTGGCACCGCCACCGACGCCAGCCGCGGCCAGCGCGACAGCCGCACACAATCCGTTCGACGTGTTCGATGCCGTGGAGAAGGTGGCGGCGACGGTGGAGGTGAAGGCCGCGGCGGCGCCGCCCTCGCGCTATGACTTCGACGACGAGCCGGAGGAGTGGGACGAGCCGGCGGAACCGCCGGCCCCGAAGAGTGCCGCGCCCGCCCGCAACGCGCTGTTTCCCGTGCTGCCGCCGCCGCGGTGATCGCAGCGCGGCGAGAACGTCGTCACGAAAAGCTGTCGTGGATCGTGACGATGCCGTGCAGGAAACATCAGCTCAACTGGTGCACGACCCACGGATGATGCCCGGTGCTGGCGCAGCGTTGCCAGCGCTCCATTCACTCCGGGGGTTCCGTGTTTCTCACTCGTCCGTCCCACGTGTCCGTCCGTGCCGGCCTGGCCGTCGCGACGTTGAGCATCGTGTGTATCGCCACCGCCAGCGCCCAGGACAGCACGCGTGCGCGACGCAGCGCCATGCAGCGCGACTCGGTGCAGCGGCTGCGCACCGTGGAAGTCGTCGCCTCACGCGTGGGCCGCGGCAAGACGCGCGCCGGGAGCGCCGTCGATGCGGTGGACCTGCGCCTCGCGCCGATCGGCACCAGCGCCCTCAAGGTCATCGAGCGCCTGCCCGGCGTGAACATGCAGAGCGCCGATCCGTTCGGCGCCTACGAGTGGTCGAATCGCATCACCATGCGCGGTTTCCAGACGCAGCAGATCGGCCAGACCTTCGACGGCATCACGCTGGGCGACATGTCGTACGGCAACTTCAACGGTCTCGGCATCGGTCGCGCCATCGATCCCGACAACCTCGGTGCGGCCACCGTGCTGCAGGGCAGCGGTGCCCTCGGCACCTCGTCCAGCAACAACCTCGGTGGTGTGGTGCAGTACACGTCGGGTGACCCGTTCGCGCGGCGCACGGTGTCGCTGTCGCAGATGGTGGGTGAGGCGAACACCTTCCGCACCGCCGGACGGTTCGACACGGGATTGCTGACGCTCGGCAGCAGCAGCGGCATCAAGGCCTTCGTCAGCATCTCCCGCATCGACAACGACAAGTGGAAGGGATCAGGCACGCGTGCCTCGCCGGCCGCCGACGTGCTGATCGGACAGCGCGGTGGCCTGTTCGGCACCGGTGAGACATGGCAGGACCAGGTGAATGCCAAGGCGCAGTATTTCGCCGGCGCGCACCAGGTCGTGGCGTACTACGGCGTCTCCGATCGCAAGGAGAACGACTATGCCGACCTGTCGCTGGCGCGCTGGCGGACCAGCGGTCGTGACTGGGACCAGTACGCCAACTGGAACCAGGCCGTCGCCGCAGCGCAGAGCAACACACCTGACGAGGCGTACTACAACACGGCGCAGGGTGCGCGGCGCGATCACCTCGGCTACCTGAAGGGCGTGTTCCGGCTGGCCGAGGGCGCAAAGCTGGAGCTGCAGCCCTACCTGCACACCAATCGTGGCGCCGGCGACTGGACGGCGCCCACCTACGGTGCGTCGTGGAACCCGGACCCGATCTACTTTCGCCAGACGCAGTACGACAGTCGGCGCGTCGGTGCCAACGCCCGCGCCACGTTCGAGCTGCCGGGCAACGAGCTGGAAGTGGGCGGCTGGCTGGAGAACAACGAGTCCAACATCCGTCGAGTGGGCTGGCGGCTGGCGAACTTCGCGGCCGGACCGACGGTGGACTTCAACAACGTGCTGCGGCTCTTCTTCGATCGCACCGGCGAGTACAACACCCAGCAGCTGTATCTGCAGAACACCAACCGCCTGCTGGACGGTCGCCTGAAGCTGACGTACGGCGCCAAGTACCTCCACATCGGTGCTGATTTCCGAAACAACGGCCGCACCATCGCCAGCGCTGCCACGCTCCCCGACTCGGCGCGCCCCGATTTCTCCATCGCGACGAATGGTGGTTTCCTGCCGCAGGTTGGCGCGGTCTGGAGTGCCACGCCCCAGGACGAATTCTTCGCCAATGTCTCGGAGAACGTGAACGCGTTGCCGTACAGTCCGCAGTCGGGCGTGTACAACACCAGCCCGGCCGGCTTCGCCTTCTTCCGCGACAACACCAAGCCGGAGCGTGCCACCACCATCGAGGGTGGCGTGCGCACGCGGCGTGGGCCGGTGGAGGCATCGCTCACGGTGTTCAACGTGGCGTATCGCAACCGCCTGATCGGCGTCTCGGTCTGTCCGCTGACGGCAACCTGCGTGAGTTCGTTCGCCAACGTGGGTGGTGTCACCTCGCGCGGCGCGGAAGGCTTGCTGGCGCTGCGCCTATCCAACCGGCTCTCGCTGACCACCAGCGCCGCCTTCACCGATGCCACGATCAACGATGACTACGTGAGCGGAGCATCGGACACGGTGCGTGCGAAGGGCAAGCGGGTGGTGGATACACCGCGTCTGCTGGGGAACGCCCAGCTGCGCTTCCAGCAGGGTGGTGTGGTGGCGCAGCTGGGTGCGCGGCACGTGGCCGAGCGATACTTCTCGATCCTGAACAGCGACGACGGCAAGGTGCCGGGCTACACCACGCTGGATGCCAATGTGGAGTACACGCTGCGCACCGTGCCTGGGTTGCAGGAGTTGACGTTCCGCGTGAATGCCCTGAACGTCACCGACGCCAACTACATCGGCACGCTGGGCACCAACGGCATGACGCTGACCGGTGACACGCAGACGATGCTGACCGGCGCCCGCCGCCTGCTGTTTTTCTCGATCGGCACGCGATTCTAGCGCCGCGATGCGCAAACAAACGGAACGCCCCCTGCCGATGCTGGCAGGGGGCGTTCCGTACATCGAAGTGCAACGTGCGAATCAGGCCGGAACGGTCTCGGTCTCTTCCACGTCCGCCGTTTCGGTGCCCATCTCGGTGCCGACTTCCTCTCCGACCAGCGCGTCGATCGCCGCTGCTTCGGGAGTGGACTCCACCAGCACTGCAGCTGGTGCGTCCTCGGTGACCACTGCGGCCTTGGGCGGCTGCACGAACCGCTCGCCCAACTGGCGCAGGTCGTTCACGTCCGCCGGCTTCAACTCCGGATACCGCTCGGCGAAATAGGCCATCGTCTCGGCAAACCACTCCGCCTGATGATCCGGCGCTGCCCCGATGACTTCACACCGCATGATCTGCTGGAACAACTCATCCCGCGCCTGCTCGAACGGGGTCGGCGGCGTCACAACGCGACGCTGTCGATTCTTTTTCGTCAAATTTGACCTCATTGGTTGCAACTGTAATGCTGGAAAACTAGTCAGGACGGCCCTGATCTTCCAGCGAGGGAGGTAAATCGAACGATCGCTCCACCCGCTCCATGATCAGCGCGGCCAGCGGGGCCGGACGTTCCAAGGGGAGCAATCGCATGGCGCTCGGCAGCCGGACCATCGGCGCCGCCGGTGGTGCGACCATCGGATCTTCTTCTCCTGTGACGCGCAACGTGCCCGGATCGCTGACGGCGAGCGGCAGCGCGTCTTCCTCTTCCGCCACCGCACGCGCCAGGTCCAGCAGGTGCCGCGCACCCTGGCTGCCGGTGTATGGTGCCGAAAAGCGGGCCACCAGCCGATCCGGCATGTTGTCGGGCTCCGTCACCGCACCGCGCAGGACGGGACCCAGCAGGTCTACTACACCGAGCGGGCGGCTGGAGATCTCGAGCAACGCCGGACCGGTCTGCTCGCGGACGGCCTCGATTTCCGGGCCACCGGCCATGTCGAGCGGTGTCGGCGAGCAGAGCACCATCGCCTGGATCCGCTCCGGCCGGATCGCCGCCAGACGTCGCACCACCACACAGCCCAGATCCTGTCCCACTGCCACGACCCGACTGATGCGCAGCAGCGCCAGCGCCCGGTCCAGGTAGCGGGCCTGCGCCGAGACGGTGTACGGTCCACCCACAGGCCGGTCGGATTCGCCGAAGCCAAGCAGGTCGGGCACGATCACCTGGCACCCGTTGGCCAGCAGGATCGGGGCGACGACCTGCCAGAGCGGTGCGCTGGTGGTGAAGCCGTGAACCAGCAGGACCGCCGGCCCACCGTGGCCGTAGCGCATCGCGTGCAGGGCACCGGGGCCCACCGGCAGCCGCACGTAATCGCCGTCGGGTGGCACGTACGGCAGCACCGACCGGGTCAGCGGCAGCCGGCGCTGCGACGGCATGACAGGCGAGAAGGCAGGCGAGGCGATCACGGGCGGGCGCGGCACGTCACGAATCTACCACGCGGCCGAAGCACCGCTCTGAGGCGCGCAGCCTCACGGCGATACACGCATCCTGCGCACGGAGCCACGGCAGCTTGGTGCCAGTCCACTAGCGCCGCCCACCGCTGCACCCGTACCCTTGTGATCCGCTGCCGAGTTGGCTGACGCGCTGCGGAGCAATGCCGCGCGGCGACGTCTCGCCGTGGCCGCAAAGAGAAGGAACCAGAAGACGGGACGCCGGTCATCGCCTCCCGACACCGCCGAGGGCGACCCATCGTGAGCGCGAAGGTCAGTGCGAAGAAGTCCAACAATTCCGGTTTCATCATCGCCCTGGTGGGCATCGTGATCGCCGGCGGTGGGTTCATCTGGTGGAAGACCCAACAGCCGCCGCCCGCCCCCACGATCGTCCTGCCGACGGTGACTGACTCGCTGCTGGCCAGCAAGGCGCAGGGGTACACCATCGGGTCGCCCGACGCGAAGGTCGAGATCGTGGAGTTCGCCGACTTCGAGTGCCCGGCCTGCGGCAACTTCGCGACCATCACCGAGCCGGATGTGCGCAAGAACCTCGTCGCCACCGGTCAGGTGCGCTACACGTTCTACGACTTCCCGCTGCTCAACGCACACGTGAACACCATTCCGGCCTCGATGTCGGCGGCCTGCGCCAACGACCAGGGCAAGTTCTGGGAGATGCACGATGCGATCTTCATGGGCCAGATCGAGTGGAACGGCATCGCCACCACCAACCCGCGCAAGGTGCTCACCGGCTACGCCGAGAAGCTGGGCATCGACATGGGGAAGTGGAACGCGTGCATGGATGCCAACACCCACGCCGAGCGTATCCGTGCCAACTACGCGCTGGGCATGATGAAGCAGGTCGGCAGCACGCCGACGTTCATCATCAACGGTGTGTCGTACCCCGGCGCGCTGCCGTACGACGACATCAAGAAGGCGGTGGACGTGGCGCTGGCCGCCACACTGCCGATACCGACCGCGACGCCGAAATAAGCGCGACGCAACGGATCTGGTGCAGCGACGGGGTGGGCCAGCGATGGTCCGCCCCGTTTGCCGTTCCAGCGGTGGCGACGTCACGTCCCGCGCTGATGTATCTCCAGCGAGGATTGGAGTCGTCACACCTGTATTTCACCTGTATCGGCAGGCGTGAGCATCCGATACTCAAGACGACGACGAGGCTGCCGGGCGCACGCGCGAGCGTCTTTCGCCGCGTGCACCGGTGCCCACATGTCGCGGCACACGCGCATCCATACACCCTCCCCGCAACGACGAGCGACCAATGAGCGGTTCGGCGAGCACGCCGGCACCGAAGCAGGAGCCATATATCAGCACCGCCAACGGCGAACACATCACGCGCGACCCGCGTCTCACGTCGCCGGTCCGTCTTGCCGCATTGCGCGCTTCGGGCCTGCTGGATGGCACCAGCAACGGGGTGCTCGATCGGCTCACCCGCCTCGTCACCCGATTGCTCGGCGTGCCGACGGCGATGGTTTCACTGGTTGATGACCGGGGCCAGCACTTCCCGGGACAGGCCGGCCTCGCGGGATGGGCCGGTGAGCAACGCGGCACGCCGCTGTCGCACTCGTTCTGTCAGCACGTCGTCACCTCGAACGCGATTCTGCTGGTGCAGGACGCCACCCGGCATCCGCTGGTGCACGACAATCCGGCCGTCAGGGAGTTGGGGGTGATCGCGTACGCCGGCGTGCCATTGCGCACCGCCGAAGGCCTCACCCTCGGTGCGCTGTGCGCGATTCATTCCACGCCGGTGGTCTGGACGCCGGAGCAGGTGGCAATCCTGGAGGACCTGGCGGCGGCGGCGATGGCAGAGATCGAACTGCGCTCAACCATTCGTTCGTTGGTGGCGACGCAGGTCAAGCTGCAGTCACAGGTGTCACGCGACGAACTCACCGGATTGCTCAACCGTCGCGGCTTCATGGAGCAGGCCAAGCGCCACCTCGCACTCTCCGAACGCACCGAGGCGCCGTTCCTCGTGGCCGCGCTGGACCTCGACGGCTTCAAGTCCATCAACGACACCAGCGGACATGAAGCTGGCGACACTGCACTGCAGGAGATCGCGGCGCTGCTCACCAGCGTCTGCCGCGCGTCGGATATCGTGGCGCGCTTCGGCGGTGACGAGTTCGTGCTGCTGCTGGCCAACAGCGGCGTGGACCAGATGCACCGCGTGCGCGAGCGACTGCACGAAGCCATCGACCGTCGTAACCAGGTGGTCCCGATCGAGCGACGGATGACGTCGAGCATCGGCATCGCCGTCTGGACACCGAAGCACCCGAAGTCGCTGGCGTTGCTGCAGCGTCAGGCCGATGAGGCGATGTACGACGACAAGCGGGCGGCGCGTGCGCGCCGGGCAGCACGATCCACGGCGGCCACTGCAGGGTGATCCGACCGTCGCCGTCGTCGCGCGAAGGGCGCGACGACGGTGGCAGGTTCAGCGACGGCGCGCGGTGCCGTCGCTGGAGGCGGCGATGCGCACGATCGGCAGCACATCATCGCCGACCATCTGTGTCCCCAGCGGCGTGTTGCGCTCGGGCACCACGTCGTCACCGAGCACCACCAACGTGCGCGTGGCGACGGTGCTGGCAAGCGGCTCGGGAATGCCCAGCATGCGGATGTACGTCTCGATCGCACGATCGAACGGCAACTCGCCGGCCAGCGTGTCCACGTAGAGCAGTGCATTGCGCACATGCGTCTCGAGCACCGCTTCCTCGGCACGCGCCTGCGCCAGGCGCAGGCGACGCTCGGCCGCGTCACTGAGCTTTCTGGGGAACAGCGTGTCAGGGAACAGACGGCCGAGGAGGCTCATGTTCCGAAGACTAAGCAGCGCAACGGCTTGAGGCCAGCCGAACGACGATGCGGGAACGGGCCTGCACCCATGCCCGGCATCGTCAGCGGGTCACGATTCCTGCGCCTCGTACTGCTCCTTGAGGCCCGCCACCACGCTCGGGTCCGCAAGCGTTGTCGTGTCGCCCAGCGCGCGGCCTTCGGCGATGTCGCGGAGCAGGCGACGCATGATCTTTCCGGAACGGGTTTTCGGCAGGTCGGCGCTGAAGAGGATGTCGTCGGGCTTCGCGATCGCACCGATCTTCTCGCCGACGAAATCACGCAACTCGTCACGCAACGCCGACGATGGCTGGAATCCCTCGCGCAACGTGACGAATGCCGCGATGGCCTGCCCCTTCAACTCATGATCCTTGCCGACCACGGCCGCCTCGGCGACCGACGGATGACCGACCAGTGCACTCTCGACTTCCATCGTGCCGATGCGATGACCGGCCACGTTCAGCACGTCGTCCACCCGACCGAGGATCCACCAGTAGCCATCCTCGTCGAGCTTCGCCCCATCGCCTGCGAAGTACAGGTCGGGACGTCCGGGCCACTTGCTGAAGTAAGTGTCCACGTAGCGCTGCCGGTCACCCCAGATCGTGCGCAACATGCTGGGCCACGGCCGCGTGATGGTGAGCAGGCCACCACCGACGGCGATCGGCTGCGCATCCTTGTCCACCAGCGCGACGCTGAAGCCGGGCAATGCATGCGTCGCGCTGCCGGGCTTCGTTTCCGTGACACCGGGCAGCGGCGAAATCACGATCGCGCCGGTTTCCGTTTGCCACCACGTGTCCACAATCGGGCAGCGTTCCTTGCCGATGACGCGGTGATACCACATCCACGCCTCGGGATTGATCGGCTCACCGACGGTGCCCAGCAGGCGAATGCGGGAGAGGTCGTGCTGGTTGGGGAACTGCTCCCCCCACTTCATGAACGCGCGGATCGCCGTCGGCGCCGTGTAGAAGATCGTCACGCCGTGGCGCGCGCACATGTCCCACATGCGAGTGCGATCAGGCCAGTCGGGCGCGCCTTCGTAGAGCAGGCAGGTGGCGCCGTTGGCCAGCGGGCCGTACACCACGTACGAATGGCCCGTCACCCAGCCCACGTCGGCGGTGCACCAGAAGACATCGTCATCCTTGAGGTCGAACACCAGCTTCGAGGTCGTGGTCACGCCGGTGAGATAGCCGCCGGTACTGTGCACGATGCCCTTCGGCTTGCCGGTGGTCCCCGACGTGTAGAGGATGAAAAGCGGATCTTCGGCGTCCATCACCGCCGGCTCGCACTGCAGTGGCGCCTTCTGCATCAGCCGGTGCCACCACGCGTCGCGTCCCTCCTGCATCTGGGCGAAGGTTTCGTCGCTCATGGCGCCGGCGCGACGCTGCACCACCACGCAGTGCTCGATGCTGGGTGTTTCCTGCATCGCGACATCGGCGTTTCGCTTGAGCGGCACCACCTGGCCGCGACGGAAGCCACCGTCGGCGGTCACCAGCACGCGGCATTGTGAGTCGTTGATGCGGTCGCGCAGCGACTCGGGGCTGAAGCCACCGAACACCACGCTGTGGATCGCGCCGATGCGCGCGCAGGCCAGCATGGCGATCGCGGCCTCGGGAATCATCGGCAGGTAGATCGCCACCCGATCGCCCTTCTGCACGCCGAGGCTGCGCAGCACATTGGCGAACTTGTTCACCTCGGTGTACAGCTGCCAGTACGTCAGCGTGCGCTGGTCACCCGGTTCGCCTTCGAAGATGATCGCGGCCTTGTTGCGATGCGGGCCGCGGATGTGTCGGTCGAGACAGTTGGCGGAGACGTTGAGTTGGCCGTCGGCAAACCAGGTGGCGAAGGGCGCGTCCCACTCGAGGCCCTTGGTGAACGGGCGGATCCACTCCAGCTGCTGCGCCTGTCGCACCCAGAAGGCCTCCGGATCGGCGGCCGCCTGTTCCGCGAGGGTGCCGTCGCTCACATGGGCCTGGGCACGAAAGCCGGCCGGTGCGGGGAAGCGGCGATTCTCGGTGAGCAGCGCGTCGATCTCGGACATGAGGCAATCGGGGGCAGAGGCGGGACGACGGAGACGAGCGGTGAGTCTGACACGCCGCGCCCCGAGGGGCAACCGCATCGCCATCGTGGGCGGTTAGCTTGGCGCGATGACTTCGCCCAGCCCGACTCAGCCGCATGCATCGGCACCGGTGTGCCAGACGGTGGCGCTGGTGCGGCGTTTCGGGCGGCGCCGCGCCGTGGCCGGTGTGGACCTGAGCATCGGAGCGGGGGAGTGCCTGGCGCTGTTCGGCCCCAACGGAGCCGGCAAGACCACGCTCCTGCGCCTGCTGGCCGGGCTCCTGCGCCCCACCAGCGGCGAGGTACGCCTGCTGAATCGTGCGCTGAAGAGTGATGCCGCCGCCGAACGTGGCCGGGTGGGGCTCATCAGCCATCAGAGCATGCTGTACGACGTGCTGACGGTGGCCGAAAACGTGGCCTTCGCGGCGAAGCTGCACGGCGTGCCCGACGTGGAGGGGGCGACCCGTGCCGCCATCACGCGACTGGGGCTCGAGGGCCGTGAGCTGACGCCGGTGCGCGCGCTGAGCCGCGGCTGGCAACAACGCGTGTCCATCGCCCGCGCCATCGTCCACGGGCCGGCGTTGGTGCTGCTGGACGAGCCGTACACCGGCTTGGATGTGGCGGGCGCGCGGGCACTCACGGCACTGCTGCTCTCGCTGCGACAGGACGGAGCGGCGCTGGCGCTGGTGACGCACGCCGTGGACGAAGGCCTGGCGTTGGCGACCCACGCTGCGATCATGCTCGACGGCACCATCCGCAGCCACGAACCCACCGCCGGCCTCGACCCGGCCAGCTACGCCGAGTCGTACCGGCGGCTGGCACTGGAGTTGTCGGCGTGACTGAGATGAAGCCGCCGGGCACGCTGGCCGTGGCGCTGATGATCGCCCGCAAGGACTTGGCGATCGAATACCGCACCCGGAGCGCGTTCTTCTCGTCGCTGGTGTTCTCGCTGCTCGGCGTCAGCATCTTCTACATGGTCTGGGACCCCACCGCGGGGCGCCCGATCGACATGGCACCGGGGGTGCTGTGGACCATCTTCGCCTTCGCCGGCATGCTGGGGCTGCACCGCGCCTTCGGCCTCGAGCTGCAGACGCGCGCCATGGACGGCCTGCTGCTGGCGCCGATCGCCCGCGAGGCGATCTTCCTCGGCAAGGCGCTGGCGAACCTGGTGTACGTCTCGTCGGTCCTCGCGATCACGATTCCGGCGGTGGTGCTGTTCTACAACCTGGAGTTCGGGAGCGGGCTGCTGATCCTCGGTGGCATCGGGGTGCTGGCGGCCATAGGGCTGGTGACGGTCGGAACGCTGTTCAGCTCCATGACGGTACACACCCGTTTCGCCGAGCTGCTGCTGCCGATGCTGGCGCTGCCGTTCTTCATCCCGGTGGTGGTACCGGCGGCGCAGGCCTCAGCCAAGCTGCTGGTGGGCGCTGATCTGCAGAGCGTCATGCCCTGGATCCAGGTGCTGGTGGCCTTCGACCTCATGTTCGGCGTGGCCTGTGTGCTGGCCTTCCCGTTCACGATCGAGGATTGAGGGAAATTGGAGTAACTTTTTCCCCTTGCGGACGGTTGAATCGGAACGCCGATTCCGCGGGATCCCCTTCCATCGCTTCTCATGCCTGATACTCTTGTGCGCCCGATGCCCTCGGCCGGCGCCGGTCGCCCGTCGAAGGCACCGGTGGCGGTGTTCGACTGGGTGATGGCGCTTGCCGTGGTGGCACTGGCGGCGGTGATCGCCCGCGCCATCTGGTTCACGCCGCCGGAGGCGCTGCAGGGCGAGGCGCAGAAGATCTTCTACATCCACGTGCCGTCGGCGGTGGTGGGGCTCTACCTGGCCTGTCCGCTGGTCGCGATCGGTGGGGCGCTGTACCTGTGGATGCGCGACGAACGCCTTGATCGACTGGCAGAGAGCGCGGCTGAGATCGCGCTGGTGTTCCTGAGCATCGTACTGGTCACGGGCCCGCTGTGGGGCAAGCCGATCTGGGGCACCTGGTGGACGTGGGATGCGCGGCTCACCAGCACGCTCTTCCTCTGGTTCATCCTGCTCGGCTACACCGTCCTGCGTGGCGCGATCGAGGATCGGCAGCAGCGGGCGCGCTACTCGGCGGTGCTGGGCATTCTCGCCGCGCTGCTGGTGCCGTTCATCCACCTCAGCGTGCGGCTGTTCCGCACCATGCATCCGCAGCCGATCGTGCTGACGCCCGACAAGCCGAAGCTCTCGGCCGAGATGGGCATGACGTTGTCGCTCTCGTTCCTGGCGTTCACGGTGCTGTTCGTGGCGCTGCTGCGGGCACGGCTGCGATATGCCGCGCTGCGTGATCGTGTGGAATCGCTGGAATCGGGAGACGCCTGATGCCTGACAATGCCGGATACATGTTCGCGGCCTACATCGCATCGGCGCTGGTCTTCGGCGGCTACGTGCTGTCACTGGTGAGCCGTGGTCGCGCGATGGCGCGGCGTGGCGATGCGATCGACACCGTCAGTCGCTCCTGATGCGTGACGCGTCGTCGCGGCGGGTACGTTGATGCCGGAGGGTGACGGTGCCGCGTTGCGTCCGCTGGCCGGCGCGACGATCGTGGTGACGCGCGCCGCGTCGCGGGCCGAAACCCTTGTGGAGCCGCTCGAGGCGCTGGGTGCACAGGTGCTGAGTTACGCCGCCACGCGCATCGTGCCGCGCGACGTGGCTGGGCTCACCCACGCGGCCTCCACGCTGGCTCGGTATGACTGGGTGGTGTTCACCAGTGCCACCGCCGTGGTGATGACGTTCGATGCCAGCGAAGGCTGTGGCATCACCGCCGAGCAGTGGCGGCATACCAAGGTGGCGACGGTTGGCTCGTCCACGGCCAATGCGGTGCGCGCGCGTGGCGTGGAGCCGGCGCTGGTACCGGAGCGCTACGTGGCGGAAGGACTGCTGGACGCCTTCGCGGCGCGCGGCGACGTGCAGGGCATGCGGATGCTCTACCCCGCTGCTGCCGGTGCGCGTCGCGACCTGCGTGATGGCCTGCAGGCGATGGGTGCGACGGTGGATCAGGTGGAAGCGTACGACACCGTTGCCACCGACGACGACGTGGCCGACGTGCGTGCGGCGCTGCGCGAAGGACGGGTGGATGCGGTCACGCTGACGGCCCGCAGCGCGGTGGAAGCGTGGGTCATCGCGATGGGTGAGGCACACCAGTTGGCCGATGTGGTGTCGATCGGTCCGGTGACGACACAGGCGGCGCACGCCGCCGGCATGCGGGTGGCGGCGGAGGCGATGCCGTCCACCATCGAAGGGCTCGTGGCCGCCGTGGTGCGCGCCATTCGTGCACAGCGCGACCGACATCATCACCAGACCAACATTTCATGACAGCAGAGATGCGACCGCTGAAGATCGGCACCCGATCGTCGGCCCTGGCGCTGGCCCAGGCGCACACGGTGCAGGCGGAACTACTCGCGATCGGCGTGCAGAGCGAACTGGTGACCTACACCACCATCGGTGATCGCCGGCTCGACGTCGCCCTGACGGCCATCGGCAGCAAGGGCCTCTTCACCGAGGAACTCGAGCGCGACCTGCGCACGGGCGTGACGGATCTCTGCGTGCACTCGCTGAAGGACCTGCCGACCGATGAGCCGGACGGCCTGACGGTGCTGGCACAGCTGCCGCGCGAGGATTCACGCGATGCGCTGGTGGTGCGGGACGACGTGCCCGGTTCATTGCTGCACGAGCTGCCGCAGGGCGCGATCATCGGCACCTCCAGCCTGCGCCGTCGCGCGCAGCTGAAGGCGTTGCGGCCCGACTGCACGGTGGTCGACCTGCGCGGCAACGTCGGCACGCGCCTGTCGAAGTTGGACAAGGGACTCTGTCATGCGGCGATCCTGGCTGCGGCAGGACTCAACCGGCTCGGCCTCGCGTCGCGCATCCGCAGTTTTCTCAGCGCCCCGGAGTGGCTCTCGGCCGCCGGCCAGGGTGCGATTGCGATCCAGGTGCGTGTGGACGACGCCGAGGTGAGCGCGATCGTGCGGCGCCTGAACCACCAGCCGACGATGGATGCGACGAACTGTGAACGCACCTTCCTGGCCGCGCTGGACGGCGGCTGTCAGGTGCCGATCGGCGCACTGATGACCGAAAGCGAAGGCGGTCGCCGGGTGCTGCATGGCTTGGTGGCCGGTCTCGACGGCACACCGATGCTGCGCGCCAGCACCGTGGTCGGTGACGACATCACCGCCAGCGCCGAAACGCTGGCGGGTGAACTCCGTGCGGCCGGTGCGGCGGCGATCCTGGCGGAAGCGCGCGCGGTGGGCGCGGCGTCGCGCGAAGCGAACTGATTTTTGCCACCACATCGGTAACGGCGACTGCGTCACGCAGTGCAACGGTTCGGCAGCACGGACAGTTTTTGACCGACGACTGACACGACGTTTTTCCTGAGGGTTTCATGGCGACGATCATTCCATCCACGTACGACGCGGTGGCAGCGCAGGCATCGGGCGGGGCGCAATTCCCACAGGTGCGGCTGCGCCGGCTGCGGAAGTCGCCG
>JANMON010000092.1:0-18844 GCA_031369265.1 Gemmatimonadaceae bacterium | reverse complement strand
AGGCGGGTGTCGGATTCCAGTGCCGCCTTGGCGCTGCTCATGCCACCGCCGTAGCCGGGGATGGCACGCTCGCTGGCCATGTAGGTCAGCGAATTGAATGAACCACCCGGCCGCATCAGCGGGCCAAGCCGCTGCACCATGCTGACCATCGAATAGGCGCTGGCGCTGATGGCCGCCAGGTAGCCGCCGCGGGAGACTTCCAGCAGCGGCTTCTTCACCTCAGGACCATTAGCCAGCGAGTGCACCACGATGTCCAGCGGTTGCGCGCCGAAGTCGTCCGTCAGGCGCTTCGCCAGCCCGTCGATGGTGAAGTCGCCCAGTTCCTTGTAGCGCTTGTTCTCGCGGATGTCGTCGGGCGCCTGCTCGAGGGAGTCGTAGACCGCATCCAGCGGGTAGATCCGCTCGAACGTCAGCAGCGAGCCGTCGGGCAGCTTGCGCGACGCGTCGAGCTTCCCGCGCTCGATCAGGTTCAGGAAGATGTTGAGGGCGGGGGGCCAGGTGGCCACACACACCGTGGCACCCGCGGTGGCCAGCGCCTTGGCGATGGCCCAGCCAAAGCCGTTGTCGTCAGCGACGCCTGCGACCAGCGCGCGCTTGCCGGAAAGATTGATGGGCAGCATGCCCCAAGCTAAGTGCTCGGCCCCGACCATCGCACGGCCGGCGGCTCCGGCGCCGTCAGGACACCGCGCGGCGCAGGCGGTCGCGCACCGCATCCCAGATCGGCGCCTCGGGCACCTGCTCCACCGCGATCGCCGACACCCCCGCCGCATCCAGTTCGTGCAGCGCGGCGAACAACACGCTCGCATACCCCTCGGCGCGCGACGGCATCGCCCGCACCACCACGTCGTCGCGGAAGGGGAGGTCGAAGTCGGAATAGATCATCACCCCGATTTTCGTGCCCGGCATGCGCAGTGAATCGATCGTGGTGGCGAGTGCGATCGCATCGCCGGCCGCCACCATCCGCAACCGCGCCTGCGGCGCGTAGTGGCGGTCCAGCGCGCCGGGCGAACGGCGTGGCGCGTCGGCGGCGCGCACGGGTGCGGGCCGCTGCAGCTTCACGCCGAGCACCGATTCCAGCGCCGCCACCGACACGCCGCCGGGCCGCAGCAAAGTGGGTTGGTCGGTGCTGAGGTCCACCACCGTGCTCTCGATGCCCACCGAGCAGGCGCCGCCGTCGAGCACCACGCACTCCACGTCGATCAGGCCGCGACGCACGTGTTCTGCCGACGTCGGGGAGAGCTGGTTGCTCTTGTTTGCACTCGGTGCCGCCACCGGGATCCGTGCGGCGCGCAACAGCGCCAGCGCCACCGGATGCGCGGGCACCCGCACCCCGATCAGCGGCAGGCCGGCCGACACATTGTCGGGCACGTCGGCGGATTTCGGCAGCACGATGGTGAGGGGGCCTGGCCAGAATGCCGCCGCCAGCCGTGTGGCCATCTCAGGCCACTGCGTCACCACCCGCCGCGCCGCCTCGGTGTGCGCCACGTGCACGATCAGCGGGTTGTAGGCCGGCCGGCCCTTGGCCGCATAAATCCGCGCCACCGCCGCCGAATCGAGCGCGTTCGCCCCGAGACCGTAAACCGTCTCGGTGGGGAAGGCCACCAGCTCTCCGACGCGCAGCCGGGCGGCGGCATCGGCGATCACGTCTGGATCGGGGCTGGCTGGGTCGACCTTGTGAAGGCGCATGGAGAGCGGGTGGGCGCATCGTCGCGCTGACGGGCTCGACGTCTGCAACTGCCGAGCCACGGAATAACGTAGCAGGCGCCGTCCGATGCGGTGCAATGAGGCGCTGGCAGATTGGTCGCCAATTGACCGAGAATCCCGTGCGTCGCCTGCAGCGCCCGGGCCGACTATTCTGCGATGTTCGCACTGCGCATCCACCAGACCACTTCACCCGCCCCGTGGCTCAACACTTCGCCGGCTCCCGCTCGCTCGCATTCGCCATCCGATCCTCGAAGATCCAGGGCAAGGGCGCCTTCGCCTCCCGCCGCATCCGGAAGGGTGAGCGCATCATCGAGTACCTCGGCGAGTGTATCGACGAGGCCGAATCGGACATCCGCTACCCCGATGACGAGATGGGGCGCCACCATACGTTCCTGTTCTCGATCGGCGACGGGTCGCGGGTGCTGGATGCCGGGCCGCTGGACTGGCCAGCGAAGTACATCAACCACTCCTGCGACCCGAACTGCGAGGCGATCGAGGAGGAGGACGGCCGCGTCTTCATCTCGGCGCTGAAGAAGATCGAGGTGGGAACCGAGCTGCTGTACGACTACGCCTACGAGCGCACTGCGGACCATACCGACGCCGATGAGCTGCTCTACGCCTGCCGGTGCGGTTCGCCGAAGTGTCGCGGCTCGATCCTGGCTCCGATGACGGCCAAGGAAGAGAAGAAGGCCAAGAAAAAGAAGGAGAAGGCGGAAAAGGCGAAGGACGGCAAGCGAAAGAAGGACAAGAAGGGGAAGCCGCAGGACGAGGTGGCGGTGGCCGCGCCGGTACCGGCGGGCGAGACGACCACGGCGAAAAAGACGCCGCCGCGCGTCAGCAAGCGCAGCACGACGTCGCCCAAGAAGTCGGGCGCGAAACGTGGCGGGACGCAGGTCACCAAGGCAGGCACCAAGTCACGTACTCAGACCACCACGCGGACCAAGGCGGGGACGAAGGCGCGCCGATGACACGCACCCGCGCGCGCCGCGCGCCGAGGGCTGCGGCGGTGCTGTCACTGGTGGTGGGATCGCTGGTGTACGGCGGCCACGCGTCGGCGCAGCCGCTGGCGTCCTCGCCGCGCGCAGCGTGGTCCGTCCCGGCGCAGGCGGGGCACACGCTCTCGCCACGATCGGCGACTGCGGAACGCGGCGGGATCGGACTGCGTCGCGCGGACGGATGGAAACTGGGCGGCATGGCCGCGCTGGCCGGCGTGCTCGCCAGTGCCGACAGGCGCGGCGATGCGTGGGCGCGCCACGCCTCGGTGCAGGACAGCCGCACGCTGGATGCGCTGTCGACCGTGGGCGACTTCAGCGGGAGCTGGGGTGCGCTGGGTGTTGGCCCGGCCACCTGGCTCCTCGGTCGCGCGCGCGGCGATTCGGGCTCGGCGGTGCTCGGCCTGCGCACGACGGAAGCGGTGGTGCTCAGCGGGCTGACCATCGGCGTGATCAAGGCGCTCTCGGGTCGCACCCGTCCGTACGCCAGCGCCGATCACAGCCCCACACACTGGGACCTGTTCGGTGGGCGACGCAGTGACAGCACGCGCAGCTTCGTCTCGGGACATTCCGGCATGTCGGCGGCGGCCGCGATCACGCTGGCGGCGGAATGGCGTCGGCAGGGTAGCGACGGCTGGCGCACGGTGGGACCACCGCTGGTCTATGCGCTGGCGGGAGTGGCCGCGGGAAGCCGAGTGCGCGACCGGCAGCATTGGCTGTCCGACGTGGTGGCGGGATCGGCGGTGGGCATGTTGAGCGCGCTGGCGGTGCGACGGTGGCACGATGCCCATCCGCGGAGTCAGGTGGACCGCCTGTTCCTGGCCCACTGAGCCGAGGATGGCGGACGGCATCTTCATCGTCGCGGACCTGTTTGGGGTCGAGGCCGATCGGATCGCGGCGCTGATCCGCGAGATCGATCCCAAGTTCGCGAACACGTTCCGACCGCACGTCACGCTGGCTGGCTCGAGTGGCGTGGGTCCGCTGCCGCCCGGCACGCCGGCGCCGCAGATCCGTGATGCGCTGGAAACCGTCGCCGAGGCGGTGGCACCGCTCGATTTCATCTTCGGTGCTCCGGAGCGGTTCCCGGTCACCAACATCATCATGCTGCCGCTGCCGGTGCACGGCCCGGTGCGCTGGCTGCACGATCGCATTGCGATGTGCGGACTGCCGTTCGCGGCCCCGAAATTCGCGTTCACGCCGCACTGCACGGTGCACTTCTTTCGCACGATGGCGGACGACACGTGGCAGCGTGCCCGTCGGTTTCGCGTGCGGGCGCCGATCCGAGTGGATCGGATCCAGGCGTATGCGGCGCGCGAGCCGCAGGCACCGGTGCTCCTCTGCGACGTTCCCTTGCGTGGGAACGTCGCTGGACGATCCTGAGCGCTGCGGACGAGCCCACTGGACACGTCTAATGGATGAACTCGCCTCGTGCTTGCGATCGCTCACTGCTGGCTGTGACACGCCTCAGGAAGTCGGCCCAAGCGCCCGTGAAAACTACGATGCCATTTCTTTTATAGCGCTGCGGATTGTCACGATCGATTGACAGCCTGACAAACAACAGCGAATGTCACGAGTTGACCACGCAGCACATCCACGGCGATTCTGCCGGTGATCTGCTGCGTGGCGGTGTTTTTTTCGTCCATTCAGAGGAGGAAGTCTCGTGGGACTCATTCGTCGGGGAGCTACCGTCTGCGCACTGATCGTGCTGACGGCTGGCGAGCTGCTCGCGCAAAGGCGCGTCAGTGGCAAAGTGACAGAGGAGGGGAGTGGTAGTCCGCTGGGGAACGTGAGTATCCAGCTCGTCGGGACGACGATCGGCGCCTACACCAGCGACGCCGGTACGTACTCGCTGATGGTGCCGAATGGCGCCATCTCCCTGCGTGTCCGGCGCATCGGCTACCAGCTCAGGACGGTGTTGCTGCCTGCATCCAGCAGCACGCTGGACATTGCGCTCAAGAAGGACGTCCTGCAGCTCGAGGGCATCGTCGTCACCGGTCAGCAGGGCACGCTCGAGCGAAAGAATGCGGCCACGGCCGTGGTTTCCGTCGGTGGCGAGCAGCTGTCCGCAGTACCGTCCAACTCGCTCGACCAGGCGCTGCAGGGCAAGGTTGTCGGCGCGCGCATCAACCTGAACTCCGGCGCTCCGGGCGGTGGTGGTCAGATCCAGATTCGCGGCGTCACGTCGATCCTCGGCAACGGCCAGCCACTCTTCGTGATCGACGGTGTCGTCATGTCGAACGCCTCGATCAACAGCGGTGCCAACGCGATCACGGCGGCCAGCGGCGGCAGTAACTCTTCGTCGCAGGACAATCCGACGAACCGCCTTGCCGACATGAACCCGGCGGAAATCGAGGACGTGCAGGTGCTGAAGGGCGCCGCGGCCGCCTCGCTCTACGGATCGCGCGCGACGAACGGCGTGGTGCTGATCACCACCAAGCGCGGCAAGGCAGGCACGCCGCGGTGGAGCTTCACGCAGCGGGTCGGGCAGTCATCGCTGCTGCGCGGCGTCGGGCAGCGTCAGTTCCGTGACACCGCGTCGGCCATCGAGGCCGCGTCGGCGTCGACGGGTGCCGCCGGTGCCGCCGCCTTCCGGCGGATCTATGCGGCCAACGGCAACACGATTCCGTACAACGATTTCAACAAGCAACTGTTCGGCGACAAGGGTTTCGGCTACAACTCCGCGTTGCAGGTCAGCGGAGGTACGGCTGACGGTGGCACGCGATACCTGGCTTCGATCAGCCGCCAGCTCGAAGGCGGCATTGCACGCAATACGAATGCCCTGCGTGACAACGCGCGCATCAACATCGACCACAACATGTCGAGCCGCATCTCGGCGAAGCTCGATCTTGGCATCACGCGCAACAACGCGAATCGCGGTCTGTCGAACAACGACAATACGTACACCAGCCCGCTGTACAACTTTGCGTACACGCCGAGTTTCGCGACGCTGAACCAGGTCGACGCAAACGGCAACTACCCGACGAATGACTGGGCCGGCGGTGGCGGCACGAGCAGCTCGAACCCGTTCCAGACGTTCAACTACATCAAGAACACCGAGGACGTGAACCGCTTCCTCGGCAGCGGCTCGATCTCCATTCAGGCCCTCCAGACGTCGGCGAACCGCCTGCGCTTCGAGTACCTGGCAGGCATCGACCAGTTCTCGCAGGACAACCAGCTCTACAGCCCGAACTTCCTCCAGTTCGAGGCCAACGACGGGCTGCCGGGTACGGCGGTGCAGAACACGACCAACAGCCGTCAGCTCAACCAGCGCCTGAGCGTGTCGTACGACTTCACGCCGTCCGACCTGCCCTTCTCGCTCGCGACCGTGGCCGGCGTGACGATGGAGCAGCAGCGCCTCAACACCTTCCTCGTCACGGCGCGCGGTCTGATCCCGACCGTGACGAACATCAACCAGGGCACGCAGTTCACCACCCAGGGCAAGACGAAGGACGTCGACCAGGCGTGGTACGTGCAGCAGTCGGTCCTCGCGTTCGACGAAAAGCTGTACCTGTCCGGCAGCCTCCGCGGTGACCGTTCGAGTGACAACGGCAACCGCTCGACGTATTACACGTTTCCGGCCGTGCAGGCGTCCTATCGCTTCGTCAGCGTCGTGCCCCAGCTCGACGAGTTCAAGCTTCGCGCGTCGTGGGGCCAGACGGGCAACCGTCCGACGTACGGTGCCCGCTTCATCACGCTTGGCGGCGCAGGCCTGTTCGGCGGCGTCAACGCCCTCGGTGTCAATACGGCGCTCGGCAACCCGAACGTGAAGCCGGAGCGGAAGACGGAAGCGGAATACGGCTTCGACGCGCGCGGTTTCGGTGGCCGCGTCGGCCTCGAGGCGACGTACTTCAACTCGACGATCACGGACCTGTTCCTGCAGCGCCCGCTCGCCAACTCCACCGGTCTGGCGACTGAGTTCTTCAACGGCGGCACGCTGGCCAACAAGGGCACTGAAGTGGCGCTCACCATCGAGCCGATCCGGGCGAAAGGCTTCAGCTGGGTATCTCGCACGTCGTTCCAGCAGATCCGGAACCGTGTGACGAAGCTGCCGATCGCACCGTTTGCCGTGGGCAGCACCGGCTTCGGCAGCGCCTACGGCCGTTCGCGTATCGCAGAGGGCGTCAGCACGACGGCGATCTGGGGCAACAAGCCGATCTACACGAAGACGAGTGGTGGGGCTGACTCGGTCTTCACGCGCGACACGATCGTCGGCGACGCCAACCCGGATTTCGAGACGTTCTTCACCAACACGTTCGTGGTTGGTCGCCTGACCCTCAATCTGCAGCTCGACTGGCGCAAGGGCGGAGACCTGTCCAGCATGTCGAACAACCTGTACGACGAAGGGCTGAACTCACGCGACTACGACGCGCCGTCGCCCTGCCGCGGTGCAACGCTCAGCGATCGTCAGTGCGTGCAGGTCAACGGCGTGAATCGACTCTCGCTGGTGGATGTCTCGCCCACGGCCACGCTTGGCGCCTACCGGTACGCCTACTGGAACGGCGGCAGCAACTCCACCGCCTACATCCAGGACGGCAGCTTCGTGAAGCTTCGTGAAATCACGCTCAGCTACGCCGTGCCGGCAAAGTTCACGCAGCGATATCTCGGCCAGCGCTTCAGCGACGTGCGCCTGAACGTCACGGGTCGCAACCTGCGTACCTGGACCAAGTACTGGGGTGCTGATCCGGAAGTGAACAACTTCGGCAGCAACAACGTCGGCCGTTTCGTCGACCTCGCACCGTTCCCGCCGACGAAGAACGTGTCCTTCGGCATCGACTTCGGATTCTGAGCCATGACCTCTTCATTCGCAGCCACGCTGCAACACACCATTCGACTCAGTGACGGCATGATTCGCCACGCTGCCGCCTCCGCACTCACCGTTGTCCTGCTCGCAGGCTGCAGTGCCGAAGCGCTGACCATTCCGAACTACAACGCGGTCGCGACGACCACCACGCCCGACATCGCGTTGATCCAGAACCTCGCCTCCGGCATCATGGCCATCGAGCGGGGAAACATCGGCGGCTACTACAACGACACCGGCGTGCTGGGTCGTGAGTCGCTCAACTACTTCTCGACCGACGGACGCACGGTGACGAACTATCTCACCGTCGCCCAGCTCGACAACGCCGGTTTCGCCAGCGGCGGCTGGAACGGGCGCTTCACGGCGATGCGGGCGGCGATGAACTTCATCGCCATCGTGGACAACGCCGCATTCCTCACGGCCGCGCAGAAGAGCGCCGCCAAGGGCTTCGCCAAGACGTTCCGCGGGCTGGAAGTGCTCTACCTGCTGCAGACGCGTGACAGCATCGGCATCCCGGTCGAGATCGATCTCGAGAAGAATGAGACGAAGCCATTCGTGAGCCGCGACTCGGCGTACAAGTTCGGCCTCGCGCTGCTGAACGAGGGCGCGACCGATCTCGCCGCAGGTGGTTCGGCATTTCCGTTCACGCTGCCGAGTGGCTTCTCGGCATTCGGCACGCCGGCGAACTTCCTGAAGCTCAACCGCGCATTCGCCGCCCGGTATGGCGTGTACTACGCCACCCTCGGCGGTGGTGCGGCCGCATTCAATGCAGCGTTGACTGCCGTGAATGCCAGCTTCATCAACGCGGCACCGGGTGCCGACCTCGCTGCCGGTGCGTACTGGAACTACTCGTCGTCGGCCGGCGACGCGTTGAATCCGCTCAGCATCCCGGTGGCGCCGGACCAGGTTGCGCATCCGTCGATCGTGACCGACGCGCAGAGCAATGGGAGCGTGCGCGATCTTCGCGTCGCGGCCAAGACCCGTACCATCCCGGCGAAGTCGCCACCAGGTAACGCTGGCATTCCGAGCACGGTGGGGTGGTCGCTGTATCCGACGAACACCACGCCGATCCCGATCATCCGCAACGAAGAACTGATCCTGCTGCGCGCGGAAGCGAACATCGGGCTCGGCAACCTCGTGGCGGCGCTCTCGGACATCAATTTCGTCCGCGTCAACAGCGGCGGCCTGGCACCACTGGCGCCCTTCCTGAACGCCAACGACGCCATCACGGCGGTGTTGTACGAGAAGCGGTATTCACTGATGTGGGAAGGCAGCCGCTGGGTGGACGTGCGTCGCTATGGACGCCTGAACACGTTGCCGCTGGATCTTCCGACCCATTTCCGCATCCGGGTACAGCCGGTGCCGCAGGCAGAGTGTCTGTTCCGCAACAGGCTCGATCCGTCGCTCAAGGGTGTGGGTTGCCCGTGACCTGACTGTCGCCGGGCATCACCGTCGTGCATCGGCGGTGATGCTCAGCTGAGGAGTCGTCGGTCGTGTCCGACAAAAAAACCGGCCTGTCCTCACGAGAGGGCAGGCCGGTTTTCTCTTCCGTTCTCGCGCTGTTCAGTCGACGGTGATTACAGCGCCTTGCGAATTGCCGCCGCCAGGTCCTGCGCCCCGCCACTGCCGGTGTAGACCACCTTGCCGGCCTTGTCGATGACCACGATGTAGCTGGTGGCCGGCACATCGTAGGCGTCAACCGCGGTGCCGCTGCGATCGTAGAGCATCTCGATCGGGATGGGATGCGCCTGCATGTAGCGCTTCACGCGCTCCGGCGTCTGGTTCGCGCTTACCGCCACGCCGACGAACTTCACCTGCTTCGCGAACTGCCGGGTGACCTTGAGCAGTTCGGGTTCCAGCGCCTTGCAGTTGCTGCACCAGCTGGCCCAGAACTCGAGCACCATGGGCTGGGTGCCGATCCACTTCGACAGCTGCGCCGGCCGGCCGTCCAGGGTCTCGAGCACGGCGTTCGGTGCCGTATTCCCGACTGGGATCCCTGCCTCCTGCGCCCCCGCCACCGCCGGCATCACCGCCGCCGCCGCCAGCACCAACCGTCGAACAAAGGACAATGACATCTGAATGAATGGCTGAATAGTGAAATCTGCGTACGGGTCGTGACGGCAACAGCAAGATCAAGAGCAACAGCAAGTTCAAGAGCGACGGCTTGTATCAGAACATCAGCTTCCCCATTTCGATCAGGTAGTACTCGGCCACGCCGATCATCAGCACGGCAAACACCCGTTTCACCCACAGCATCCATGCCCCGCTGCGCGGGAGCCTGGACGAGGCGCCGGAGGTGAGGCCGACCACCACCAGCAGGGAACACATGCCGAGCGAAAACACGAACAGGTACAGGAACCCCAGCACCGCGCTGCGGGTGGTGGCCACCCAGGTCAGCACGCTGGCCATCACCGGGGCGCCGCATGGGGCGGCGACCAGGCCCGACATCGCGCCCATCACGAACGCCCCGCCCAACCCGCCATTCTGCCCCGCGCTGGTGGCGCGCGTCAGGAGCCAGGCCGGCAGCCGGATCGGCAGCACGTCCAGCATGCTGAGCGCCGCCAGCAGCAGCACGTTGGCCATGGCGAAGTAGAGCCACGGGTTGGTGCTGATCGTGCCGAACATGCTCCCCGTCAGGCCCGCGATCAGGCCCAGCACGGAATACACCAGCGCCAGCCCGATGACATACGCCATCGTGAGGCCGAGGGTCCGTCGCTTGGTGGCGCCCCCCTCGGCGGACTGCGCCCCGCCCACGATCGCCGCCGTGATGGGGATCATCGGGTAGATGCAGGGTGTGAGCGAGGTCAGGACGCCAGCCAGGAACACCAGCGGCAGCGCGGTCAGCGGCGAGGCGCCGAGCTGCGCGGGGAGATCGGAGAAATTCACTGCGGGAACGATGAGGGGATTGGGCGGTGCCGGTATCGCGTCGAAAACTGCTGTCCCGCACGCTCCGGCGCTGGCCTTCCCAGCTAACTTGCTCCTCTCTGCGCTCGTGCCCGCCCCGCGGCAGCGTCGCCCCAGGCTTTCCCCGACATTCCGAAGACACCCGTGGCTCCACAGTTCATCTACGTCATGAAGGGCCTGAAGAAGGTCGTCCAGCCTTCCAAGGTCATCCTCGACGACATCTGGCTCTCGTTCTACCCGGGCGCCAAGATCGGTGTGCTCGGCGGCAACGGCGCGGGCAAGAGCTCCCTGCTGCGCATCATGGCCGGGGTGGACACCGAGTTTCAGGGCGAGGCGTGGGCCCACAAGGGCACGCGCATCGGCTACCTGCCGCAGGAGCCGCAGCTCGATCCCACCCTCGACGTCCGCGGCAACGTGGAGCTGGCGGTCAAGGACCAGCGCAAGCTGCTGGATCGGTTCAACGAGATCAGCATGGCCTTCGGCGAGCCGATGGACGATGCCGCGATGGACAAGCTGCTGGCCGAACAGGCGCGGGTGCAGGAGCAGATCGACACGCTCGACCTGTGGAACCTCGACAACAAGGTCGAGGTGGCGATGGACGCGCTCCGCTGTCCGCCTCCCGATGCCGACGTGACGGTGCTGTCCGGTGGTGAACGCCGCCGAGTGGCGCTCTGTCGTGTGTTGCTCGAACAGCCCGACATGCTGCTGCTCGACGAACCCACCAACCACCTCGATGCCGAAAGCGTTGCGTGGCTGGAGCGGTATCTGGCCGAGTTCCCGGGCACCGTGATCGCCATCACCCACGATCGGTATTTCCTCGACAACGTGGCGCAGTACATCCTCGAGCTGGAGCGCGGCAAGGGCATCCCGTGGGAAGGCAACTACACCGGATGGCTCGAGCAGAAGGCCGCACGCCTGCGCATCGAGGAGAAGAAGGAAAGCCAGAAGGTCAAGACGCTCGATCGCGAGTTGGAGTGGGTGCGCATGGCACCGAAGGCGCGGCAGGCCAAGAACAAGGCACGTCTGCAGGCCTACGAGGACCTCGCCGGCGAGATGGGCCAGGAGCGCGCGTTCAATCACGAGATCGTGATTCCACCGGCGCCGCGACTCGGCGCCGACGTCGTGATCGCCAAGGGATTGAAGAAGGCGTTCGGCGAGCAGCTGCTCTACGACAACCTGAGCTTCGACCTGCCACGCGCCGGCATCGTGGGCATCATCGGTCCCAACGGTGCCGGCAAGACCACGCTCTTTCGGATGATCACCGGCAGCGAGAAGCCGGACGGTGGGTCGCTGGTGCTCGGCTCGACGGTGCAGATCGGCTACGGTGACCAGAGCCGCACGCTGGATGGTGCACGCACGGTGTGGGAGGAATTGAGTGGCCGACGCGAGATGATCCAGGTCGGCAACCGCGAGCTCAACTCGCGGGCGTACCTGAGCGGCTTCAACTTCCGCGGTCCCGACCAGCAGAAGCTGGTCGCGAACCTCTCCGGTGGTGAGCGCAATCGGCTCTTCCTCGCCAAGACGCTGATGAGCGGCGGCAACCTGCTGATGCTCGACGAGCCGACCAACGACCTCGATGTGGACACGCTGCGCGCCCTCGAGGATGCGCTGCTCGACTTCAGCGGCTGCGCGGTGGTCATCACCCACGATCGCTGGTTCCTGGACCGCATCGCCACGCACATCCTGGCGTTCGAGGGTGACTCGGAGGCGGTCTGGTTCGAGGGCAACTACGGCGCGTACATCGAGGACCTGAAGCGACGGAAGGGCGCCGACGCCGACCAGCCGCACCGCCTGCGGTACAAGAAGCTCACGCGCAACTGAATTCGGTGTCCACTCGGCAGCACGGCAGCGGTGGCGACCAGCCTGGTCGCCACCGCTGTCTCGTTGGTGCCGCCCGCGTCACCCCAGTGCCCGCCGCCTGCACCGCCCGTGCTCATCGGCCGCAAGACCCGGGGGCTTGCTAAACAACTACATGGTTGTATAGTTCAGCACTCGCACGGTCCGTCACTTCCGGAGGCTCGGTGGTCCTGGTCGGCTATGCACTGGCAGCACTGGTGGGACTGTCCCTCGGCCTGATGGGCGGCGGCGGGTCGATCCTCACCGTGCCGATCTTCGTCTACGTGCTGGGCTACGACCCGAAGCTCGCCATTGCCATGAGCCTGCCTGTCATCGGCGTCACCAGCCTCGCCGGCGTGGCGGGACACTGGAAGGCCGGCAATGTGCAGCTCCGCACCGCGCTCGTCTTCGGCGTCATCGCGATGGTGGGTGCGTTCGCCGGCGCCCGCGCCGCCCGCTTGCTGTCGGGCACGACGCAACTGGCATTGCTGGCGGTCATCATGCTGCTGGCCGCCATCATGATGTTCCGCTCGGCGCGCCGCACGCCGTCCGATGCGGCAACGCCCGCCGCGACACGCGACATGCCGGTGGGGTTGCTCGTACCCGTCGCACTCGCCGTCGGTGTCATCACGGGCCTGGTCGGCATCGGTGGTGGCTTTCTGGTCGTGCCGGCCCTCGTGCTGCTGGCCCGTGCGCCGATGAAGCAGGCCATCGGTACATCGCTGGTGGTGATCGTCATGAACTCGGCCTCTGGTTTTGCCGGCTATCTCGGGCAGGTACACGTGCCGTGGATGTTCGTCGCAGGATTTACGGCAGTGGCGGTGGTCGGGATCCTCGTCGGCACCTGGGGCGTGCGCTTCGTCTCGCAGCGTGCGCTGAAACAGGCCTTCGCGCTGTTCCTGGTGCTGATGGGATCGTTCATGCTCTATCGCAATCGCGCCGTCTTTCTCCCGCACGACACGCTGTCCGACGCCGCACCGCGCGCACGGGTCTTCTCCCCGCGCGACCGGTTCCCGGTTCACACGCCGCTCCCCCCGGAGGCACGTCCGCATGTTGCTTAAGCGCTTCTACGACACGAAACTGGCGCAGGCGAGCTACCTGATCGGCTGCCAGAAGACTGGCGAGGCCATCGTCATCGACGCCAACCGCGACGTGGCGCAGTACATCGCCGCCGCCGCTGACGAAGGGGTGCGCATCACGCACGTCTCCGAGACGCACATCCACGCCGACTTCGTCTCCGGCAGTCGCGAGCTGGCGCACCGCACCGGCGCCCGGTTGCTGCTGTCGGACGAAGGTGATCCCGACTGGAAGTACGCCTTCGCCGCCTCGGCCAACGCCGCGTTGCTCCACGATCACGATGTCTTCATGATCGGCAACCTGAAGTTCGAGGTGCTGCACACCCCGGGGCACACCCCCGAACACATCGCCTTCCTCGTCACCGACACGCCTGCATCAGCATCCCCGATCGGCGTGGTGACGGGTGACTTCGTGTTCGTCGGTGACGTGGGTCGCCCCGACCTGCTGGAGAAGGCGGCACACATGACGGGCACCATGGAAGCGGGTGCACGCACGTTGTTCCGCAGCCTGCAGCGCTTCAAGCAGTTGCCTGATCACCTGCAGATCTGGCCCGGGCACGGCGCCGGTTCTGCCTGCGGCAAGGCACTCGGTGCGGTGCCGACGTCCACCCTCGGCTACGAGAAGCTGGTGAACTGGGGCCTTGGCATCGCCGACGAGCAGGCCTTCGTGGAGGCGGTCCTCGCAGGGCAGCCGGAGCCGCCGAAGTACTTCGCGGAGATGAAGCGCATCAACAAGGTGGGGCCGGCGATCCTCGGTGGCTTCCATCGTCCGCCGCAGCTCGCGCCCACCGCGATCGACGCATTGCTGCGTGATGGCGCGCCGATCGTGGACACACGCCCGGCGGACGTGGCGGCGGTCGGCATGATTCCCGGCACCATCAACATTCCGCTCAACCGCAGCTTCAACACCTGGGCGGGCTGGTTGCTGCCGTACGATCGCGATGTCTTCCTGATCGTGAGCGAGGATGACGCCGAGGATGGTGTGGATGCGGCGGTGCGCGACCTGGCGATGATCGGCATCGATCGCGTCGCCGGCTGGAGCAGCGCGACGGTGATCAACGCCTGGGCGCACGAAGGGAAGGAACTGGTCGCCATTCCGCAGCAGACCGCGCTGGAGGTCTCCGCGCAGTGGAATCACGGCGCGGTGACGGTGCTCGACGTACGCGGCGCGTCCGAATACGACGCTGGTCACCTGCCTGGCGTGCGCAACATCCCGGTGGGTTACCTGACGTCGCATCTCGGTGAACTGCCGCATGACCGGCCGCTGGCGCTGCACTGTCAGGGCGGCGGTCGTTCGGCGATCGCGGCCAGCCTGCTGCAGGCACACGGCTTCTCGAACGTGATCAACATGACCGGCGGATTCGCCGCCTGGAGCGCGGCAGGGCTGCCTGTGGAGCGCACCGGTGCCGCGACGGCCGCGGCACACTGAGTGTCTGCCTCCCGTCCCCCATTCCGCAGTGAGTTGACGAGCATGAGCAGGAAGAAGATGACCCCCGGCTTGCTGGCGCTGGTCGCGGAACGGTTCAAGGCGCTGGGTGAACCGGCCCGCCTCGCGATCCTGCACCGGTTGCGCGACGGGGAGGCTACGGTGAGTGACCTGATCGACAGCACGGGCATGGGGCAGGCCAACGTCTCCAAGCATCTGCAGCTGCTGCATGCGCTGCAGTTCGTGGCGCGACGCAAGGAAGGTCTGTTCGTGTACTACGCGCTGGCCGACGAGAGTGTCTTCGAGCTCTGCGATGTGATGTGTGGTCGGATCGCGAACGAAACGAGGGAACGCGGGAGGATCGTTGCCGGACGGTGAATTGCTGAAGGTGTGGCCGTGGTACGTGACCGGGCCGCTGATCGGATTGTTCGTGCCGGCGCTGTTGCTGGTCGGCAATCGCATGTTCGGCATCTCGGCCAACCTGCGTCACGCCTGCGCGGCCACGCTGCCAACGCGTGCCGACTTCTTCCGCTACGACTGGCGTCGTACCGGTGGCTGGAACCTGGCCTTCGCACTCGGCATCCTGCTCGGTGGCGCGGTGATCGCGATGCAGACGCCGGATGGCAGTCGAGTGGACGTGTCACCAGCGACGCTGGCGAGCCTCGGTGCGCTGGGCGTGCGTGACGTGACCGGACTGGTGCCTCGCGAGCTGTTCAGCTGGCAGGCGCTGCTCACCGTGCGCGGACTGGTGATGCTGGTGGGTGGGGGATTACTGGTGGGCTTCGGTACCGCCTACGCGGGTGGCTGCACGTCGGGCCATGCCATCAGTGGACTGGCCGATTTCCAGCTGCCGTCACTGATCGCCGTGATCGGGTTCTTCGCCGGCGGCCTGCTCGGCACCTGGGTCGTGCTCCCCATGCTGCTGGGAGCGTGACGCCATGGCGACGCTCATCGATGCGCCGGCGGCTGCACACGCCCCCACCTCGACGCCACCGGAAAGGTCGGTGCCACGACCCGACACGGTGCGAGGGCTGCTGGTGTACCTCCTGCTCGGTACACTCTTCGGCATCGTGCTGACCAAGGGCGAGGTGGTGTCGTGGTTTCGGATTCAGGAGATGTTCCGGTTCCAGTCACCGCACATGTACCTGACCATCGTGGCCGCGATCGTGACGGCCGCCGTCTCGCTGCAGCTGATTCGTCGCCTCGACCTGCGCGCCGCGAACGGTGAGCGGATCTCGGTGCCACCGAAGGTGCTGGGTCGCGGCACTCGTTACTGGGTCGGCGGCACGTTGTTCGGGTTGGGCTGGGCGCTGGTGGGCGCCTGTCCGGGACCACTGCTGGTGCTGCTCGGCAGCGGCGTGTCGGTCGCGCTCGTGATCGTCATCAGCGCGATGGCGGGCACCTGGGCGTACGGTGTGCTGCGTCCGCTCCTGCCCCACTGACTCATGCCGCCCAGCGTCGGCTGCCGCAGCGAGTCCCGCGACGGGCCGGATGAGGCTACTTTTGGCGCACACACACACCAGCCACAGTTTCTGGAGCCCGCATGCGGATCGTTCGTCCTGCCTCGCTGTTGATCGCTGCCATCGTCCTGACCACGGCGTGCGCCAAGACCGCCGACAGTCCGGGACGTGGTGACACCGCGACGCCGTACGGTGGTGCCGATGCCAGCGCGAACGGGTCGGTCGGCAGCACGCCGGGCTACCTGAATGCCGCCGGTGCGGACAAGAATCCCAATGCCGGCAAACCGGCCGCTGCTCCTGCGCCCGCCGCCGCGGCTCCGACGGCCGCACCTGCGGCTGATACGGCAGCAAAGCACTGATACGTGTTTGAGAGCCAGTCGTCACTTCGTGACGACTCGGCCCTACACTTTTCTGGCCAGAGCCGACACTTTGTGTGGCAGTGATGGGGTGTAGGTCAATTGGCAGACCACCCGGCTGTTAACCGGGATGTTGCAGGTTCGAGTCCTGCCGCCCCAGCTCTTCGTCGAACGGCCGTCCGAAACATTCGGGCGGCCGTTCGTGCGTTTGCAGCTTGGTACTGCGGATGCCGGCGTGATTCGCGATCGTGCGCCTGGAAAAATGTTCACGCGGGGGGAACCGAGAGTATTCGTGGCGGCGTACACGCCGTTCTGGACCGGACAACTGCTGTTGGGAACTGCTCGTCAGGGCATTGCCGTCGCTCGCGCAGCCATCTGCAGTTACATCAAAGAATTCGTTTGCGCTGAACGGACGCTCGCTCCGGGCGCGGCCTGCCGTGCCGGCACGGAGCCCTCCGCGTTCCCCGCGTCCCCCGCGTGAACATTGTTAGCGATGCCGGTCTGCGCGTTGAAGCAGCGAGCCAACGCGCAGAGAGTCGCATTCAGCTCGCCGCCCCGCGTGAACACTCCTAGCGATGCCGGCCTGCGCGTGGAAGCAACGAGCCCACGCGCAGACAGTAGACGTCAAACCGCATCCGACAGCGACGTGAAGTTGAAGTCACGCGCCTTCAGCAACGGCATCACGCACGGGATCAGTGCCTCGATACCCGCCACCCGCTCCTGCGGACCGAGGGCTTCGAGGTTGTTGAGCATGAACAGCGGACTTTCGTTGAAGCGCATGTTCTTGATCGGCTTGGTGATCTTGCCATTCTCGATCAGGAAAGTGCCGTCGCGCGTGAGCCCCGTGTAGAGCAGGGTGCGCGGGTCCACCTCGCGCAGGTACCAGAGGCGTGAGACGAGGATGCCGCGCTGGGTGCTGGCGATCATCTGTTCACGCGTGGTGGTGCCGCCGGCGAGCACGATGTTGTTCGCGCCACCGGTCGGCTGCTTGCCCTGCTTCCTGGCCCAGAAGCGACCGTACTGCATCTCCTTCAGCACACCCTTGTCGATCCAGTTGCGGCGCGTGAGCGGGAACCCTTCGCCGTCGAACGGGTCGCTGAGGATCTTCGGGTCGTACGGATCGCTGTAGAGCGAGACGCGCTCGTCGGCGATCTTTTCGCCGATCTTGTTGCCACCACCCGGCTTCACGAATGGCGAGCGTCCCTCGTCGGCGGCACGCGCGTCGGCGTAGAACGCCACCAGCGACACCAGGTCGCCCACCGCCTGCGGCTCGAGGATCACGGTGTAGCGTCCCGGCTCGATCGCCACCGGGTTGCGCGACAGCTCCGCCTTCTCGATGGCACGCGCGCCGATCTTCTCGAAATCGATCATCGAGAACTTCGGCTCTTCCGCACCGGCCCATCCCGATCCGGTGCCGTCGGCCGTGCGCACGGTCAGCGTGTAGTTCGCCTTCGTGCCGCGATGGTATTGAAACAGCCCGGAGTTGTTGCCGAGCGAGTTGATGTTGCAGTCCACCTGCAGGAAACCGGCGGCCTGCAGGTTGCCGCGAGCGCGTGCCGGTCCGAGTGCCGTCAGCGCCGCCTTCGAACCCGCGCCGGCGTCGAGCCGGAACGTCTCCTCGTCCCACGCTGCGGTCAGGGGCGTGATGTTCTGCTGCGCGAGGCGGGGCATCGCTTCCGGATCGTCCGGTGCCAGCTTCGCGATCGCTTCCGACTGCCGCACCGCGCGTTCGATGCCTTCCGGCGACAGGTCGTTGGTGGTGGCGATGGCGTGTTTCGGGCCGTAGCTCGACGACACCACCATCGTCAGGTCGTTCACCAGCCCGGCGGTGGACATCTGGTTGGCGGCGAAGCGCACGTTGCGCTGCCGGCCACCGGCCAGGTTCACCTCGATCGCATCGGACTTCGACAGCTTGATCGCACTCTCGATGACGCGCTGTGCCTCATCGCGCGAGACCAGTTCGTCGGCAGCGTCCAGCAGGCGCTTCGGGGCGCGGGGATCGAATGAGGAGCTCATGCCTTGCGTCCCGTGTTGATGACGTTGATCTGGCGATGGCGCGTCGGCGGACAGCCGTGGCTGACGGAGTTGGACTGGCCGGGCTGACCCTTGCCGTCGAAGAAGCTGGCGCCCAACTCATAACTCTTCTTGCCGCCGAGCATGTCGAGCGCGTTCCAGAACTCCGGCGTGCGCATCTGGTAGGCCACGTCCTTCAGCATGCCGGTCACCTTGCCGCCGCGAATCTCGTAGAACAACTGCCCACCGAACTGCGCGTTGTAGCGCTGCTGGTCGATC
>JANMON010000079.1:0-15293 GCA_031369265.1 Gemmatimonadaceae bacterium | reverse complement strand
GGCCCCGCTGACGTTCTCGGATGGTTCTTCGTCGCGCACGCTGTTCGTGCCGAGCGGGTCGCAGAGTGGGTTGAAGGTGAACTTCGCGGTGCCAGTGCAGGTGACGCCCGGCCAGACGGTGCTGGTGGCGGACTTCGACGTGTCGCGCAGCTTCGTCTTCACAGGCCCGTCCGGCGCACCCAACGGCGCGCAGTTCAAGCCGGTGATTCACGCCACGGTGCAGAACGTCGCCGCATCGATTGCCGGCACGGTAACGCCGGCGTCGGAGAAGGCCGGCCTGGCCGCAGTGAGCGTCGTTTCGGGTGATACGGTGGCGACGGCGTTGGCCGATCCGGCCACCGGCGCCTACAAGCTGTGGTACCTGCCGCCCGGCACGTACAACGTGCTGGCCAAGGGCACGGTGGAAGGTTCGGTGTTCACGGCCACCAAGGCGAACGTGGTGGTGGGTGCGTCACAGGACCTGACCGGTGTGAACCTGCCGTAACGCGTTGTGCTGCGGTCCGCGTCGTGAGAAACGCGGGTTGCAGTGACGCACCACGAAGCACAGCGGGCCGACCTGGATTCTCAGGTCGGCCCGCTGCGTCGTATCGGGAGTCACCAATGGCGATCTGTGCGTCGCCGATCGGGCGTCACGATCAATAGTTCGTGTACAGCAAGCGGTTCGGCGACTTGCGGCCGGCGCTGGTGACGACGTTCGCCGTGGCAGTGTTCACCAGTGCATCGCGCACGACGGACGGTGCTGCGCCGGGGTTGCCCTGCAGGTAGAGCGCCGCCACGCCGGCGACATGCGGCGAGGCCATCGACGTGCCGCTGATCGTATTGCTGGCGTTGTCGCTGCCGATCCACGCGCTGGTGATGCCGGAGCCTGGCGCGAAGATGTCGAGGCAGTTGCCATAGTTCGAGTAGCTGGCGCGTGCATCGGTGGAAGTGGTGGCGCCGACGGTGATGGCGGTCGCGGTGCGAGCGGGCGAGAACTGGCAGGCGTCGCGGTTGCTGTTGCCGGCGGCGACGGCGAAGGTCACGCCGGACGAAATCGCGCCCGCGACTGCCGCATCGACGCTGGACGATGCGCCACCGCCGAGCGACATGTTGGCGACGGCCGGCAGGGTGCGGTTGTTCGCCACCCAGTCCACACCGGCAATCACACCGGCCCAGCTGCCGCTGCCACCACAATCCAGCACGCGCACTGCGTACAGCTGCACGGCCTTGGCGATTCCGTGCGACGTTCCGCCCACCGTGCCGGCGACGTGCGTGCCATGCCCATTGCAGTCCACTGCCGAGCCGTTGGCGGTGACGGCGTCATACCCCTTCACCGCGCGGCCGCCGAAGTCACTGTGCGTGAGGTTGATGCCAGTATCCACGATGTACGCATGCACGCCGGAGCCGGTGTTGCCGTACGTGAAGCTGCTGTTCAGGGGGAGCGCCCGCTGGTCGATACGATCGAGCCCCCACGATGGCACGGGCGATTGCGTGGCGTCGGCGTGCACCACCTGATCCTGCTCCACGTAGGCCACCTCGGGATCGCGGGCCATGGCGCGCGCGTCATCCTCGTTCATCGCAGCAGAGAAGCCGCGCAGTGCCGCACCGTACACAAACCCGACCCGTGCCGACCGGCGGGCCGCGATCCGCTCGGCGACGGCGCGCAACGCATCCTCGCTGCGTCCACGGGCGGCGGCGACGTCGGGCGCATCGTCACGCAGCACGACGATGTACTGGCCGGGGATCGGCTCGGCGCCGTCGCCAGTGGCCAGACGAAGCGCGGCACCGTCGGGCGCGGCAGGAGTCGGCGCATCGGTGCTGCAGGCGGCGACGAGCGGAAGGGCGAGAAGGGAGAGCCAGCGACGGTCCATGGTGTGCTCCAGCGGGAGTCAAAGGACGTGCGGGGAGTCTGACGGAGACCGCAAACGATGGAGGCTGGTGATCGGACTGGCCAGTGGACTCAGCGCGCGATCGCCCTGATTTTGGCCGCAAGAGGCGTTCCACGGTCGGGCCCGCTGGCAGCACCTGGCGGTGGCCGGACCGGTCCGGGGCTGCGGGTACATTGGGCGATGCGAGAAATCCGCGACCGTTACCTCCCGCCCGACCCGGACGCGTTCCGGGCCGCGCGTCCGCCCCGTGGGCGCGTCATCATCATCGCCCCGACCAGGGCCGCCTGCGAGACCATCGAGCTCGCCTTCACGCTCAACCTCCAGACGTACCTGGAGGTGAACCACGGCGCCCGGCTCCGCGAACTGGCGGCCAGCGGCCAGGGCTTCGGCATCGTGGCCGGCACCGGCACCGGCAAGACCCTCGCCGTCCGCCCGATCGCCGAGACGATCCTCGGCGAGGCACTGCGCGTCGGCGTGATCAACCGCGAGCGCGAAGCCACCCCCGAGACGCCGCAGTGGAACGTGATCATCGTCACCACCGGCATCGCCCGACGCTGGTTCCAGGACGGTGACATCGACGAACACGACACCGTGGTGGTGGATGAGATCCACCAGACGTCGGCCGAGCTGGAACTCTGCCTCGCGCTCGGCAAGCGCGCACGCTGCCGATTCATCTGGCTCTCGGCCACCGTCGATCCGTCGTTCTACTCGCAGTACCTGGAGAGCGGTGCGGTGCTGGAGGTCTACAGTTTCGACGAGGCGAAGAAGGCCACGGTGGAAGTGCTGTCGCGCAGTCCGGCCGACTTTCTCGACGACAAGTTCCTCAAGAAGGTGATCGCCGAGCGCCGTGGCGTGGCGATGTTCCTGCCGACGCGCGCGGGTACCGAGGACGCTGCGCGCCACGTGCAGGAGAGCTTCCCGAAGATCCACGCGCAGCACTATCACGGCGGCGAGCCGATTCGCGTGATCCGGCAGTACCTCGACGAGGGCGGCGTCGCGAAGCCGTTCTTCCTCTCGATGACGGCGGCCGGGCAGAGCGCGATCACGGTGCAGGGACTCGACACCGTGATCATCGACGACACGCGCTTCACCAACATGGTGGACAAGGGGCGCAACGTGTTGACGCGCGTGCATCTCGGCGCCAACGAGTTGCTGCAGATGGCGGGCCGCGTGCATGGCCGCGTGGCCGGCGGGCGCGTGTTCATCCTGTCGGACCGGCGCATTCCGTTCGAGTCGCTGAAGCCGGAACTGCCCGAGTTCCAGCTGGCCGGCGACAGCGAGCGCGTGGCACTGACCTGCGCCGCCATCGGTGTGCGTGCCGACGATCTCGAGTTGCCGGTGCCACTCGACAAGATCGCCTATCGTCGTGCGGTGGCGTTGTTGGAGTCGCGCAATATCGTGTCCAACGGCCGCCTCACCGACTACGGCCGGCAGGTGGAGAAGATGCCGGTGGAACGGCCATGGGCCGAGCTGCTGGTGAACAGCGACGACGACCTGGTGCCGTTCGTGGCCGTTATGAGTGGGGTGGAGAGCCTGCATCGCATGACGCGCGAGGACCGCAACCTGGACAGCATGCTGATCCCGGGCAGCGATCATCTCACGGCCTACAACGTCTATGCCGAGGCCTTCACCAGGTACGGCTACGTGGGCAGCGTGTTCGGGTTGCCGCGCCAGCTTTTCCACGACGAGATCGCGGAATGGGCGGAGGTGAAGGGCGTGCTGGTCAAGTCGCTGGAAGACGCGGCGCTGGCGATGGCGAGCGTCTATCGCGCGCTGAACGCACCGCTGCCCACTGCGTTGCCGAAGGCCACCGAGGCGACCCGTGCGCGCTTCAGTGACCTGGTGGCGCAGGTGATGCCGTTCGACCTGGTGATGGACGAGCAGACGGCGTGGGGCGAGTCGGCGCGTGTGGGCAAGACCAGTGTCTGCGGCAGCTGGGGTGCGGTGGCCGGGACGTTGCGCTTCTTCGCGGATCGCATGGGCATTCCGCGCGCGTCGATCGAGGGCACGCAGCTGACACCCGCGTTGGTGCGCAAGTACGCCACCTATGGTGAGAGTGCGCTGGCGTATGACCCGCATCGCAAGCAGGGCGCGCTGGTGCGCACGCGCCGCGTGACGTACGCGGGCTTCGAGCTGGAACGCGAGACGGAGATCATCACCGATTTCGTGGCGGAGCAGGCCAGTGCTGCGCGCGACGTGCTGGCGGAGGCCTTCGCGACCGAGCGGATGCGGCATCCGGCGGTGGATCGCAACCGCCCGATGATCGCCGAGGCGCGTGAAGTCTGGCGTCGGAGCGGTGGTGTGACGCGGCGCGTGTCGCAGGCCGACGTGACGGCGTGGTATCGCGAACGCCTCGACGACGTGGAGTCGGTGCACGACGTGAAGCACCTGCAGCTGCGCATGTCGTGGGACGACTGGATCACGCCGGAGGAGCGTGCGCGCTACGACGACCTGCCGCACCAGGTGAGCGTGCGTGACCGGCAGGTGCCGATCGAATACGACGTGGAAGAACGCGACGACGGCACGGTCTACGGCGTGGCACGACTGCGGCTGCCCGAGAAACTGGCGCGCACGCTGGTGACCGAGGAGCTGCCACCCTTCGATCGTCCGTACCGCTTCGTGGTGGCACGTGGCCAGCGCGGCTCGGCGCGGGGCCGCACGTTGGACGAATTGCAGGATGCCCTGGACGCACCATGGATGCCCGACGAACTGGCGACGATCGGTGATCAGTACGGCCAGCGGAAGGGTGGACGTGAGCGATCGCGCGAGGAGTACCAGCGCGGGAAGGAGCGGCGTTCGGTGATCCCGCCGAAGAAGCGCGGGCGCAAGGGACGCTGATCGGCGCGCCGACACGGCGTACGAGCAGAGCGTTAGGACCGATCAGTCCGGTCGTTTGTCGAAAAAGGTATCGAACAGCAGCGCGATAGCCTCAGTGGCTCTCGTGTAATCGACTGTATGACAACGGGTTACGCGACTTTCAAAAGCGGGGTTGCGTTTTGGACCAACCGGTCCTACTTTCCGCTTCGTGAATACCCGCCGCGCCCAGATTCTCGATGCTGCCGCCGTCCTCATCGGACGGCAGGGTTACTCCGCGACGTCGATCGACGACGTGATCAAGGAGTCGCGGCTGAGCGGCAAGAGTCACTTCTACCACTACTTCCGCAGCAAGGAAGAACTGGGTTTCGAAGTGCTGGATCGGCAGTTCGAGCGGTTTGCGGAGCGTGGTCTGGCGATCCTGCGCGAGCCGATGATCGACCCGCTGGAGCGGTTGCACCTCTTCATCGACTCGCTGGTGGCGGCGCACGCCGAACGCGGTTGTCACGGTGGATCGCCGTTCGGCACGCTGGCGGCGGAGATGGCTGATGCGCACGAGGGGTTCCGGGTGCGGATCGCACAGGTGTTCGTGCGCTGGGCGAGCCAGATCCAGTCGCTGCTCTGGGAAGCACGCCCGCAGTTGCAGGATGACGTGGACGCGGTGCGACTGTCGCATTTCGTCATCGCCGCATTGGAAGGCGGGTTGATGATGTCGCGGGTGAAGCGTGACATCGCGGTGATGGAAGGCATCGCCTTCGACCTCAAGCGATTCATCGCGTCGCATGTGCGTGAGCCGGCGCGCGAGTGGGTTCGCACATCGCCACCGCCCGCTGCATCCAAGTCCGAGGCGCTAACGAATGCATGACACCAATGGCAGGCCCCGTAGCGCGGCACGTGCCAATTCAGGCATCACGACGAGATCCACTCTGGAGCATACAATGGCTGCCACGCAGCGTCAGGATCGGACGGACAGGGTGATGGGCATGGCGACGCGCAGCGAACTGCCGCTCGAGGGCCGCGCGCGTTTCGAGGCGGAGGCGCTGGTGCACCTCGACGCGATGTACAGCTTCGCGCTGAAGCTGTCGCGGTCGCGCGACGACGCAGAAGACCTGGTGTCGGATACCATCCTGCGCGCCTTCGAGCGCTGGGAGCAGTACCGGCTCGGCACCAACATCCGCGCCTGGCTGTTCACGATCCTCTATCACGTGTTCGTCAGCCGCAAGCGCCGCATCGATGCGCGCGAAGTGCTGGCCACCGACGAGTCGGATGGCTGGGGCGCGTTCGAGCCGGTGGGCGAGGCGAATCCCGAGGCGCGGTTCTACGAAACGTTCCTCGACGCCGAGATCACGTCGGCGATCGACAACCTGCCGGACGAGTACCGTGCGGCGGTGGTGCTGAGCGACATCCATGAACTGCGCTACGCCGAGATCGCGCACATCCTCGGCGTCCCCGAGGGGACCGTCAAGAGCCGCTTGTTCCGCGGTCGCCGCATCCTGCAGAAGAAGCTGGTCGGCTACGCGATGGACATGGGCTACATCAAGTCGGTGCCGGAAGCGGCGTAGGTCCTCCGCCGTCGATCACTGCGGCATCACGCGAAACGGGAGGGACCGCATTCAGCGTGCAGTCCCTCCCGTTTTTCTTTGCGTCACGACGCCGTGAATGGCCGGAACGTGGTGACGGTGGGCGCGGGTCGCATCGGCTCGCGGGCGCGATGGCGGGCGGCCTTGGCGCGGTTACCGCAGGTGGCCATATCGCACCACCGACGGCGACCGTTCTTGGTGCTGTCGAGGAAGACGCGACGGCAGCGCGGATCACTGCAGCAGCGCACGCGACCCAGCTCACCGGCGATCAGCGAGTCGGCGCCGTCATCCACGATCGGCATCATGAGCGCCGCGAATGCATCGCCGCCGGCCACGAAGTTGCGCGTATAGCTGCCGTCGCTGGCGATCTCCAGCCGCCTGGTGCCTGCGCTGCGGCCCAACACCCGGTTGATCTCGGCCACGGCCTCGGTGCGGGCGTCGGTGGAGACGGCGCCATGCTCGGCCAGTGCCCGCAGGGCACTGCGGACCCGTCGCGCGTCGAGGAGGGCGGCGGTGGCGCCGGCCGGCTGCTGCTCGGCGCGTCGCATGATGGCCACCCGTCGGTCATGGTCGATCACACCCACCGCCGCCAGCCATTCCAGCATGGTGCCGAAGTCGCGGAGCGCATCGCGCCGTACACCGAGCTCGATGTCGTCGGTGTTGACGAAATCGAGCCAGAGACGATCGCCGACGAAGACGAAGGTGCGGCGATCGGAGGGAGTGACGACGAGAGCGGACACAGAGGCCTTCACAGAAGGGGGTAATTCGACGTTACCCCCGGAATGCCTCGGCGCAAGCAAAGCGAGGTCGGCGATGGATAGTTTCCGGGCATGACAGGCTCGACACTCCTGCCGTGGGTGCACCGTGTGGTGGTGGGCTCCCGCAATCCGGTAAAGGTGAATGCCGTGCGCGCGGTGCTGGACCGCTGCACGGCCGACGTCGTGGTGCATGGCATCGCGGTGCCGTCGGGTGTGCCCGACCAACCGTGGGGCGACGCCGAAACGCGTGCGGGCGCGCTGGCGCGGGCGCGGGCGGCGTTGGCCGCTGATGGCGACGCCGATCTGGGCGTCGGACTGGAAGGTGGCGCCGTCCGCGAGGACGATGGCGCCGTGCGGACCTGCGCGTGGGCCGCCATCGTGGACCGCGAGGGCATCACCAGCACCGGCGGTTCCCTGGCCATGCCGTTGCCACCGCGGGTGGCGGCGCTGCTGGATGCCGGCATGGAGCTGGGCCACGCGATGGACGAGGTGGCGCAGGCCACCAACATCAAGCAGGGGCGCGGCGCCGTGGGCGTACTGACCGGCGGGCTGCTGACACGACAGCAGGCCTACGAGCCGCTGGTGACCTACGCGCTGGCCCGCTGGATCGGTGCCGCGCTCTGGGAGCCCGATCCCGTCGGCGACTAGATTGCACACATGGCATCGACCGACGAAGAGACCTACTACCGCAAGGGCTTCGGCCTGAAGGCCGACGTGCAGGACACGTTGGCGGACGATTATACCGGCCGCCTCGTGGACCTGCTGCGGGCCAGCGAGTACACGCTCACCTCGGGCGACGTGACGGTGCGTCTGGCCAAGGAGTTCGGCTTCTGCTACGGCGTCGAACGGGCGGTGGAATACGCCTACCAGACCCGTCGCAAGTTTCCCGATCGACGCGTGTTCCTGGCCGGCGAGATCATTCACAACCCGCACGTGAATCACAAGCTGCGGGAGATGGACATCACCTTCCTGCAGGCCAGGGGCACCGGCTTCGACTACGGCATCGTGCAGCCGGACGACGTGGTGATCCTGCCGGCGTTCGGCGTCACGATCCAGGACTTCGAGACGCTGCGTGCGCTGGGCTGCATCATGGTGGACACCACCTGCGGTTCCGTGCTGAACGTCTGGAAGCGGGTGGAGAAGTACGCGCGCGACGGTTTCACCTCACTCATCCACGGCAAGCACTATCACGAGGAGACGCGCGCGACGGCATCACAGGTGCAGAAGTATCCCGACGGTCGCTACTTGGTGGTGCGCGACATGGCCGAGGCGCGCCTGGTGTGCGACTACATCGAGGGAAAGTGGGACCGCGCGTCGTTCCTGGCGAAGTTCGCGGCCGATCGCGCCTCACCCGGCTTCGATCCCGACCAGCACCTCACGCGCATCGGCGTGGCCAACCAGACCACGATGCTGGCGCGCGAGTCGCTCGCCATCGGGGAGGAAGTTGGCCAGGCGATGGCCCGCGCGCACGGTGCCGAATACCGCGAAACGCATTTCCGCACCTTCGACACGATCTGCTCCGCCACGCAGGATCGGCAGGATGCGGTGGACGAACTGCTGCAGGAACCGCTCGACGTGATGCTGGTGGTGGGCGGCTACAATTCCAGCAACACGCTGTCGCTGGCCGCCATCTGCGCCGACAAGGTGCCGACGTATCACGTCGAGGATGCCGAGGGCATCGATCCGGCATCGGGCATCGTGCGCTTTCGTCCGATCGGGCTGCACATGAAGGAAGAAACTCGTACCGGCTGGATGCCGGCGTCGGGTCCGGTGCGCGTTGGCATCACTGCCGGCGCCAGCACGCCGAACAACAAGATCGGTGAGGCGGTGTCGCGGATCTTCCAGACGCGGGGCATCGACCCGGCGCTGATCGGGTGAGCGACCCCGGATTGCGTGCCTTCGCCCGGTACATCGCGCTGGGCGATGGCCTGTCGGCCGACCTGACGCCGGCGCTCGACCTGAAGGTGGCGGACATCAGCGTGGCGCTCGAGCGTGATGCGCGCAGCGGCGCGGTGCCACCGGTGGGCGCGGCGTCGCTGTTGTTCGAGAACGACGGCGAGCGCTGGCCCGACTTCATCGGTGACGACCTGCGCACGCTCTCCGGCTGTACCGAGATCATGCGTCTCTGCGCCGACGGCGCCAGCCTCGGCGACATCTTCGATGAGCAGGTGCTGGAGCTCGAACCGAACGATGCCCCGACGCTGATCACGATGACGGCCGGCGCCATCGACCTGCTCAGCGCGGTGGCCACGAAGCCAGCGCCAGCGCGCATGGAAGCCATCGTGCGTGACGCGGTGACCGGCGTGATCGCTCTCGCCGAAACGCTGCACGGCAAGTTCTCCGACCTCACGCTGGTGCTGAACACGCTCCCGGACCCAACCGACGGGCTGGGCGTGTTTCCCGACGAGCGCGACGGTGTGGCCGTGCCGGCGACGGCGCTGCTGCAATTCAATTCACAGCTGCGGCAGCGCGGGAATGCGTTGCCCGGCACGGTGGTGGCCGAGGCGCACGCGGCATTCTTCGGGCATGGGCTGACGGCGCCGGAAGCCGAACGCTGGTTCTGGCGGCGGAGTCCGCACGAGCCGAGCGCGCTGGGTGCGTCGGGGCTGCGCGCGTGCTGGCTGCAGGCACTGCAGGAGTAGGTGTGAGGCGCCTCATCAGTGCGCCGCGCGTGCCTCACACCAGCGTCAGGAACATTCGCGTGTACCCGGGGCTTACTGGCGTGCGACGGTCCCGCCTGGAGCGTGATCGACGTACGGTTGCTCACCGGTGAGCAGCGTCCAGCACCGCGGACGTGGGCGGTGCGACAGTCACGCAGATGGAGCAGAGCATGTCGGCAACGCTCGAGCAGGACGGCATTGCAACCGTCCCCAGCGCAGCAAATCGGATGCGGATGACGATCCCGATCCGGTCACGGTACGAGAACTGGATCAACGGCGCGTATTCGGCGCCGGCCAAGGGGCAATATTTCAGCAACCCCAGTCCCGTCACCGGCCAGCACCTTTGTGACGTCGCGCGCGGCACGGCCGATGACATCGAGCGCGCCCTGGATGCCGCACACGCCGCCTTCAAGACGTGGGGCAAGACGTCGGCAGCGGAACGCGCGAACATCCTGAACAAGATCGCCGATCGCGTGGAAGCGAACCTCGAGGCGCTGGCCGTCATCGAGACGATCGACAACGGCAAGCCGATCCGCGAGACGATGGCCGCCGACCTGCCGCTGGTGGTGGATCACTTCCGCTACTTCGCCGGCTGCATCCGCGCGCAGGAAGGGACCCTGTCGCAGCTGGACGACGACATGGTGGCCTACCACTTCAACGAGCCGCTCGGTGTCGTGGGGCAGATCATCCCGTGGAATTTCCCGCTGCTGATGGCGACATGGAAGCTGGCGCCGGCGCTGGCGGCCGGAAACTGCGTGGTGATGAAGCCGGCCGAGCAGACGCCGGTGAGCATCATGGCGTTCATGGAGCTGGTGGCCGACCTGCTGCCGCCGGGCGTGGTGAACATCGTGCAGGGCTTCGGCATCGAGGCCGGCAAGCCGCTCGCCAGCAGCAACCGCATCGCCAAGATCGCGTTCACCGGTGAGACCACCACCGGCCGCCTGATCATGCAGTACGCCTCCGAGAACCTGATCCCGGTGACGCTGGAACTGGGCGGCAAGAGCCCGAACATCTTCTTCGCGGATGTGATGGAGCAGGACGACGATTTCTTCGACAAGGCGCTCGAAGGCTTCGGCATGTTCGCGCTCAACCAGGGCGAGGTCTGCACCTGTCCGTCGCGTGCACTGGTGCAGGAATCGATCTACGACGCATTCATGGAGCGGGCGACGGCGCGCGTGGCGGCGTTCAAGCTCGGGCATCCGCTGGACCTGAGCACGCAGGTGGGTGCGCAGGCGTCGAACGACCAGCTGGAGAAGATCCTCAGCTACTTCGACATCGGCCGCGCGGAAGGGGCCAAGGTGCGCATCGGTGGCGAGCGGTTGGTGCAGGACGGCGAACTGGCCAACGGCTACTACGTGAAGCCGACGATCTTCGAGGGCACCAACAACATGCGTGTCTTCCAGGAGGAGATCTTCGGCCCGGTGGTGTCGGTGACGAAGTTCAAGGATGCCGCCGAGGCGCTGCACATCGCCAACGACACGTTGTACGGCCTCGGTGCCGGCGTCTGGACCCGTGACATCAACACCGCCTATCGTTTCGGACGTGGCATCCAGGCCGGTCGCGTGTGGACCAATTGCTATCACCACTACCCGGCCCACGCCACGTTCGGCGGCTACAAGCAGAGCGGCATCGGTCGTGAGAACCACCTCAAGATGCTGAACCACTACCAGCAGACGAAGAACATGCTGGTGAGCTACAGCCCGAAGGCGCTCGGGTTCTTCTGAGATCGATCGTGGACAACGGCCTGACGCAAGGGCGCGAAGACGTGTCCTTGCGTCAGGCTGTTGCAGTTCACGCACCACCGAATGGTGCGACTCGTATTTCTGAGGTGGCATGATGGCAGAGCGCGTGGACAACACGCCGGAAGCGGCGGCGATGATCGACAAGCTGGTGGCGCAGCATGGACCGGTGCTGTTTCACCAGTCCGGCGGCTGCTGCGATGGCAGTGCGCCGATGTGTTACCAGCGCGGGGAGTTCAAGATCGGCGCGCGGGACGTGCTGCTGGGCATCATCCACGGCGAGACGCCGGTGTACATCGGCGCCGCGCAGTTCGAGTACTGGCAGCACACCCGCCTGACCATCGACGTGGTGCCTGGGCGCGGTGCGGGGTTCTCGCTCGAGGCGCCAGAGGGCGTGCGTTTCCTCACGCGGTCCCGCCTGTTCACTGACGAGGAGTCGGTGGAGATGCTGCTGGCCGGGCCGCCACTGCGCGGTCCGGAGGCGGCAGGGCTCCGCTAGTCTGCACGGAAGCGCACCACCCAGTCGATGTTGCTGTCGCGTCCGGTCTGGGTGGAGCCAGACGACGGCCTGATGTAGGCTTGGGGCTTCGTGTCGCCACTCCAGCCCTGCTGATTGCCGTGAATTCTGCACCGTTCCACGTTCCGACCCGCGCCGCGCGCCGATGCGCAGTGCTCGCGTTGCTGTTGCCGGTGCTGCTGCCATCACTGACCCAGGCGCAGCGCACCACGCCGAAGAAACCGGCCACGCGGACCGCGGGCGCCGCCCGCATCCAGGACACCACGCCGAAACGCGTACGCCCACCCGCACGGCCGCCGGTGCTGCGCGGGCGCACGGCCTCCGACAGTTCGGCGATCGCCTCACTCGATCGCGATTCGGTGGGTGACACGCGCTGGCCGGTGCAGAGGCCGCCCTACGCCGCCGGTGCGCTGCTGCCAGGACACCGCATCGTGGCCTTCTATGGCAATCCGCTCTCGCGACGCATGGGCATCCTCGGCGAGCTCGATCCGGAGCCGATGCTGGCGAGGCTGGATCGCGAGGTGGCTGCCTGGCGCGCCGCCGATCCGTCCACACCGGTGATGCCGGCGCTGCACCTGATCGCGACCGTGGCGCAGGGGTCGGCCGGGAGAGACGGAAAGTGGCGCGCGCGCATGGGTGACTCGCTGATCGCGAGGGTCATTGGCTGGGCCGAGTCGCGCAACGCGATCGTGTTCCTCGACATCCAGGTGGCGAAGAGCACCATTCAGGCCGAGCTGCCACCGCTGATGAAGTGGCTCGAGCGCCCGAACGTGCACCTCGGCATCGACCCCGAGTTCTCGATGAAGGATGGCTCGAATCCAGGGCGTCGCGTGGGCACCTACGATGCGCGTGACATCAACTGGGTGCAGGAGCAGATGTCGGAGCTGATTCGCCGCAAGAACCTGCCGCCCAAGATCCTGGTGGTGCATCGCTACACGCGCCCGATGGTGACCAACTACCGCAACATCCGCTTCGATCCCCACGTGCAGGTGGTGATGCACATGGATGGCTGGGGAACGCCGCCGGTGAAGATCTCGAGTTTTCGTTCGTACATCCAGTCGGAACCCGTGCAGTTCGCCGGGTTCAAGTTGTTCTACAAGAACGACGTCCGTGGCCGCTCGAAAATGATGCTGCCGGGTGAAGTGCTCCGCCTCTGGCCGAAGCCGTTGTACATCCAGTACCAGTAACGCGGCCTAGAAACCAAAGCGGCCGGCCACCAGGTGATCTGGTTGCCGGCCGCTTTTTCGTACAACTCCGACGACCGTCAGGGGATGAGCGCCGTGGTGTTGATGCGCGACAGCGCATCGAGGCGCTTGGTGATGGCCGCCAGTTCGGCCTTGAGGGTCACCAGCCGCTGCGCCGCATCCCGCGGAACACGCTGGTCGGAGCCGAGCGTCATGTTGTAGAGGTACTCGAGCTGTGCCACCAGCTTTGGCGCCTGGTAGCGACCCTCGGCGGTCTCCAGCGCGCGCACGATGTCCTCCGACTCGCGCAGCATCGGCGCGCCGCGTGACTGCATCTGCGTGCGCACCTCGCGAGCCCGCGTCGCCACCTTCCGCGCGTCATCGATCGCGGCGCGCACGGCCAGTTCGTGCCGCTCCTGCGCCACCAGGATCGGATCGGTGATGCCGTCCACCCGCACGCGCGGGTCGGCCTGCACCACCAGCGGCTGCGTCAGCGTGTCGCCGTCCACGATCAGGCGCACCGCGTAGCGCCCCGGTGCCACCATCGGGCCACGTCCACCGGGCGAGGTGGCGTGCATCAGGTCCCAGGTGAAGCGGTTGCCACCCACGTTGTCGGTAATGACGGTACCGGCAATGGTGCGGCCGCGCGGTGCACGCATTGCCTGCTCGGTGGTGGTGCGTGTGGCGGCACCGGCGGTGGTGAAGGTGCGGACCACGGTGCCGGTGGCGCTGCGGATCTCGAGCACCGGGGCGTTGGTCGGCTTGTTGCCGAGCCAGTAGTTGATGCTGGCGCCTGCGGCCGGGTATTCCGGCGTGCTGCTGGAGGCCGGTGACCCCTGATGACGCCAACGAATCGCAGCCCGTGGTGCGTGCAGCACGGCCTTCTTCGCCAGGTTCGCGTCGGCATACTGCACCAGTGGAGTCAGGTCATCAAGGATCCAGAAGCCGCGGCCCATCGTCGAGAGCACCAGGTCGCGACGCTGCAGCTTGATGTCGGTGATCGGTGTGACCGGCAGGTTGAGCTGCATCTGCGTCCACGTGGCGCCGTCGTTGGTGCTGACGTAGAAGCCGAACTCGGTGCCGAGGTAGAGCAGGCCCTGACGGTCCGGATCCTCGCGCAGCACACGGGTCGGCGTGTCGTCGGGCACACCGTTGCTGCCGGTGGTGAGGCGGGTCCAGGTGCGGCCGTAATCGGTGGTGCGATAGGCGTACGGCTTGAAGTCGCCGAGCAGGTAGCGGTAGACCGCGACGTAGGCCGTGCCCTTGCGATGGCGCGACACGTCGATCTGCTGCACGCGGCCGCCGGGTGGCAGGTCCGGTGGCGTGACCTTGGTCCAGCTGCCGCCGTTGTTGCGCGTGACGTGGATCGGGCCGTCGTTGGAGCCGGTCCAGATCACGCCGGGTTCGATCGGTGATTCGCGGATCGCGTAGAGCGTGGAGTAGAACTCCTCACCGGTGACGTCGCGCGTGATGGGGCCACCACTCACGCCCTGCGTCTGCGGCGTGTTCGCGGTGAGGTCGGGCGACATGCGCTCCCAGGTGACGCCGTCGTCGCGCGAGCGATGCAGGAACTGCGAGCCGAAGTAGACGGTGCCGCGAGTGTGCGGCGAGACGTCCATCGGCGAGACACGCTGGAAGCGGTAGATCAGGTCCTTGGGATCGTTGCCGTACAGCGACTGCGCACCGACCCACGAATTCTGCTCCTGCCCGGTGACCATGTGCAGGCGCGAGAACTGTCCCTTGCAGGCACCGTAGACCACATCCCTGTTCCACGGGCTGGGGACGATCGGGCCCGTCTCGCATCCCGGTCCCTGCATCCAGTACTGCGCCGGCAGGTCGGGACGGTTGCTGAACAGCGGCAGCGATGGCACGATCACGGTCGTGTTGTCCTGCTGCGCGCCGTAGACGCGGTACGGGTAGTTGTCGTCGAGGAAAACCTGGTACAGCTCCGACGTGCTCTGGTTGTACTGCGTGCTCCAGGTGCGCGCACCGTCGATGGAGACGTTGGCGCCGCCGTCGTTCGACTGCACCAGGATGTTCGGGTCGGTGGGGTTGAACCAGATGTCGTGATTGTCACCGTGCGGCGTGCTGACTGCCGCGAACGTCTTGCCGCCGTCGGTGCTCTTCCACATCGTCTCATTCTGCACCCACACGTTGTCGGCGTTGGTGGGAT
>JANMON010000063.1:0-7617 GCA_031369265.1 Gemmatimonadaceae bacterium | reverse complement strand
TGCGTGCGCGCGGGATCGAGTCGCACCAGCACCACACGCACGCGCCACGCCTCACCGGAGCCCGACAGCTGCAGCTCGCCCATCTCCACGCCGGGTGACGTGACACGCCAGCGTACCGCGTTCAGCACCAACGGATTGGCGCTGCTCCACTGCGATGGCGCGCTGGTGGCCGTCCACCAGGTGCGCCAGGCGCCCGCCTCCGGCGCGGTGCGCACTCGCAGCTGCGCCTCAAGCGCGGGAGGCGCACCGATCACCGCGACCAATGCGGCCGCGATGACGGTGACGGCGATGTTATTTCGCATTCCAGGCACTGCCCAGGTTGCCCCACTGTGCCCACTCCAGCGCGCCGCTGCGGAACAGCGCCGTGAACTGCGCCAACTCCTGCTGACGCGGGCCCAGTACCGCGATATCGTCGGGCGTCAGCAGCTTGTCGCTGCCGTTGGTGAGCAGGTACACGGCGATGATCTCACGCACGCGGCCGAATTCCTGTGCCGTCATGCCACCGGGATTGGGCGGAATGGTCGCCGCCTGCGACGCCGCCGGTGGCGTGGGCGCTTGCACCGGACGCGGCGCCGGCAGGCCGCAGGCGGATATCGCGGGGAACTGCATCGTGAACCCGCGCACGCCGATCAAATCGGCGCTATCCAGGGCGGCGCTGGCCGCCGCGTAGCGGCCGGCTGCAGCGTGGGTGGAGTACGACTGCATGAACTCCACGCTCTTCTGCGCCAACTCGCCCAGCTGCACCTGCTGGCTGACCGTCAGCGTCTTCCCCACACCGTTGGCGGCGCGAATCACGCCTTCCTTGCACGCCTCCCACTCCTTCTGCCGACGCTCGTAGCGCGACTGCGATTCGCGCGCCGCCTGCACTTCCAGGGCGTACGCCTTGGCCGGCTGCATCGCGACCACGAACGCATCGATGCGCTGCGGGGTGAGCGCCACCCGTGCGGCCGTCTGCTGCCGCGTGGTCTCGTTGGTGCTGACCTTCTGTTCGACTGCCCGACGGATGCGTCCCATCAGCTGCCCCTGGACGCTCGAGGCGGCGAGCACGAACGCCAGCGCCAGCAACGAATGGCGCACCAGGTGCTCGTGGAACTGCGGTGTGACGGCTGCGGCGCTGCGCATGTGCTGTTCCTCCGGACCGCGCGGTGCACACCCGACGGGATGTGCACCGGTGAGCGGTGTGAATGCAGGTGGTGTGACGAGTGCCTGGATCAGCGCTGCGTGAGGCTGCTCAGCGCGACCAGGTATTCCCGCGCCTTCGCATCCCAGCGGATGCGGTACGAGCCCGCCGAGTAGGTGCCGGCCACGTAGCGGGCTGCGGGGGGCAGTGACACCGTCACATCCGGCTTCGTGAGCAGGAAGGCGCGGGTGATCATCGGCTCCGCGAACGTGAACTGGCCATCCCACGAGCCGTAGATGAAGGTGTGCGTGAATGGGGCGTAGGTCGGCGACCCCGGCGGCTGAAGCTCCGGCGACGCCAGGCTGAGCCAGTGGACACCCATCTTCGGCACCGCCGCTACCGGCGCCGGCGCCGGCGGCAGCGCCATGTATCCCGCCGGCACCAGGTCGGCGGCCGGGAAGCGCGCGGCCTTCGTCATGAACGCCGGATCGCTCGGCACGATCGCGTCGCGCTCCTCGCGCGAGATGGAGTAGAAGTGGAAGTCGAAGTGCGGGATGTCGTAGATGCCCGGCGGCTCATGCCCGGCCGGATTCCAATCCAGCTCGATGAACTTGAACTGCGTGCCGTGGTTCACCGGCAGCGGCAGCAGGTACTCCTGCATGCCCATGTGTTCGTGCTCGCTGCCAGCGGCGGCGGCGTGGTGCATCGGGGCCGCCAGGCCTTCCATCGCATCCTCGTCGAGGGCGACGCCGATTTCCATCGGACGACCGTTGTCCTGCTGGTTGATGATCGCGTAGCTGCGTGCGCGGCCGTTGCCGACCTTCACCGGCTGGCCGTACTGGCGCACGGTGCCGGGCAGTTCGCCGGCCACGCGCGCGCTGGCTGACACATCTGTGGTACCGACCGTGTCGCACGCGGCGGCGGCCAGCAGGGCGGTCGAGAGGGTGAGCAGGCGAAGGGGGCGCATGTGATCTCCTGTGTGTGAGCTGGGCGGGAATCGCCGGGCGGTGCTGCAGGCCGTGCCAGCGTGGTGGGCCGCCGCGGCGGTGGATCGAAAACCGGTCGCACCCAGGTAGCGGAAACCGCGTCCGGATTTTTTCGTTGGAGTGCACACGCGACGGTTCGCCCGCTGGTCGCGTCCCTTTCCTGTGCTTCGGCAATCCAGCTGTTCGCGTCGTCACCACGCCTACCTCCGCACGCACGATGGATCGTCAGCCAGAAGGCGCCGCAGCAGTCGCCACGCTGTTCGGGGAGCTGGTGGAGTTGTCCGAGGCGGAGCGCGCGGCCCGACTGCGTGCGCTGGACATCTCGGCGCCGGCCATCGCCCGCGAACTGCGCGCGCTGCTGGACGCCGATCAGGCCAACGACGACTTCTTCGGTCTGCACACCCGCACCCTCGACGGCGCCGATGCGCCGGTGTCGCTCTCGGGCGAAATCACTGCCAACGCGGGCGACGTGATCGGGCCCTATCGCCTGGTGCGCGAGATCGGACGCGGGGGCATGGGCACCGTCTGGCTGGCCCACGACGGCCGCCTGGACCGGCACATCGCGCTCAAGTTCCTGCGGCTGCCGGATGCCGGTGACGGGCCGGGCGCCACCGACCGGCGACGCGCGGTGCGATCACGATTCCTGGTGGAGGCGCGCGCGGCGGCCAGCATCGACCACCCCAACGTGGCAGGCATCTACGACGTGGGCGGCGCGCAGTCGGACCGCCTGTTCATCGCCATGGCCTACTGCGAGAACGGCTCGCTGGCGCAACGACTGAAGAGCGGTGCCTTGGCCGTAGGCGAGGCGTTGCGCATCGCCGCCGAGATTGCGGCCGGCCTGGCGGCCGCCCATCGGCGCACCGTGATCCATCGCGACGTGAAACCGGCCAACGTGCTCTTCGACGCCGCCGGCACCGCGCGTCTGGCGGACTTCGGCATCGCACTGCTGCCTGGCCAAAACGTGACCGGCAACGGCATGGTGATGGGCACCCTCGCCTATCTCGCACCCGAGCAGCTGCGCGGCGATCGAGCCGATCATCGCGCCGACCTGTGGGCACTGGGCGTCACGCTGTACGAAATGCTGACGGGTCGGCTGCCGTTCGAGGGCGCGTCGCACGCCGCCATGATCTACTCGGTGCTGCACGCCACGCCGGTGCCGCCTTCCACCCTCGTGCCCGACCTGCCGAACACCGTCGGCACGCTGCTCGCACACCTGCTGGCCAAGGATCCCGACCAGCGTCCCGACTCGGCCGACCTGGTGGAGCAGGCGCTGCGCATGATCGCATTGCACGGCGATCGCGCCGACACCGACATCGGTGCCAAGGCCCTGATCTCCGACGCCGAGGCGGCACCACAGCATCTCACGCCACTGATCGGGCGCAGCAGTGAATTGGGCCTCGTGCGCCGACTGATGGCCGACGCGCGCCTGCTGACGCTGACCGGTGCCGGTGGCAGCGGCAAGACGCGCATCGCGAGCGAGACGGCGCAACGCCACACCGCCGGCGAGGCTGGCGGCGGCGGCGCCGAGCGCACGGCGTGGGTGGACCTGATTCCGCTGTCCGATGAATCGCTGGTGCCGGCGCAGATCGCCGCCGCACTGCGGGTGCCGGAGCAGCCGGGCCGCACGCGCATCGACGCCGTGGCCGAAACCATCGGTACGCAACGCATCCTGCTGGTGCTGGACAACTGCGAACATGTGGTGGGCGCCGCCGCGCGTGCCGCCGAGACGCTGCTGCAGCGTTGCCCCAACCTGCAGATCCTCGCCACCAGTCGCGAGGCCCTCGGCATTCACGGCGAGACCACCTGGCTGGTGCCGGCGCTTCCGGTGCTGGATGCGCGGGAGTTGTTCGTGCAGCGCGCGCAGTCGGTGCTGCCCGGCTTCACGCTCGATGAGCGCAACACGCAGGTGGTGGACGACATCTGCCGCCGGCTGGACGGCATTCCACTGGCCATCGAACTGGCGGCCGCGCGCGTGCGCATCCTGTCACCGGCGCAGATCCTGAGCCGGTTGGACAACGTCTTCACGCTGCTCACCGGTGGCGTGCGCACCGCGCTACCGCGCCATCGCACGCTGCGCGGCACGATGGAGTGGAGCCACGACCTGCTGGTGCCGCGCGATCGCGTGTTGCTGCGGCGACTGGCCGTGTTCTCCGGTGGCTTCAGCATGTCGGCCGCCGAGGCGGTGTGCGCCGATCCGCCAGGAACACGCAACGGTTCGGACGTCGCCGATCACCTCACTGCCGACGACATCCTGGATGGCGTCTCGTCGCTGGTGGACAAGTCGCTGGTGCTGCTGGATGCCGAGGGTGCCACGCTGCGCTACCGGCTGCTGGAGACGGTGCGCCAGTACGCGCTGGAGCGGCTGGATGCGGTGGGAGAACGCGAGCGCCACGAGCAGCTGCACGCGGAACACTTCACGAACCTGATCGAGAGTCATGCCCCGCTGCTGCTTGGCGGCGAGCATGTGCCCGGCGTGATGGAGCGGCTGATTCCCGACCACGCCAATCTGCGCGCCGCCATCGCCTGGTCGGTGCGCGGCGAGCCGCAGGAGGGAGGCCGGGCCGAGATCGCGCTACGCATTGCCGGCGCCATGTTCTGGTACTGGTACGCCGCCGCCGGATGGCTCGGCACGGCGCAGTACGGCGAGGCGCGCGCGTTCGTGGACCTGGCGCTGCAGCGAGGCGCGCAGTGCGCACCCGTGCTCCGGGGCGCGGCACTCGCCACATCGGGCTTCATCGCCCTCTCCACCGGTGAGTGGACAATGGCGGTGCGCGACACGGAGGCGGCGCTGGCGCTGCTGCAGGCGCATGGCGAGCTCGCCAGCGCGGCATTCACACAGTCAGCCCTGGCGGCCGCGCACCTGATGCAGAGCAATCTGGACCTCGCGCTGTCGGCGGTGGAGGAGGCGTATGCCGTCACCGTCCAGATGCCGACAACGGTTTTGCACACGTTCTGCCTCTCGTGGTACGGTCTCATCGCGCGCGCGCGGGGCGATGTCGTGACGGCCCGCGCCATGCACGAGCGCAACATCGAATGCGCGCTCGAGATCGGCCACCAGACCAGCATCAGCCATTCTTATGCGTTCCTCGGAGGGCTCGACGTGCTGGAGGGCATGTACGAGGCAGCGGCGGAGAATTTTCGTTGCGCGGTGCCGATTCACCTGCGGCTGCGCGACGGCTGGGGCCTCGCACTGGATCTGGAGGGGTTGTCGAGCGTGGCGGCGGGCCGCGGCGACTTTGCGGATGCGGCGCGGTTGCTCGGCGCGGTGGATGCGCTCCGGGGTAAGATCGGCCTCGGCATCCCCACCTTCGAGGTGGTCGATCGCGAGCGGCGAGTGCGCGAGACGCGCGCGCGGCTGGGCACCGCCTACGACGCGGCGTACGCCGAGGGGCAGCGGCTGACGCCGGGGGCGGCAGCGCGGATCGTGTTGCAGTCGCACGGGGCCGAACTGATCAGCAGCATTGCACTCAAGGCCGTGCCGCGTCCCGGCTGAGGGCCGCTGACTGGACGGCACGGCGTCGCTTTTCGATGCCGTGAAATACCGGCACGCGATTTTTCGCTCTACGGGATGACCCACCCGCCCTGCACCTCCCTCACCGTCGCCGCCCATGTCCAGCGCTGAGTCGCAGCCCGACCTGACGCAGTACCTCCATCGCTGGCGTGATGGCGATCGTGCGGCGTTCGACGCCATGCTGCCACACGTGTACGACCGGCTGCGAATGATGGCGCGGTCACGACTGCGCGGCGAGCACGAAGGGCACACGCTGGACACCGTCGGGCTGATCCACGAGGCCTACCTGCGCATGACGCATGGCGCCAATGCCGACTGGCAGGATCGTGCGCACTTCTTCGCGGTGGCATCGACGGCCATGCGACGGGTGCTGATCGATCACGCCAAGCAGCGCAGCGCGGAGAAGCGTGGCGGTGGCCAGGTGCACATCGAACTCGATCCGGAACGGCTCGGCGATGCAGGACTGGCCGCCGACACCGAACCCGATGCACTGCTCAGCCTGAACGACGCACTGGCGAAACTGGAGCTCGAATTTCCGCGTCATGCGAAGGCAGTGGAGCTGCGCTATTTCGGCGGATTGACGCTCGAGGAGGTTGGCGAGGCGCTGGGTATTTCCGCCCCGACGGCGATGCGCGACCTGCGCTTCGCACAGGCGTGGCTGGCCCGAATCCTGAGGGACCCATCATGACGTTCAATCCCGTCGCCGGCGGCGTCCGGCCCGAGACCACGATCCACGTGTCGCCCGAACTACTCCACGTCCATCCGCTCGATCACCAGCTCGAGCGTCTCGATGAGGGTGTCCGCGTGGAGCGCGTCGAAGTTGGCGACATGCCAGCTGGCCGGCCGCGCGTTGCGGAACTTCCAGGCAGTGACCACCGCTGAGCGATCCTCGGTGAGCAGCTGCACCGTGACGGTGCGCCGCGCATTCACGTCGCCGTTGCGCAGCTGGTTCCACCACTCGTACCAGTCCAGCGCGCCGGCGTAGCCGCGGCGCAGGATCAGCGGCGTGTAGCGCGACAGCGCCTGCAGCTGGCGCGGACTGGTCTCCTTCTCGTTGCCGTTGCGGTACTGCAGCACGTCCACCCGCGCGTCGGGCAGTTGCACCTGCATGGCGCCGCCACCCGGGCCTTCGGTGTTACCGGTGCCGAGATCGACGAGGAAGTTCATGCCCGGATAGGGCATGTCGCGGATGATGGACATGAGGCGAGGCTCCTGAAGGAAAGAGGCGGAGGCGACGTGAGAAGCAACGCCCGCGTGCCCCGCCCTCTCTCGCGACCGTGCGTCAGCCTTCCCGGCTCATCCGCAGCACGATCGCCCATTCCTCGGCCGTCACCGGCACCACCGACAGGCGACCGACCTTGATCAGCGCCATCTCGCGCAGCTCAGCACTGGCCTTGATCTCAGGCAGCGTCACCGGTCGCGGCAGCGCCTCGACCGCCTTCACGTCCACCATGAACCAGGTGGGCGTCTCGGCCACACTCTCGGCGTCGTAGTAGGCATGTGACGGATCGAGCGTGGTGTGGTCGGGATACCCTTCGCGCACCACTTCGCAGATGCCGACGATGGCAGAGGGTTCCGCGTTTGAGTGATAGTAGAACGCCAGGTCACCCAGCTTCATCGCATCGCGGAGGAAGTTGCGTGCCCCGGTGTTGCGCACGCTGTCCCACGCGGTGGTCTGCCGTGGCGCCGCCTGCAGGTCCTGGAACGAGAACACATCCGGCTCCGACTTCACCAGCCAGTAGCGCCGTTCCCCCGGCTGGCGCGCGTAGACGTGCGCCCACTTCCCCTGTTCGTACGGCATCGACTGTGGGGCCTTCTTCACCGGCGTCTTTGTGGCCGCCGATTTCTTCGCGACGGATTTCCTGGCGGCGGCTTTCTTCGCGACAGCCTTCTTCGCCGTCGTCTTCTTCGCGACGGATGGCTTCGCCCCTGCCTTCTTCACCGCCGCCTTCTTCCCTGCCGCCATAGCCGTTCACACCTCGCCTGAGTCATCCCGCAGA
>JANMON010000051.1:0-18589 GCA_031369265.1 Gemmatimonadaceae bacterium | reverse complement strand
GCCTGGCGCAGTGACCATCCTCTCGTCGTTCCGTGAAGGTGGCGCCGAACGCTGGAGCTGGTTGTTGAAGGGCGTGTTTACCGCCGTCACGGTCGGCTCGGGCTTCAAGGGCGGCGAAGTGACGCCGCTGTTCTTCATCGGCGCCACGCTCGGCAACACGATGGCGGTGATGTTGCATGCGCCGGTGGCGCTCTTCGCGGCTCTCGGCTTCGTGGCGGTGTTCGCCGGTGCGACGAACACACCGGTCGCCTGCACGATCATGGGGCTGGAGCTGTTCGGCGTGCAGGCCGCGCCGTACTTCGCCGTGGCGTGTGCGGTGTCGTTCCTCTGTTCAGGAAGCGTCGGGGTGTACACCGCGCAACGCCGCCGCGATCACGGGGAGCCTGTGGCGGACGTGCCCTGACCACGTGACGGAAACGACGATGCCGGAAGCGACCTGATGGTCACCCCCGGCATCGACCATCGACATTGCTGCGATCAGAGCGGGAACGGGGACTCGAACCCGCGACCCCAACCTTGGCAAGGTTGTGCTCTACCAACTGAGCTATTCCCGCGTGACGCGGAAACTAGGCGAAGCGACCGGACGCGACAAGCCGCCGCGCGCCGTTCACGTCGATTCAGGCGACGTCGGGCGTGTCATCCAGACCACCGTGGCGGCCAACAGACCGGCCAGCGACGCATCGCCGCCGTTGGCCACCGCGCGCCCGTCTGCATCCACGAACTCCGCCGCCACGCCGCCGTCCAGCGGGGCACGGCGCAACCATTCCAGCACCTTGGCGCTGTCGGGCCCACAGAGTCGCGCGATGATCGTGGACAGTGACTCGGTGGGCTGCGCCAGTGCGCGTGCCGTGCGCTTGAAGACGACGTCGTCCGGCTCGATGCTACCGTACATCGGGAGCCAGAGCACCGAACCCACCGCATCGTCTTCATTCGACTCGGCGCCCTGCAGGTCTAGCGCGGTGCACAACGCCTGCTTGCCCGCATCACCACGGGCGAAGGTCCTCTGCAGCGCGATGCGCACCGCTTCACCATCGGGGACCTCGCGTGAGGTCTCCTCGTCCAGCGTGCGGCGCAGGATGTCGAGTGCCAGCGCCGCCACACCATTGGCGTGGGCCGTGAATGGCTGCGGCGCAACGCCACCCGACGGTGTCACTTCGGTGGAGTAGAGCGGCAGTTCCTTGTGGCGGCGCTCGGCCAGTTCGTCGTTCACCAGGTACAGCGTGTCGGCGAGGACGGGATCGTCCACGATCTGGTCGTCCTTGGACTCCATGGTGTAGCGATCCACCGCCAGCACGTACGCTGCCGCACCTTCGAGCGAGAACGCCGGTTCGAACATCGTCCCATCGAAGTAATGCGTGCCGCGCCCCGGTGCGTAGCCGTGCAATTCGCACATGCGCAACAGCAGCTCGCGCGCCAGTCCAGGATCGGCGAGTTGCACGGCAGGCAGCGTCATCATCAGCGCGTCCCACTCGCGCATGGTGACGCCGGCCGGATGCCATGGCACACGCGTGCGCATCACGTAAAAGTGCGCGTCATCAAGCGCGCGACCCACCGCATAGAAGTACGAGAAGAGCAGGTTCTGGTTCACCAGTCGATCCAGCGAATCGCTGCCGGTGGACTGCTGCAGCGCGCCCAGTGCATCGCGCGTGGCGGCCAGCAACCACTGCCAGCCGCGCCGACGCATGGCAGCCGAGGTGGCGATAGCACCATCGCGCTCCGGACCAGCGGCGATGTAGAACGCGAGTTCGTCGCGCGCGCCGGGGGCCAGCGTCACGGTGCGCGCCAACCGCGCCGCGCCCGCCTCGGTGGCTGAGACCTCGCCGTCGCCATCCGCCGCCAGCGCGAAGGCCGCCAGCCCGGGCGTCACGTTCGGGTCGAGCACCACCACACCCTCGGCCACGGCACCCTGCAGCCGGCCAGCCGCCGGTCGCGCGCGCCGCACGCGGGGCACCAGCTCACCGCCATCACCTTCCAGCGCGAGGGTCACGGTGCGCGTCTTGGTGCCGCGATTCTCAATCGCGAAGGTGTACACCGCCCCGGCCATGTCGGCATCGCGCCCGAACGGGCAGAACACCATGCCGCGCACCAGCAGCGAACCCACCGTGCAGGTGAAGGTCGGCAGCCAGCCCAGTGCCCGCTCCCAGGCCATGCCGCTGGCGCCCAGCACGACCGTCTCACCGTCCACCGTCATCACCGGGCGCAGCAAGGGATCGTCGCCACCGGCGCCTGCCGCCACGAATTCGAGGGCCGCGCGCGCGCCACGGTGCAGGACGCTCATGCGGTGGATCGCCCCGGTGGCGGGGTGAATGCACGGCAGGGCCAGCCAGTGATTGCCGGTCAGCTGCCAGGGGACATTCGGGAGCGGAATACGATCCATACGGTGTGGCTGAGTAAATTGGCTGCGTGCGCTCGACGGGCGGGCTCGCCACACCGGTGGCACCTCGTGCGGGCGGATCGATTCCGGGACTGATCCACATGCTCGAGAGATGTGAACATACGCGACCGGGTGCATTCGCGGGCGCGTTGCTGGTCGCGTGCCTGCTGGTCGCGTCGCCACTGCCTGCCCAGCCGATACGTGGACTCGGCGAGGACGCGCTGACGCCGCCAAAAGGCGCCATCCGTGTCCAGCTCAGCACCAGCATCGCGGACTTCAGCCAGCGCTACGGCAAGAACACGCTCGGGCGGAACGACCGTGCGCTGGAGCCACTCGGCGCGGACTTCTCGGTGGACACGCTGGGCGTAGCACTGTTCCCCGGGCTCGCACCAGTGCAGAACGCGTTGCGGACGCTGACCGGCAACAATGCCTTCACGCTCAGTCTCGGTCGCAGCGCAGTGACGTCCAGCGTCCGCGTGCAGACCACACCGGTGTTCATCGAGGCCGGCATCAGCAACAGGCTCTCGATCGGCGTGCTCGTGCCGGTGGTCAGTTCGCGTCACCTGGTGTCACTGAACGTCAATCCGCGTGGGGTCGGCGGTAACGTCAGCTTCAATCCGGCGCGGAGCGGCAGCACGGTGGATGCCGCCGCCACACTGAACTCCACGCTGGTGTCCGAGCTGACCGCTGCTCGCGACCAGCTGGCAGCGCTGCTGGCGTCCTGCACTGCCAATCCCGGATCGAATGCCTCCTGCCCCGGCGTGATCGCCAATGCGCCGGCGATCACCAGCAGCGCAACCGCATTCGCCTCGGCCATCAGGCAGGTGTACGGCACCACCGCCACGCGCGACGCGGCAGCGCAGTTCGTACCGTACACGGGCAGCGCCGCCGACTCGGCGATCCGCAGGCGCGTCACTACGTTCCGCACGCAGTTCGAGCAGTACGGCATCACCGCCATCAATGCCGGCACCACCGGCCCCGCCGCTGCCACGGCCGCGCTGACGCCGGCCGGATTCCAGCGCGCCCTCACCGACTCTTCAGCCCTGGGGCTGCAGGCCGCACAGCTCAACACCATCACCCGCCAGGGACTGGGTGACATCGAGCTGTCGGTGAAACTGCGCCTGTTCGACAGCTTCGGCACCGGAAGTGACACGATCCGGTTCCAGCCGAAGGGCACCGGCTTTCGTCAGAGTTTCGCCGGCGCGTTCCGGTTGGGCACCGGCAGCATCGACTCCCCGGCCGACTATCTGGACGTCGGCACCGGCAGCGGCCAGAACGACATCGAACTCCGCTCGTTCACCGACATCGTGCACCACCGCCGCTTCTTCACGTCGATCGTGGCGCGCTACACGATGCAATTGCCTGACGAGCAGTCGCTGCGCATCACCGACACACCGGAGCAAGCCTTCGCCCCGAAGTGGCGCGAGCGTCTGGTGGAACGGAATCTCGGTGACGTGATGGAAGTGGAAGTCACCCCACGCTGGATCATCAGCGACCTCTTCTCCTTCGGCGCGCAGTACCTGTTCCGTCGCAAGGCGGAGGACACGTACGTCGGCACGTTCGAGGTGCCGCCATCGGACTCCGGACTGCCCACCGCAATCACCCTCGATGCCAGCACGCTGGCCCTCGAAACGTCCGGCATGGAGCATCGGCTGGGATGGGGCGTGACCTTCTCCACCGTGGCGTCGCATGCGCGCGGAAAAGCGAAGTTCCCGGTCGAGTTGCAGTACTTCAACTCACGTACCGTCACCGGATCCGGTGGCAACGTGCCCAAGCTGTCGATCCACCAGGTGCAGATGCGCTTCTACCCGAAGCGCTGATCCAGGGATCAGTCAGCGCTTTCGCGGCGCGCGAACGGCGGTGGTGCGCGGCGGTCGATCGGCCGGAGCGCACCCCCGTAACAGTTCCTCGGCGTGTGCAACGCTGACGGTGCTGGAAGGATCGCCGCCCAGCATCCGCGCCACCTCCATCGCGCGCGCATCGCCGGTGACGACGCGCACATCGGTGGACGTGACACCATCGGCGGTCCCCTTCTCAACCACGATGTGGTGGTGTGCGCGCGAGGCCAGCTGCGCCAGGTGCGTGATCGCAAAGACCTGATGCCGCGCCGCCAGTGCGCGCAGGGCCGCGCCAACCTGCTGGCCGACACGGCCGCCGATGCCGGCATCGATCTCGTCGAACACCAGCGTCGGCACGCGCCCCTGTGCGGCTTGCGTGCTGGCCAGCGCCAGCATGACGCGTGAGAGTTCGCCACCACTGGCCACGCGTGCCAGCGGGCGCGCATCGAGTCCTGCGTTCAGCGCCACGCGAAACTCGACGTCCTCGTTGCCGGTGGGTCCCGCTTCGTCGCGTGCCAGCAAGGTGACGAAGAAGCGACCGTCGGGCAGGCCGAGTGCCGGCAATTGCAACGAGACCGTCTGTGCCAGCGACTCGGCGGTGCGTGCGCGGGCTGCCGTCAACGCCGCCGCCCTCGCCGCATACCCCTGTTCCGCCGCCAGCAGCGCATCCTGCAACCGGCGCAGGTCCACGTCGGCGTCGTCCACCAACCGCAGTTCCGCTCGCGCCGACTCTTCCTGTTCGAGAACGTCCGCCAGCGTGGGTCCATACTTCTTCAGCAGGCGGAAGATCACGTCGCGACGACGCTGCGCCTCGGCCAGCCGCTCCGGGTCCAGCTCGACGCTGCCCGCGTACGTCGCCGCGTCGCGCGCCAGTTCGGTGAGTGCATAGGCTGCCTCGTCGGCGAGCTGCGACAGGCGCGCGGCGCCACCGTCGATGCGCGCGAGTTGCGACAGCAGGCGCTGCACGGCCGCCAGTTGCGGGACCACCGCTGCGCCGTCGTCGTCGTCACCCTCCAGGCGACGCGCCACCTGCTCCGCCAGCGCGCGCAGTTCATCGGCGTGCTCGAGGCGCTGGAGTTCCTCCTGCAACTTCTCGTCTTCGCCCGCCTGCAACTGCGCCTTCTCGATCTCGTCCACCACGTGGCGCAGGAAGTCGGCCCGCTGCGACGCCTCGCGCGCGCGGACGCGCCACGCACTGATCGCCGTGCGTGCCGCGACGACGACCGCATGGGCGGTGGCCACCTCCTTCACCAGGTCCAGCGCGCCGGCCGCACCGTCGAGCCAGCGGCGCTGTGATGCCGCATCGAGCAGGGTGTGCGCCTCGTGCTGCCCGTGCACGGTCACCAGCAATCGCCCGATGGCGCCGAGCACACTGGCCGTCACCGGTGTACCGTTGATCCAGGCGCGTGCGCGGCCGGGCGCGATTTCGCGCTTCAGCACCAGCGTCCCATCCTCGACCTCGAGGCCACGCTCATCGAGTGCATCCAGCACGTCGCGATGTGCCGACACGTCGAACATCCCTTCCACCGTGGCCCGTTCGGCACCGGTGCGGATCATGTCGGCGCTCGCACGTTCACCGAGGAGCACCGTCAGCGCCCCGACGATGATCGACTTGCCGGCGCCCGTCTCGCCACTCAGCACGTTGAACGCCGGCGCGAGGGGGAGCGTCACCTGGCGAATGATCGCGAGGTCGCGAATCCGCAGTTCGAGCAGCATCGCGAAATCCCGCGCCTAGTCGCGATCCGCCAGGCCGCCCCAGCCCAGTTTCTCGCGCAGGCGCGTGAAGAAGAAACCTTCCTCGTCCACACGCGCCACCAGGATCGGCTGCGGTGACCGTTGCACGTGCAGCGTCTCGCCAGCACCGAAGGTGGCACCCACCTGACCGTCCACCGTGATCAGCAGTTCAGTGGCCTCACGCATCACTTCGAGTGTCAGCCTGGCCGTCGGTGGCAGCACCACGGGCCGCATCGCCAGCGTGTGTGGAGACACGGGGGTGAGCAGGATCGACTCCACCGTCGGCACCACGACAGGCCCGCCGGCCGACAGCGAATAGGCAGTGGAACCCGTCGGCGTGGCGGCGATCACGCCATCGGCGGAGTAGCGCGCCACTTCCTGGCCGTCCACCGTGCAGCGCAACTGCAGCACGCGCGCGAAGCCACCCTTGTGCAGCACCACGTCGTTCACCGCACGCCAGCGATAGTGCTCGCGTCCCAGCGAATCGGTGACGTGCGCCTCGAGCGCCATCCGCTGCTCCACCGCGAAGTCGGCGCGTGCGATGCCATGCAGGCTCTTGGCCAGATGCTCGCGCGATCCCGACGTCAGGAAGCCGAGGCGACCGAGGTTCAATCCGGCGATCGGGATCTGCCGACCGCGCAGGAAACGTGCACCACGCAGGAACGTGCCGTCGCCACCGAGCGTGAGCAGCACGTCCAGCTCCGTCTCCTCGGTCAAGGGCGCCGCGTCACGCGCGTCGTCCACCAAACCGCGCTCGACGAACAACGAGACGCCGAGTTGCGGCGCGAGGCGCTGCAACTCGGCGAGCACGTCCTGCAACCCCTCGTAGCCGCGGTGTCCGAGGACGCCGAGTCGGGTGCTCACCCGGCCAGCGCTTCGGTCTCGTGCAGCGACCGGACCTTGTCGGCAATGCCGGCCGAATCCAGTCCGCACATCGCCATCTGCCGCAGGCGTGACGCGGCATAGATGAACCGATCGGGAATGCCATGTGCCGTGACGCGCACGGACGGATCGAGCTTCGAGACCACCTGTGCCATGTAGGCGCCGAAGCCATTGACCACCGTGCCCTCTTCCACCACCAGCAGCTGCTTGTGGTTGGTGAGCAGTGCCGAGAGGGTGAGCGCGTCGTACGGCTTGAGGTAGCAGCAGTTGACCACCGTGACGTTCAGGCCTTCGGCTGTCAGCACCTCGGCCGCGGCGAGCGCCTGGTTGACCATCGTGCCGACGGCGAGGATCGCGAACTCCGTGCCCTGTCGCAGCACTTCCCAGGTGCCATGCGGGACGGCCGCGATCTCCGCCATCGGCGGCGCGGTGTCGGGCGAGGCATCGCGCGGATATCGCAGGCAGAACGGACCGTCATTCTGCTCCACGCCGGTGCGCAGCAGGCCGAGCATCTCGGTGCTGTCCTTGGGCGCAGTGACGGTCATGTACGGCACGGTGAGCATGTAGGCGATGTCGTACAGGCCCATGTGCGTCTCGCCGTCTTCACCCACGAAACCGGCGCGGTCCATGGCGAACACCACCGGCAGGTGCTGGATGGCGCAGTCGTGGATCACGTTGTCGTACGCGCGCTGCAGGAACGTGGAGTAGATCGCCACCACCGGCTTGATGCCGCGCGTGGCGAGGCCGGCCGCGAACGTCACCGCGTGGCCCTCGGCGATGCCCACGTCGAAGGTGCGCGTGGGGTGTGCCTTGGCGACTGCCCCGATGCCCGTGCCGCTCGGCATCGCGGCGGTGATCGCGGCGACTTCCGGACGTTCCTTCATCAGGTCCGCGAGGCCCTGGCCGAACACCGCGGTGTAGGCGGGATTGGCGGTCGAGGCCTTGAGCTGCTTGCCGGTGGCCGGATCATGGCCCGGTGGCAGTGCATGCCATTTTTCGGTGTGCTCACCGGCCGGGAATCCCTTGCCCTTCTGCGTGATCACGTGCACCAGGCGCGGCGTCTTGAGGTCGCGCACGGCGGTCAGCGTGTCCATCAACGCGTCGATGTCGTGGCCGTCGATCGGACCGAAATACCGGAAGCCGAGTTCCTCGAACAAAACCCCGGGCGTGAGGAACGTCTTCACGCTCTCTTCCCACTTCCGGACCAGCGCACCGATCGGTCCCGGCGCGCTGTCCACCAAGTCGCCCACGGCGCTGCGCACGCGGTTGTAGAGCGGATTGCGCTGCACGCTGACGAGATACTTGTGCATCGCACCGACGTTCGGCGCGATGGACATCTCGTTGTCGTTCAGGATGATGATGATGTCGCGTTCGGAGCTGCCGGCGTTGTTCAGGCCCTCGTAGGCGAGGCCGCAGGACAGCGCGCCATCGCCGAGGATCGCGGCCACCTTGAAGTGTTCACCCTTCAGGTCACGTCCCACCGCCATGCCGTAGGCCGCCAAGACGGCGGTGGCAGCGTGACCGGCGCCGAACGTGTCGTACTCGCTCTCGCTCCGCTTGAGGAAGCCGGAGAGGCCGTCCTCCTGGCGCAGCGTGCCGAAGCGATCGCCGCGACCGGTCAGCAGCTTGTGCGGATACCCCTGGTGTCCCACGTCCCAGACCAGCTGGTCGGCCGGGGTGTCGAGCACCGCATGCAGCGCGACGGTGAGTTCGACGACACCCAACCCCGCGCCGATGTGCCCACCGGTCCGCGAACAATTGTCGATCAGGAACGCCCGCATGTCGGCGGACAACGCCCGCAGCTCGTCACGCGACAACCCCTTCAGGTCGGCGGGCGACTTCACTCGGTCGAGGATGGACATTGCACAACTCCGAAGATGGTGTTCACCGCGTCCGCCCACCCCATTCCGGGTGCGCGCCGCAGTCCTGCGTCAAAGGTACGGCCCTACGACTGCCGGGTAACGAAATACCGTGCCAGGTGCTCCAGCTGCGGCGTGAGCAGGCCAGCCACCTGCAGCGCCTCGCATCCCTCCTCCACCAACGCCTCCGCCCGCGAAACTGCTCCGTCGATGCCGAGCAGCGCCGGGTACGTGGACTTGGCCAGCGCGATGTCCCGCCCGGCGGTCTTGCCCAGCTGGTCGGTGGTCGCGGTGACATCCAGCACGTCGTCCGCAATCTGGAACGCCAGCCCGATCGCATCGCCGTAGCGTGTGAAGGCCGCCAGTTGCTCGTCCGACGCGCCGGCGGCCAGTCCACCCAGCCGGACCGAGGCCGTGATCAGCGCCCCGGTCTTGAGGCGGTGAATGCGCTCCAGGTCAGCAAGGGCGAGCGGCCGACCTTCGCCCTCCAGATCCAGAAGTTGCCCGCCGATCATTCCGGCGCCACCTGCCGCTTCCATCAATTCGCGAACGATGTCGCCAACGGTGGCCTCGGGCAGGCCCAGGTCGCGTGAGGCTGCGGCCGCCGTCCGGGCCGCCAGCGGCACCATGGCCAGCCCGGCGGCGGTGGCCACCTTCACCCCGTAGACGATGTGCGTGGTGGGACGCCCGCGACGCATGTCGTCGTCGTCCATGCAGGGAAGGTCGTCGTGCACCAGGGAGTAGGCGTGCACCACTTCCACCGCCGCCGCCAGCGCGCTCACGTCGCCGCTGCCGCCCGCCGCCGCATAGGCCGCGTTGACCAGCACCGCCCGCAGCCGCTTCCCTTCGCCGAGAAGGCTGTAGCGGATGGCGGCACCCACGGCACCCGGCGCGTCGCCGAGGTACGTGTCACAGAAACCCGTCAACGCCGACGCCACCGCCGCGCGTTCGGCGCGGAAGGTGAGGTCGGGGGCTTCAGCTGCGTTGATCGGCAACGGCCAGGCTCCCGTCGATGGATTCCACCAGCAGTTGTACGCGAGTGTCGGCCTCGGACAACGCCGCCGTGGCCTCGCGCAGGCGCGCGACTCCTTCCTCGAACAGGGCCAGCGCCTGCGCCAGCGGCAGGCGGTCGCCTTCCAGTTCACTCACGATGGCCTGCAGCCGCTGCACCGATTCTTCATACGTCATCCGAAGCCCCCTCCCGCAATCCTGTCACGGCATCCAGAGGCGCGCCAGAGCGTCGCGCGGTTGCCATGGCCCGTACCGCACCGTCGGCCAGCAGCACGTCGAACGGCTGCCCCGGCTGGAAATCCGTCACGCTCGCCATCGCCGTGCCTTGCAGCGATCGCGCCACGGCGTACCCGCGTCCCAGCGTGGCCAGCGGGCTGAGGGCGTCGAGCCGTCCGGCCAGCGCTTCCAGCGCGGCATGCCGCGGTGCCAGCGCGGTCGTGGCAAACGCCTGAAGCGCGGGCGTCAGCCGATCGACCTGTGCGTGTTTCCGCTGCACCGAGCGACGCACGTGCGTGGCCATCGCCGCACCGAAAGCTCGCAGGCGCGCCTGTTCCAGCGCCGCCAGCCCACGCGCGCCGGCCGCGAAGCGGCCTCCCACCCCGGATACCAGTTGCCGGCGACGCTGCACCAGCCGCGTGGTGGACGACACCAGCCGTCCCCGCAGCGAGGCCACTTCGCGCAGCAGCGCGTCCCGATCCGGCACCGCGGCTTCCGCCGCTGCCGAGGGTGTCGCGGCACGCACGTCGGCCACCAGGTCCACCACCGTCGTATCCACCTCGTGGCCCACCGCCGAGATCACTGGCACCGCGCATGACGCCACCGCGCGCGCCACGCGCTCGTCGTTGAAGGCCCACAGATCTTCGCGCGCGCCACCGCCACGCCCGATGATCACCACGTCGGCGCCGCCCCACCGTGCGATCCATCCCAGCGCGCGCACCAGCTCTTCAGCGGTGCCCTCGCCTTGCACCTTGGCCGGGACCAGCACCAGCTGCACACTGGCGCAGCGGCGCGCGGCCACGGCACGGATGTCCTGCAACGCGGCACCATCGGGGCTGGTGATCACCGCCACCACCTTCGGCAACCGCGGCAAGGGACGCTTGCGCTGCTCGTCCAGAAGGCCGTCGTTCCGCAGGCGCGTCAGCGTCTCCTCCAGCGCCTTGCGCCAGAGCCCATCACCCTCGGCGCCCAGGCGCGTCACACGCAGCTGCAGGTCACCACCGGTGGTGTACACGGTCATCTGGCCGAACGCCGTCACCAGCATGCCGTCGCTGGGTCGCGTCGGTGCTCGCTGCACGTCACCGCGCCACATCACACAGCGCACGCGCGACTCCGCGTCGCGCAGCGAGAAGTACCAATGCCCGTTGCGATGGGCCTTGAAGTCACTGATTTCGCCACGCACCCAGAGCGGCGTGAACGCACCCTCGATCACGTCCTTGGTGGCACGCGTGAGCGTGGTGATGGCCAGTGCCGTCTCGGGCGACTCACCCGGATACGCCGTCGGCGATGGGTCGTCGAACCAGTTGCCCTGCACCTCGCTCACGCGACCGGTACCCGCGCCGCGGCGACGAGGGTGCTCTTGAGCAGCATCGCGATCGTCAGCGGCCCGACACCTCCCGGCACCGGCGTCAGCTTGCCTGCGACCTCACGCACCGAGGCAAAATCCACGTCGCCGGCCAGTACGTAGCCGTTCTTCGCACGCGGCTCATCGACGCGATTGATCCCCACGTCGATCACCGTCGCACCCGGCTTCACCATCTCGGCCGTGACGAACTTCGGGCGGCCGATGGCGGCGATCAGGATGTCGGCGCGACGCGTATGCATCGGCAGGTCACGCGTGCGGCTGTGACAGATCGTCACCGTCGCGTCCACCCCGGGCTGCATCAGCAAACTCGCCATCGGCTTGCCCACGATGTTCGACCGGCCCACGATCACCACCTCGGCGCCGGCGGTCGGCACCGCGTAGCGCTTCAGCAATTCCATCACGCCAGCGGGAGTGCACGGCGCAAAGCCATCCTTCTCGCCGATGATCAGCTTGCCGGCGTTGATGGGATGGAATCCATCGACGTCCTTGGCCGGATCGATGCGACGAATCACTTCATCGGCGTTGCACTGTTTCGGCAACGGCATCTGCACCAGCATGCCGTGGATGGCGGGATCGGCGTTCAGGCGATCCACCACCGCCAGCAGTTCGGCCTGCGACGTGTCGGCAGCGAGGCGGATGGTCACCGAGTGCATCCCGGCTTCCTCGCAGGCGCGGCCCTTGTTGCGCACGTACACCGTGCTGGCCGGATCTTCACCGACCAGCACCACTGCCAGCCCCGGCACGACACCGCGCGCCTTCTGCACGCGCACCGCGTCCGCCACCTCGTCGCGAATGGCGCGTGCGACGGCGATACCATCCATCAACTCAGCGGGCATAGTCCACCGTGCGCGTCTCGCGGATGGCCACCACACGGATCTGGCCGGGATACTGCAGTTCGGCCTCGATGCGACGGGCGATTTCCTCGGTCAGCGTCTGCATGCGCACATCATCCACCTGGTCGGGCGTCACGATCACGCGCACCTCGCGGCCGGCCTGGATCGCGAACACGCGCTCCACCCCGCGATAGCTCGACGCGATCTTCTCGATCCCTTCGAGGCGCTTGACGTAGGTCTCGAACGCCTCACGACGTGCGCCCGGCCGCGAGCCGCTGATGGCGTCGGCGGCCTGCACCAGCACGCTCATCTCCGTCTCGTGCGGCACGTCGTCGTGATGCGCCGCGATGGCGTTCACCACCAGCGGATTTTCACCGTACCGGGTGGCCACTTCCACGCCCAGCTGCACATGGGTGCCTTCGTGTTCGTGCGTCAGCACCTTGCCGATGTCGTGCAACAACGCGGCGCGCTTGGTCATCGCCACGTCGAGGCCCAACTCGGCAGCCATGATGCCGGCCAGCCAGGCCACCTCGACCGAGTGCGACAGGATGTTCTGGCCGTAACTGGTCCGCCACTTCATGCGGCCGATCAGCTTGATGATTTCCGGGTGCAGCCCCGCCACCCCGGCCTCGTAGGCCGCGGTCTCGCCGGTCTCGACGATCGCCACCTCGACTTCCTTCTTCGACTTGGCGACCACCTCCTCGATCCGGCCCGGATGGATCCGCCCGTCGGCCACCAGCTTCTCGAGGGCCAGGCGCCCGACCTCGCGCCGCACCGGGTCGAAACAGCTCACCACCACCGTGTCCGGCGTGTCGTCGATGATCACGTCCACACCGGTGGCCAGCTCGAACGCGCGAATGTTGCGACCCTCGCGTCCGATGATCCGGCCCTTCATCTCGTCGTTGGGCAGCGACACGGCGGAGACTGTGGTCTCGGCCGTGTGCTCGGCGGCGATACGCTGGATCGCCAGCGCCACGATCTTCTTCGCCTCGCGGTCGGCGTTGCGGCGGGCCGACTCGCGGATCTCGCGCAGGCGGTTGGCGGCGTCGGCGTGTGCCTCCTCCTCCAGTCGGCGGATCAGTTCCAGCTTGGCTTCGGCGGCCGTCAGGCCGGCAAGGGTCTCGAGACGCGACCGTTCGCTGGCGAGCAATTGCTCCAGTTCCGTGTGCCGGTCAGACACCTGCTTCTCGCGGCGGCCCATCTCGCTGGCGCGCTTGCCGAGCTCTCGGTCGCGCGTCTCGACCGCTTCCGCGCGCCGCTCCAGGCCTGTCTCGCGCTCGACCAGCTTCCGCTCTTCGGACACCAACTCGTCACGCCGCTTGCGCGCCTCGGTCTCCCAGGTCTCGCGCTGCTTCATGACTTCTTCCTTGCCCGACAGCACCGCCGCCTTGCGCAGCGATTCCGCCTCCCGCTCGCCGTCCCCGATCAACCGGCGGCGTTCCTCGTCGGCCGTGGTACGCGAGGCCTGTTGCCGTGAAAGTTCAGCCGACGCGCCCTGCTTGCGGCCCAGCACGAACGACAAACCGGCCGCGACGAGCGCGATCGCGCCCAGTGCGGCCGAGAGAATGGTCTGCGACACGATCTATATCTCCAGCGCGGACGAGCCGCGGTCTTTGGGAGCCCCGGCGATGCCGCACAGCAGGCTTGTCCCCGGTAGGCCGGCGGTGTCATGCCACAGGCCCGAAGGCGTGCGGTGAACACGGCTAACCCAAGCAGGGACACGCACCTACGTGCGCATCGGGCGACCCTGCCAAGGTACCGGGCCGATCAGCCGGAGGCAACGGACTGGCACCCGGCCCGCCGAGTCAGCGCCCGACGGTCCGCTTGGCTGGCGGCAGCATGCGACGGATCTCGTCCATCGTCACTTCGAGCCGTTCGGTGCCTCGTTCCGCATCGGCACGCGTACGGAAGAGTTCGTCAGCGATCTGGAGCGCCGCCAGGATCGCCGCCTTGCCGGTATCCACCAAGGGAGACTGCTCCTGAATCCGCCGGATCGACAAGTCCACGTGTCGCGCCACAGCCACCGAATGTTCGGCCGGCTGCTCCGACCGGATCGTGACCTCCTCACCGGCCACTGACACCTTCACCGGCACGTAGCCGTCGCTCATCGGGAATCTCCGGCGCTTTCGGTCTGCTGCCGGGTGAACCGCACCCGATCCAGCAGTCCCTCGGTCCGCTCGGTGGCCATCTCGATGCGGCCCTGCAGGGTCTGGTTCTCGGCCTCGAGTTCCGTGATCCGACGCGTCAGGTCCACGAGGTCGGCACCGCCGGCGGACTCCAGTTCCTTCACACGCGCCTCGGCCTTGAGCGCCCGCTGTCGGAAGGTCGCCAGCTCCTCGCCCAGTGCCCGGACGAGTGCCGTGATCTCCTCTGCAGCATCGATGACCAGCCCACGTTGATCAACCACGGACAGTTACCCCCAATTCACGCTGCAATGCGGAGACGAGCTTGCTTCGCCGGCCGTCGAGCTCCTTGTCGCGCAGGGTGCGCTCCGGATGCCGGAACTGGAGGCGCCACCCCACGCTGCGCATGCCTGCCGGCAATCGGTCGCCCCGGTACTCGTCGAACACCTGGGCCGACTCCAGCAATTCACCGCTCTCGCGCCGAAGGACCGACTCCACGTCCGCTGCACTCACGCCACTCGGCAGCACCAACGCAAGGTCGAATCCTGCAGCGGGCATCACCGGGATGGTACGATACACGACGTGCGCCACGGAAGGCGAGCGAGCCGTACCAGCGTCCGGCGCATGTGCGCCCACCGCCGCCACATCCTCCGACGGCATCCGACCGAGCGTGATCTCGATGCCGAACGCGTCCGAGGCCCACACCGGTCGGTCGAGTGCCACGGCCGTCACCTGACCCACGTCGGCGCCGTCCACCGCAATGCGCCAGAGCGCACCCTGCGCGGCAGGGAGCAACGCCACCTGTGCGCCCGGAAACGCTACGCGCGCCAGCGATTCGGCGAGGGACTTGGCGTCCCAGGCGTCGAACGAGGTCGGATCGGGATCGGTGAAGTGCGGCGGACGACGCTTGCCGAGCAGCAGCGCACCGACGCGCACCTCCTCACGCGGCAGCCGGTCCATCGACGGCAGGAAGACATGCCCGACCTCGAAGAGCCGGATGTCGCCTTCCATGCGATTCAGGTTGTACTCCGCGCGACGAGCCAGAGTGTCGAGGATCGATGCACGCAGGTACGGCTCGTCCTCGGCCAGCGGATTGCGCACCCGCGTGCCCGAGGTCGCGTCCTTCGTGAACGGCATCGGGCGCGTCTCATACAGCCCGCGCCCCACCAGGTGATCACGCACCCGCAACTCGGCCAGGTGCAGCGGGTGATCGTGCACCGTGCCCGGACGGAACGCGCGCAGCTCGTCCGACACCATGTCGAAGCCGCGGCAGCGCACCACTTCCTCGATCAGGTCCACCTCGAGCAGCAGGTCCTGCCGCCACGACGGCGGCCTCACCTGCAGTTCATCGTCCGCGCTGACGACGACTGTGCAACCCAGTGCACGCAGCAGCTGCGTGATCTCCGGCGTCGGTACGCCGTCGCCGAGCAGCTTCGTCACGCGCGAGGGACGCAGCGCGACAGCTGCGCGCGGCACCGGCGTGGCACCGACGACCAGGCGGGCCGTGATGCTGCCACCCGCAACGCGCGCGATCAGTGCCGCGCAATGCAGCGCCGCATCCGGCGACGACGCATCGTCGATACCGCGTTCGTAGCGATAGCTGGCATCGGTGATCAGCCCCACGGCCTTCCGCACCCGGCGCACGAAACGCGGCGAGAAGTTGGCCACTTCCAGCAGGATGTCGGTGGTGGACTCGGTGACTTCGCTGTCACGACCACCCATCACCCCCGCCAGCGCCACCGGACGCGCCGCATCGCAGATCATGGTGGTGCCGGGAGCGATCGTGCGCTCGGTGCCATCCAGCGTCACCAGCGTCTCACCAGCGCGACTGGGTCGCACCACGATCGTCTGATCGGCGAGCTTGTGCAGGTCGAAGGCGTGCACCGGCTGGCCGAGGCCAAGCAGGATGTAGTTGGTGGCATCCACCACGTTGTTGATCGACCGCGAACCCACCGCCTCGAGCCGCTCCCGCAGCCAATCGGGGCTCGGTCCGATCGTCACGCCGCGAATCACCACTGCCTGGTAACGCGGGCAGCTCTCCGTGTCCTCGAGCCGCACCGTGACGCCATCGATCGACGCCTCGGTGTCACCCTGCACGACCGGCGCAGCCGCGGCCACGTCGTATTCCCCCTGCGAGAGGTCCGCCAGTGCCATCGGCACACCGAGCAGCGCGCTCACTTCGCGCGCCATGCCACGATGCGAGAGCAGGTCGGGGCGATTCGGCAACACGTCGAGATTCAGCTGCGAGTCGCCGAGGTCGCCCAGGACCTCGAGGATCGGTGTGCCCGGTGCCGCGTCAGTCGTCAGTGCGAGGATGCCGTCATGCTCGGTGCTGAGCTTCAATTCGCGCGCCGAACAGAGCATGCCATTCGACGTGTGTCCGCGGATCTTGCGCTTCTGGATCAGCAGGCCGTCGGGCATGGTGGTGCCACTGCGCGCGAACGGATACTTCACGCCGGCGGTCACGTTCGGTGCGCCGCAGACCACGTCCAGCAGCGTGCCACTGCCGTCGTCCACCTTGGTGATCGACAGGTGATCGGAGTCGGGATGCGGCGCCTGCTCCACCACCAGTCCCACCACGATCGGCGCGATGTCGCGACGCAGTGACTCCAGTCCATCGAGGGTCACCGCGTGATCGTTGAGCAGTTCGCCGATCTCGTGCGCGCTCTTGTCGTGCGGCGCAAACCCGCGCAGCCATTCGTGCGAAACGATCATCGGGCGAACTGCTCCAGGAAACGAACGTCGGAATCGTACAACAGGCGGATGTCCGGCAGCTTGTGCCGCGACATGGCGATGCGTGCGGGTCCCATGCCGAAGGCCCAGCCGCTGTACTTCTCACTGTCGATGCCGGCGGCATCCAGCACGTTGGGGTGCACCATCCCGCAGCCGAGAATCTCGACCCAGCGCTTGCCCTTGCCATCGCCGAGGTCCACCTCGACGTCCATCTCGGCGCCGGGTTCCACGAACGGGAAGAAACTCGGACGCAGCCGCACCGTGCTCGAGCCCGAATAGAAGCGGCGTGCGAACTCGCTCAGTGTGGCCTTGAGGTCCACGAAGCTGATGCCTTCGTCGATGCAGAGTCCTTCGATCTGCATGAAGCTCGGGGCATGTGTGGCGTCGAAGAAATCGCGACGGAACACGTTGCCCGGGCAGAGAATGCGGATCGGCGGCGTGTGCGCCTGCAGCGTGCGCACCTGCACCGGCGAGGTGTGTGTGCGCAGGAGCGTGTCGTCGGTGAGGTAGAGCGTGTCGTGCGCTTCCATCGCCGGGTGGTCGGGCGGGAAGTTCAGCGCGCCGAAGTTGTACCACTCCGTCTCGGCTTCCGGGCCGAGGGCGATCGTGAAGCCCAGCTCGCGGAAGATGGCCGAGATCTCGTCGATGACGGCCGACACGGGATGCACTGCCCCGATCCACGACTCGCGACCTGGCATGGTGAGGTCGCCGGGTCGCGATGCATCCGCTTTCGGGCCAAGCGCCTGTTCGGCGCTGTCGAAGGTGAGTTCGAGCGTCTGCTTGGTGGCATTGACGGCGGCACCTGCGGCGCGACGATCCTCGGCCGGCAGTGCGGTGAGCATGGCCATCAGCGACGTGAGCTGGCCCTGCTTTCGGCCGAGCAGCGCGACGCGCGCGGCGTCGAGCGCCTCGCGCGAAGTGGCCGCGTGGATGAGCGCCGTCCCGTCGCGCGCAATCGCATCGGCGCGCGTGAGGAGGTCAGCGAGAGTGGTCACCGGCGGACGATCCGGAAGGAAGAGAGTCGGGGAACGCAAACGGCGGCAGTGGACACATGGTCACACTGCCGCCGCACGAAGCAAGCGGATCAGGGAGCCGGGAACAACCCGGCCAACCGTCACGCCGCGGTGAGCGCGGTGCGGACCTGTTCAGCGATCGCAGCGAAGGCCGCCGGATCGTTGACGGCGAGCTCCGCGAGGATCTTGCGATCGATCTCGATGCCCGACTTCTCGAGGCCACTGATGAAGACGCTGTACGACATGTCGTGCTGACGGGCGGCGGCGTTGATACGCATGATCCAGAGGCGACGGAACTCGCGCTTCTTGTTCTTGCGGTCGCGGTAGGCATAGCGCCAGCCACGCTCGACGGTCTCCTTGGCGGCCTTCCACGTCTTGCTGCGCGCGCCGAATGCACCGCGCGCGGCCTTCATGATCTGCTTCTTCCGCTTCAGGCGGACCGGATTACTGCGTACGCGAGGCATCTCGGTTCCTCCTTAAGCCTGGATGAGACGACGCATGCGCTTCGCCTCCCCGTTGGTTTCGATGATCGTGCCCTTGCGGAGGTTGCGCTTCCGCTTCTGGGACTTCTTGGTCAGGATATGGCTCTTGTACGCCTTGCGTCGCT
>JANMON010000270.1:0-6766 GCA_031369265.1 Gemmatimonadaceae bacterium | reverse complement strand
ACCGTGAAGCCGAAGACGGCGCTGCGGGCGAAGCTCTCTTCCACGCCGCGCGCCTCACGCGCGTCGCTGGTCACGCCGCGGAAGTTCGAGTTCTTCTCGATCAGCAGCACGCGCGGTCCGCTGCGGGTGAACGTCACCAAGCGTTCGCGACCGAGCTGGTTGCGATCGAGGCCGATGTCGTTGGAGCCCACGCCCCACGGCAAGGACGTGAAGTAGATGAACTCCGCGTCCATCTGCGGGATCTCGAGAAAGAGCTTGCCGGTGCGTTCGTCCCAGTACAGGGGGAACAGGCCGTCACGCTTCACCAGCCCGTTGGTGCGGGCAGCGATGGTCGGCAGCCCGGCCGAGGGCGCGGCGGAGGCAGCGGGCGTCGTTGGCTGTGCCAGCAGCGGTGACAGGCCGAGGAGCGACGAGGCGAGGAGGACGCGCAGATGACGTGACATGGTGACGATTGGGGAGTGATGTCCGGAGCCGACTGACTACGCCCCCTCCGCAGGAGCCGTTGCGTCGCAGGATACTGCCCGGGCGGCGCGCGGGCGCGGTGCGGACTGGGCGGCGGGCGCGGCCAGCGCAGGGAAATGTTATCTCCGGCTCATCTCCGGACGACACTCCGGAACATGTCATCGCTCGTCTTCGCAACCGTCCCGGATTCGGTGCCCATCGGCGGCACGTTCTACATCGGTGCCCGGCGCTTCACCGCCCACTGCACCCGGCTCGGCCAGCGCGTGTGGCTGGGTCGCGACCGGCGCTTCGTGGACGTGGTGCTTCTCCGCACCGAGCGGCATCGCTACGTGGTGGCGCCGTGGCTGGAGGATGCGGCCCCGCGCGCGATGCGTGAACTGATCCGCGCCGGCCTGCTGGTGCCGCCCGATCCGCTGACCATGCTGGACGGCCCCACCGATACCGACGATGCCAACGACGCGGCGCTGCGCGTGGCGGTGATCGAGGGTCTGGTCGAGACGGCCCAGCTCTCGCTCGACGATGCGCTGACCTCACTGCGTGCCTGGCGTGCCCTGCGCGACGGCGCCGCCTCGGCCTGACCCATCACGCGGCTACGGCGTGAGCCAGCTCTCGCGGTGCTCGGCCACGAACGCGTCGTCGGTGAGCCACGGATACGACTGCGTGACGCGATCCAGCTCGTCGGTCTGTCTAGGGCTGAGCGTCTCACGCGGGTCGAGCGTCCAAGTGCCGCGCAGCAGGCCCTGGCGGCGCAGGATCTCGTGGATGCCGGGGATGCAGCCGGCAAAACGATGCAGCGAATCGAAGATCGCACCGTTGGCGTCGGTCAGCTCGGCGCCTTCGGTGAGGATGCTCGGCGCGAGCGGTGAATCACCCAGCGCCTTGATGCGCGAGAGCAGCTCCACCGCGCGCCGCGTCCATACCGCCCACTGGCCCAGCAATCCGCCGACGATGCGTGTGGTCGCGGCCTGGCCGTGCCGGCGCACCGGGAACGGCGTGGTGAGGTCGGCCACGATCGCGTCGTCGTTGCCGGTATAGAGCGCCACGTCGTCACGACCGGCGGCCACCATCGCCCTGATTACGTCAAGCGTGCGATAGCGGTCGAACGGCGCGATCTTCACCGCGATCAGCTGCGGCACCTCGGCCAGGTCGCGCCAGAAGCGGTACGACAGCACCCGCCCGCCCACCGCCGGCTGCAGGTAGAAGCCGATGATCGGCATCACGTCGGCCACGTTGCGGCAGTGCGTGAGCAGTGCGCGCTCGTCGTGGTCGTCCAACCCGCCCAGCGAGAGCAGCGCGGCGTCGTAGCCCAGGTTGCGGGCGATGGCCGCTTCGCTGATGGCCTGTGGTGTATCACCGACCACACCGGCGATGCGCACGAAGGGTCGCGGTGCGGCGGCCAGCGAGGCGTTGGCGGTGTCGATCGCGAGCTGCAGCACGGGGTGATACAGGCCCACGCGACGGATCGCGAACTGCGTGGTGTGCACGCCGACTGCGATGCCACCGGCGCCGGCGGCCATGTAGTAGCGGGTCAGGGCGCGCTGCGCACGTTCATCCAGCGTCCGGGCGGCAGTCAGGGCCAGCGGATGGGCTGGAATCACCTGGCCGGCGAGCAGGTGCTGGCGAACGTTCACGTCGATCGGCTCCTGGTGCGGGATATCGATCCGGGGCGTCTCGCCAGCCGGCTGATACTACCATAACGACATGGCACGACTTGAGATGATTCGTGACACAATCGCGGTACTTCCGCGTGCCGCGCTGCCGGGCGCGCATTGACGGCAGCGTCACTGGCGAGTCGGCAGGACGCGCCACCGCTGATTGATCCCAATCCGGTACGCTCAGAACGTGCCGTCACGCACCTCGAACCTGGTGGCCTTGCCGAGCAGCGGCCGCCCGTCGCGCACCCACTCGGCGGTCCAGTCCAGCAGTGTCTCGAGCGGCAAAAGGTCGAGCGTGTCGCCGAAGCGCTCACGCAGCGCGCGGGCATCGGAGAGCAACGCATCGGGGGCTTCGGTGCCGGTGAACTGCGGCGCGATGCCAAGGCGTTCGCCGAGTGCGGTGGCGAGCGCGCGAACGCGGTGCACCTCGAGGCCGGTGACGTTGACGGGCACCGCGGGCACTGCCGCATGCGTGAGCAGGCGCAGCGCGATGTCGTTGGCGTCGCGCTGCCAGATCACGTTCACGGCGCCCATCGTGACGTCGATCGGCACGCCGTCACGCACCTTCACCGCGAGGTCGGTGAGCACGCCGTAGGCGAGTGCACAGGCGTAGTTGAGCCGGTACAGCGCGACGGGTGAGCGATTCCAGGTGCCGAGTGCGGTCATGACGCGTTCGCGACCGAGGCAGCTCATGGCGTATTCGCCGACCGGCGCGAGGGGTGTGGATTCGCTGGCGCCGTGAGCGCTGGCCGGCGTGAGCGGATAGACGTTGCCGGTGGAGAACACCACCAGCGTGGCCCCGGCGAAGTGTTCGCCGCACCAGGCGGGGACGATGGTGTTCATGTGCCACGTGTCGGCGGGATTGCCGCCGGTGCCGAACTTCTGGCCGGCCATGAAGATCACGTTTGGTGTGTACTGCAGGTTCTCCACGTTGCTGCGGTATCGGAGGTCGAAGGTCTCGACCTGGACGCCGGCGTCATCCAGCTGTTGCGCGACGGTGGCGTCCGACCAGCGCGAGACGGCGATCACGGCGCGGCGACGGCCATTGTCGGCGAGGTCCATCGCGCGGCGGGCCATCAGGGTCAGCGACGGTCCCATCTTGCCGCCGGCGCCGAGCACGGTGAGCGGCCCGTCGAGCGTAGCGAACATCTGCACCAGTGCTTCGCTGGGGGTGCTGAGGGCGTCGAGTAGTTCAGTCGTGGTCGTCGGAGCTCTACGCGGCATGCTTCAAGCTACCGCTGGTTCGCTGGGCGGGCTCCGCTCGTTCTACTGGCATCGGAAAAGTGTTTACGCGGGGGACGCGGGGGGATCGCGGGGGTGCATATGGTCCACTACCGCGCGGCGAAAGCTCCGCATTGGACGGCGGTGGGACTTTGGGAACTGCGCGCGCGCGGCGAAGGCCCGGGTGGAGCACGACCGCACCCTGCGGCGCCCTTGCGCTTTAGGAGCGGAAGTATCGGAATGGGTGGGGCTGGCAGATCCGGAACGGGCGGGAGGGCGTAGCGGTTGAGAACTTCGCGCGGCACCGGGATGCGGTCGGCCGTGGAAGCGAACCTCAACATTGCCGGTCATGCCCGCACCCGTCCCGTCTGCCCGTCCGCCGCGTCGAGTGCTCGAGGTGCTGGCCAGTCCGGTGCGGGCGGAATCGCGGGCGCTGCTGGCGCGGAACTGGGACGCGCTGCCGGACGCGCTGCGCACCAGCGAGCAGATGCTGGGTGTACAGGGGAATGGCTGCGGCGCGACCATCGGCGCCATGCCGCGCTGCGACTTCGCCTGCCGCGGCTGCTACCTCGGCGAGGCTGCCAACAAGATCCCGGCGCAGCCGGTGGAGGCCATCAAGGCGCAGATGCGCGTGCTGCGGCCTACCCTCGGTCCGGACGGCAACCTGCAGATCACCGATGGCGAGGTGACGCTGCGGCCGCCGGAGGAGGTGATCGACCTGCTGCAGTACGCGCATTCGCTGGAGCTGGTGCCGATGCTGATGACGCACGGCGACTCGTTCCGCCGCCGCCCGGGACTGCTGGAGCGCTACCTCACCGAAGGCGAACTGGTGGAGGTGAGCATCCACGTGGACACCACGCAGCGCGGCCGCGTGGGCTCGGCCTATCGCAATCCCACGTCGGAAGCGCAGCTCAATCCGTTACGCGACGAGTTCGTGCAGCTGCTGACCGACGCGCAGCAGCGCACCGGCCGAACACTGCGCGCTGCCACCACCATGACCGTCACCCGCGACAACCTGGATGGCGTGCACGACGTGATGACCTGGCTGACCGGCGGGCAGCGGGTGTTCCGCATGATCAGCTTCCAGCCGATCGCGCAGGTGGGCCGCACCGAGGACGGTTTCGGCGGTGGCGTGACGGGTGAGGCGCTGTGGTGGCGGATCGCGTTCGCGCTCACCGGCGGTGATCGCAGGAAGGCAGAGTCGCTGCTCAAATCGCAGGTGTGGTTCGGGCATCCATCGTGCAACCGCATCCTGCACGGCCTGGTGGCGCATCGTGAAGGCCAGCCGCCGGTGTTCCATGCCCTGCGTCCCAGCGCCGACGCGCCGCACGCGGCCACGGTGGACGAGTTCTTCCAGCGCTTCGGTGGCGTGAGCTTCAAGACCGATACGACGCGCACCGCGATCGCACGCGCCCTCGGCATGGCTGCGAAGGCTCCGGGGTTCGTGCTGCGCAAGCTGCCCGGCTACTTCTGGCACTGGCTTGATCGGCTCGATCCGGGGCATCCGGTGCGGGCGCTGCGCGACCTGCTGTCAGGCCGACTGAAGGTGCAGCCGCTGGTGATCGTGAGCCATCACTTCATGAGCAAGGACGAGTTGCACACCGACGAAGGGCAGGCGCGGCTGGCGCAGTGTGTGTTCCACGTGCCGATCAACGGGGAGCTGGTGTCGATGTGCGAGGTGAACGCGCTGGGTATCCGGGATGAGTATTACGCGGGTCTGGTGCGGGCGAGTGAGGAGGGGGCGGCGGTGGGGGCGTGAGGTGGAATCCCGTTGAGCGGCGCATTGCATCGCGAGTGCCTTCAAATCGGTGACAGTGCGTTCCATGGCCCAGCATGGGATGCACTGTCACCGGTTTCCATCGGTTTCGTGGTGGACGGATCGACGCCGCTTTGCGAGAACCGTGTCATTCGTCGTTGGCGTCATCACGCGGTACGAGCAATGCGAGCTTCTCGCAAACACTGTGGCGTTCCCTACTCGCCGGTGGACGCGCCTTGGTTGTGCTCGTGGCGATGCTCGGTGCCCTGCCTTGGCGGTGCCATGCTGCTGAGCGGCCAGCGGCTCGGCGTGATCTACTTGTACTGCGGCATTCCGATCTCGATCGTCATGCATCATCTGTTTCGGCGCTGGTTTGGTCTCGTCTCTGTGTCGTATCGGTGACAGTGCACTTAACTGAGCACATTTGAGTGCACTGTCACCCATACGAGCTGCGAGAGCGTCACTACATCGGATGATGTCACGGCCGGCGTGCCAACGGTCAACGATTCGGCGACGCGACGCGATACATTCACTGGCATGCACATGTTTATGCGCTACCGCCGTGCCCAGCGATGCGTCGCGCGGACTGCGACCTGCACGCTGCTGGCCGCATGCGGCGGCGGTGATCCGAAGCCGATTGTCGGTCCGGGCGCAGGTGACGGCGCCAACCTGCGCCTCGAACAGGTGGTGTTCACGCAGGTGGTGCAGGACGACGCTGCGTCGCTGCCGCTCATCGCTGGTGTGCCCGCTGCGGCAAAGGTGCTCATTACCCGCAGTCGTGAGAGCGTGGAGGAGGTGCCGGTGGTGCTGCGGCTGTTCCGCGGAGGTGTGATCGTGCATACCGACACGACGCGCAGCGGCGGCGTGCTGAGTCAGGTACGATCGCTCGCGACGGCCAGCGCGGAGTTTCTCGTGCCGGCGTCGCTGGTGCACAGCGATGTGTCATGGCAGGTGCTTCTCGACCCGGCGCAGACACGTCCGGATTCCACGCGCACCGACAACCTGCTGCCCGCCGCGGCGCCTGCGCCGCTGGTGACGGTGGCTGTGCCGCCGCTGCGTGTGCGGATCGTTCCGGTGATTCTCGCGCTGCACGGTGACCTTGCCGGCGTCGTGACCGAGGCGAATGCGGAATCGTACGTGCGACTGGCGCGACAGATCGTCCCGGCGCGCGGGATCAGCGTGTCGGTGGGATCACCGGTGATCACGCGGGCCAGCTTCGGCACGGCGCCACTTGGCGGAGACCGTGGATTCTGGCAGACGGTGCTCGCGGACGTGGATGTCGCGCGCATGGCCAGCGCCGCGCAGGACGAGTATTGGTATGGTGTGGTCTCGCGACCGTCGGGCTATACAACGTCGATCTACGGCGGATACGGCTATATCCCGGCTCTGCCAACCGATGTGGGCCCGGCCAGCCGCACGGGCGTCGGTCTCGGACTGTCCGAGGGCGTGGACGCGGCCTTCGCGCAAGGAACGCTGGCGCATGAACTCGGACACAACTTCGGGCGCCTGCACGCGCCGGGTTGTAATGCCGTGGCTCCGATCGACACGCTCTACGCTGGAGTGGCGGGCACCATCTCGGGCATCGGCCACGACGTGTGGAGCTGGGCGAACGGTCTCGTGCTCGGCGCGTCGTCGGTAGGGTACACCACCGGCGACGTCATGAGTTATTGCA
>JANMON010000298.1:0-2053 GCA_031369265.1 Gemmatimonadaceae bacterium | reverse complement strand
GATCGCGTGAGGTTGTCGGCGAACGAGTCGATGGCCACGAGGGCTGCGACGCCGAGCGCGATCGACGACATGTAGAGCAGCAGGCGACGACGTGCGGTGCGGCTCTCCTTCCACGCCAGCGACGGCAACCGGCGCCACGGGAAACGCGGACCGAGGACGGGAACCGTCACGCGACCGCCTCAGTGACTTCCGGTTCCGGCGCGCCGGTGTCTTCGATCACGAGACCAACCGCGAGACTGATTCTGCGACCGAGGCGCGTCGCGAGTGCCGGGTCGTGCGTGACCAGCACGATGGTGGTGCCATCCTCGCGATTGAGCTGCTCCAGCAGCTCCACGATGCGTGCGCCGGTGGCGCCATCGAGGTTGCCGGTGGGTTCGTCGGCGAAGAGCACGCGCGGCCGGTTCACGAAGGCGCGCGCGATCGCCACGCGCTGCTGTTCACCACCGGAGAGCTGGGTCGGGAAATGATCCAGGCGGTGACCGAGACCAACGCGTTCCAGCAGGTCCTTGGCGCGTGCACCGCTGTCGCCCACACCGCGCAGCTCCAGCGGCACCTGCACGTTCTCGAGCGCGGTCAGCGTCGGCACCAGCTGGAAGCTCTGGAACACGAAGCCCACCCGGTCGCCACGGAGCCGCGCACGTGCATCCTCGTCCAGGCCGGCCAGGTCGGTGCCGTCGAGGAGCACCGCGCCGGTGGTCGGTGTATCCAGACCGGCCAGCAGGCCAAGGAGCGTGGTCTTGCCACTGCCGGACGGCCCGACGATGGCGAGTGTCTCGCCGGCGGCGACGTCGAACGACACATTGCGCAGGACCGCCAGCGCACCACCGCCACTGCGATATTCCTTCGTCAGGTTGCGGACCGCGAGCATGGGCGTGGCGCGGCGGGCAGACGTCAAACCGGTGTCAGACATGCGTGAGCAGCAGGGAAGTGAGAGACAGGACAGCGTACGGCGTCTGGCGCGGCGTGGTGTCGCCGTGGCGGTGCTCGGCGTCCTGCATGGTTGTGGCGGCGGCACCCAGGCACAATCCGACAATCGGCCCGGTGAGGGTGCGCGTGACTCAACGGTAGCCGGTTCGGCGGTCAGTACTCAAACGCCGCTGCCCCCGGGAAGTTCGGTGGACCCCGGCCGTGTGCCCATCTCGGCGCCCACCCGAATGTTGTTCATCGGTACCAGCCTCACCGCTGGCCTCGGCCTCCCCGACCCGGTGGAGGCGTGGCCGGGCCAGATCGCCCTGATCGCCGACTCGCTGGGCTACCCGGTCCGCCTCCAGAATGCCGGACTCAGCGGGGAGACGTCCGCTGGTGCGCTCCGTCGCGCCGACTGGCTGCTGAAGGACTCGGCTGACGTGGTGGTGATCGAGACTGGGGCCAATGACGGGCTACGCGGGCTCTCGATCGACGACCTGCGCCGGAACCTGACCGGCATCGTGACCAAGGTGCGGGCGGCGCATCCGTCGGCCGAGATCGTGGTGGTGCAGATGCAGGCCCCGCCGAACATGGGTGGGGCGTACGCGCGCGGGTTTCAGGGGGTGTTCCCGGAGGTGTCGCAGGCGGCTGGCGCGACGCTGACACCGTTCCTGCTGGACGGCGTGGCCGGGATCGCGTCACTCAACCAAGCGGACGGCATCCACCCCACGAAGGAGGGGGCGGCGAAGGCGGCGCGGAACGTCTGGCCGGCGATCCGAGGGGTGCTGGACCGGGTGCGCCGGGACCCGCCGAAGGTCTGAGCGGAAATGGTCGTGACGGTGTCTGGATTCCGTTCGCGCTCCTGCAGCAGCGCCGTGTCAGGGCGCGAAACGCTGGCCGGGGTCGTTGCCGGCGCATCGGGCCGTTAGGTTCCGAGGCTGTTCACTACAACGGACCCCAAGAGTTGAGGATGTACTGATATGGCAGTTCCGGCTACGCAGCTTCGTCGCGGGATGGTGATCGTGATGGAGGGCGACCCCTGCCGCGTGATCGAGTTCCGTCATCACACGCCTGGCAACCTGCGCGCGATGGTGCAGACGAAGATGAAGAACCTGCGCACCGGTTCGAACTTCGAGCATCGCTTCCG
>JANMON010000296.1:0-32697 GCA_031369265.1 Gemmatimonadaceae bacterium | reverse complement strand
GGTGGCCGTGGCGCAGGGCATGCTGGTCGGCATCGCCTTCGCCGTGCTCGGCCTCCCCAACGCGATCGTCTGGGGCACCATCACCGCGATTGCGTCCGTGCTGCCGCTGGTGGGATCGGCCTTGGTCTGGGTGCCGGGCGCAATCGTCCTCTTCGCCACCGGCCACGTCGGCCAGGCGATCGGCCTCGCGATTTTCGGCGCCGTCATCGTGTCCAACGTGGATAACGTCATGCGCCCGATGGTCTCACGGCGCGTCGGCAACCTGCATCCGCTCACCACGTTGCTGGGCGCCTTCGCCGGCATCGAGTACATCGGCCTGATCGGCGTACTGCTCGGCCCGCTCGCCATCACCTGGTTCTTCGAACTGCTCAGCATCTACGATCGGTCCTATGGCCTGACGGACCGCTACAAGCTGCTCGGCAAGTCCTGAGAAATCGTCGCGTCGCGTGATCGCCGCATCGCGACGCGTGACGACGATGATCCGCGCATGATTCCGGCTCGCCCGCACCACACGGCCACACCACCGTGTCCGTGTGCTTGCCTCCCTTCGATCCGCCGCGATCCTCGGTATTGACGCCACCTCGATCACCGTCGAGGTGAACGTCTCGCAGGGACTACCCCTGTGGACGATCGTCGGGTTGGCCGACAGCGTGGTGAAGGAGTCGAAGGAACGCGTGGTGGCCGCACTCCGTGAGTGCGGCTTTCGGATCCCGTCACTGCGCGTCCTGGCCGCCCTCGCCCCGGCCGACATCCGCAAGATCGGGAACGGTTACGACTTGCCGATCGCACTCGGCTTTCTGGTCGCCACCGGCCAGCTGCGCGCCGACCGTGTGGCCGGATTGGTGGCTATCGGTGAACTGGGTCTCGATGGATCATTGCGGCCGGTGCGCGGCACTCTGTCGGTGGCACGGATGCTCGCCGCGACTGGTGACGGTGCCACGCTCGTGCTGCCGCCGGCGAACGTGACCGAGGCGGCGCTGGTCCCGGGTGTCAGGCTGGCCACCGCACCATCGCTGAAAGCACTCGTCGCCATGCTGCAACGCGGTTCGCTGCCAGCCGCCGATGTGCCGCCAGTCATCGCGCCGCACGCCGCCGACGTCCCCGACTTCGCCGACGTCATCGGACAGCCCACCGCCAAGCGGGCGCTCCTGATCGCCGCCGCGGGCGGTCACAACCTCGCCATGACCGGCCCGCCCGGCACCGGCAAGACGATGCTCGCCCGACGATTGCCCGGCATCATGCCCCCGCTCAGCGACGCACAGCTCCTCGACGTGGTGGCGGTGCACAGCGTGGCGGGCACACTCAGTGACGCGCAACTGCACGGCCGCCTGGCACCGTTCCGCGCGCCGCACCACACCGTCAGCACCGCGGGCCTGATCGGCGGCGGCACCGGCCCACGCCCCGGTGAAGTCAGCCTGGCGCACGGCGGTGTGCTGTTTCTCGACGAACTGCCGGAGCTCGGACCGTCGGCGCTCGAGGCGCTCCGGCAGCCACTCGAGGATCGGATGGTCACCATCGCACGCGTTGCCGGCAGCATCCGTTTCCCGTCCGACGTGCTGCTGGTGGTGGCGATGAACCCCTGTCCCTGCGGTTACGCCGGTCATGCCAGCATCACCTGCCACTGCGACGAACGCGCCCTCTCGCGCTACCGGCGACGCATCTCCGGACCACTCGCTGACCGCATCGACCTGCACGTTCCCGTCGGACCGGTGCCGATCTCGGACCTCACCACCGCGACGCGCGATCCGGAGTCGGCGACGTTGCGCGACTGCGTCAGTGCCGCACGCGCGCGACAACTGCAGCGTTTCAGCGCCCTCAATGCCGCCGCGGCGCCACGACTGCTCACGTCCCTTGGCGCATTCCAACCTGCCGCCCTCACGCTCCTTCGCGATGCCAGTGAACGGCTCGGCCTCTCCGCCCGCGCCTGGCATCGCACCCTGCGCGTCGCCCGCACGATTGCCGATCTGGCATCTGAACCCGAGGTCGGCAGCGCAGCCGTCGCTGAAGCATTGCGGTACCGGCGAGCCGGACCGGTACACGCGCCCGCCCTCCGCCGCGAAGTGCCCGCATGACGTCGCTTGCACAGGGCACGAACCGTGCTGTGCACACTTACTTTCGCTCTGCAGCGAGCCGTCGGCGGTCCGCGCGGCATTCGCCAGTCCCGAACCACACCGCGCGCATGCCCGATTCCGTCGCCACCTCACCGCGAGCGTTCGCATCCGATCCTGCGGGAACGGATGACGCGGCGCTCCGTGGGCGATCGGAAGCCGACGACGCGATCACGACGCTGGCACCGCAGATCGGCCAACTGGTGCAGACACTCGTCGCACTCGGCGATGCGGTCGTCGTGACGGCCACCGACGGCACGATTACGCTCTGGACCGCCGCCGCCGAATCGGTGCTCGGCTGGCGCAGCGAAGACGTGCTCGGACGATCGCTGGTGGAGTTGCTCGACCCGTCGCCTGCCGACGTGAATGCGCCGCGCAGCAGCGAACTGCTCGACACCACGCAGTGGCAGGGCGCCGCCACGGTGAGTCACCGCGTACGCGGCAAGGTCACCGTGCACCTCTCACTGGCCCAGGTGGACGATGGCAGCGAGGGCGAGGGGGGCCGCTCGATCGTGCTGCGCGTGCGACCGTTCGCCGAACGCGCGCGCGTGCCGCATCCCGACGATCTCGATCCCGACGTGCTGCAGCGCGCGCTGGAACATGTCGGTGACGTGGTGCTGATCACCGCCGGCGCCGCCGCCGATCCCGCCGCCGCACGAATCGTCTACGTCAACGAAGCGTTCGAGCGCACCACCGGATTTCGCCGCGACGAAGTGATCGGTCGCTCACCCGCAATCCTGCGTGGACCCGATACCGACCGCGCTGCCGCCGATCGCATCGACAGCGCCATCCGCGACCGCGAACGGGTGCGCGAGGAACTGCTCCACTACACCAAGCAGGGCGAACCACTCTGGCTCGACGTGGACATCCTTCCGGTGGATGGACCGGGCGGGTCGTACATGCAATGGGTGGCCGTCGAGCGCGACGTGACGTCGCAGAAGGGGCAGGAGGTCGCCCTCCGCGCACGCGAGGAACGCCTCCGCCTCGCCCTTAATGCGGTCTGGGACGGCCTCTGGGACTGGCACGTGCCCACCGGGTACTGCTACTACGCGCCCAGGTGGTACTCGATGCTCGGGTTCGAGGAGCATGCGCTGCCACCACACATCGACACCTTTCTCGACCTGCTGCATCCGCTGGATGTGGTGTTGTGCGAAACCGCACTCCGCGAACACTTCGACGGCCGTACCGACACCTACGCCCTCGAGGTGCGCCTCCGCACCGTCACCAACACCTGGCGCTGGGTGCTCACGCGCGGCACGGTGGTCGAGCGCGACGCACATGGACGTCCGGTACGCATGGTCGGCACCCACACCGACATCGCTGAACGCAAGCAGGTCGAACTCGCGCTCCGCACCAGCGAAGACCGATTCCGCACGCTCACCATGGCGTCGCCGCTCGGCATCTTCCTCACCGATGCGGCTGGCGAATGCACGTTCGTCACGCCCCGCATGCTCGACCTGTGGGGTGCACCGCTGGAACAGTTGCTCGGCCGAGGGTTCATGGCCGCGTCGCATCCCGACGACCGCGCCCGCGTGTCCAGGGCCTGGGATCAGGCCGTGCGCGACGGTGGGGAACTGAACGTCGAGTACCGCGTACTCCGCCCCGACGGGGACGTGCGCTGGGTGTGCGAGCGCACGGCCGCGCACCGCGATGGACACGTCGTCACCGGCTTCGTCGGCACCGTCGAGGACATCACCGCGCAGAAGATGGCCGGCGACGACCGCCGCCGACTCGAGGCGCAGATGCAGCACGCGCAGAAGCTGGAAAGTCTCGGCGTGCTCGCCGGCGGCATCGCGCACGACTTCAACAACCTCCTCGTCGGGATCCTCGGAAACGTCAGCGTGGCACGCGAAGACGTGGAGGTCGGCACCCCGCACGAGGAGTTGCTGACCGACATCGAGACCGCTGCGCGACGAGCGGCCGAACTGACCACGCAGCTGCTGGCCTACGCTGGAAAGGGACGCTTCAACGTCCAGCCGCTGGACGTCTCCGCTGCCGTGCGCGAGACCTCGACGCTGCTGCAGTCCGCGATCTCCAAGCGGGCCACGCTTTCGCTGCAGCTCGATGACGAACTGTCCACGATCTCGGCCGACGCCACCCAGGTGCGACAGGTGATCATGAACCTGCTCACCAACGCCTCGGACGCGCTCAACGAACAGGTCGGCGAGATCGCGCTCCGCACAGGCTCCATGTACGCCGATGCGGCATACCTTGCGCACTGCCTTGCCGCCGACGGCGTGCTGCCGGGCCAGTTCGTCTATGTCGAAGTGGCCGACACCGGCGTCGGCATGAACAGCGAGACGCTGGCCCGTATCTTCGACCCGTTCTTCACCACCAAGTTCACCGGGCGTGGCCTCGGCCTCGCCGCCACGCTGGGCATCGTGCGCGGACATCGCGGGGCGCTGCACGTCGACAGCGCACTCGGCATGGGCACCGTCTTCCGTGTGCTTTTTCCGGTGGCCGAATCGCGCGCGCCGTCGAGCAGGACGCCGCAGTCGGTGGTGATCATTCCGCGCACCGGCACCATCCTGGTCGTGGACGACGAGGAGTCCGTGCGCAACGTGGCGCGGCGCATGCTGGAACGCAGTGGGTATCGCGTCATCACCGCCAACGACGGCGACGATGGCCTGCGGCTGTACGCCGAACACGAAGACAGCGTGATCGCGATCGTGCTCGACGTCACCATGCCGCGCATGAGCGGCACCGAGGTGCTGGCCGACCTCCGTCGCCGCGGCAAGTCGGTGCCCGTGGTCCTCGCCAGCGGCTACACCTCCGAGTCACTGCAGGCGCCGGTGCCCGGCACGGCCACACCGATCTTCGTCCAGAAGCCGTTCGTCACCAGTGCACTCCTGACCGGCATCGACGCCGCACTGGCTCGACTGCTCAGCGAGCGGGTATAGCGGACAGGTCGCCGTCGCTCCCCGCCAGCCGCGTGGGCGACTAACCTTGCCGCCGAGGCGCCGCGTAGTGCACGGCGTCGTTCCGTTCCTCCCGAGTCATGGAGTCGCTCGTCGTGTCTGGCTGCTTCCGTCGCCTGATCAGTCTCGTCCTGCTCGCGCTTCTCGCGGTCGGCGCCTACGTCACCCGCGAGCACTGGTTGCCGCAGGCGCGTCAGTTGGTCGGTTTGTCCAAGGGGCGTTCGGCGGCCACCGACTCCAGCGCCGCCGCCGCCGACACCGGCTGGATGTCCCTGTCCTTCGCCGCCGGTGAACGGGGCCGGCAGGCCGTCGCGAAGCTCCGCAGCCGGAACGGACCGGCGCTGGTGCGCCTGAATGCCAGCGAGTTCGCCAGCGCTGCGCTGGATTCGTTGCTGACGCAGCTGCCGGCCAGCACCGACAGCCTGCAGGTGCGGACAGCCGGCAGCGAATTCCAGGTGCGTGCGCGCGTGCGACTGGCGGATCTCGGAGGCCGGGGTGCGCTCGGCCCACTGGCGTCCATGCTCGGCGATCGCGAACGGCTGCTGCTTGGCGGGATGCTGGAACCCACCGCCACGCCGGGCCTGGCGCAGTTCCGGCTGACCCGCGTGCGGGTGGGTGACTTCACGGTGCCCGGCGCCGTCGTCCCGAAGCTGGTGCAGTCCATCAAGCGGCGGGGTGCTCCCAATGCCGCAGGGGTGGAAACCAGTGCGTTGCCCGTCCGCCTGCCGGCTGGTGTCGGTGACATCCGTGCCGCGCAGGGCCAGATCACGATCTACCGCGCCACACCGTGAACCGTCGCATTCTCGTCATCGATGACGAAGCCCCCGATTCGCTCCGCCCTCGGTCAGCTCCTCGAGTACGAGGGCTACGAGGTGCGCGCCGTGTCGAACGGCGCCGAAGGGCTGACCGAGTACGATCGCTTCCGGCCGCACCTCGTCTTCAGTGACGTGAAGATGGCCGGCATGGATGGTCTCGACGTGTTGCGGGCGTTGCGCGCCAAGGATGCGCGTGCGCTGGTGGTGATGATCAGTGGGCACGCCACGCTGGCCACGGCCGTCGAGGCCACGCAGGCCGGTGCCTACGACGTGATGGAGAAGCCGCTCGACACCGACCGGATCCTGGTGCTGCTGCGCAACGCGCTGCGCCACCTCGACCTCGAGGAGGAGAACGCCACGCTGCTCGAGCAGCTCGATGCGCGTCGCGAGATCGTGGGGAAGAGCCACGCCATCGTCTCGCTGATGGAGCGCATCGACAAGGTGGCCGGTACGCCGGCGCGGGTGCTGATCACCGGCGAGAACGGCACCGGCAAGGAGTTGGTCGCCCGTGCCGTGCATCGCGGATCACAGCGCACCAAGAAGCCGTTCGTGGAAGTGAACTGTGCCGCCATTCCCGGCGAGTTGATCGAGAGTGAGCTCTTCGGCCACATGCGCGGCTCGTTCACCGGCGCGGTGGCGGATCGCCCCGGCAAGTTCGAGCAGGCCGATGGCGGCACGTTGTTCCTCGACGAAATCGGCGACATGTCGCTGGCGGCGCAGGCCAAGGTGCTGCGCGTGTTGCAGGATGGCGTCGTGACGCGCATCGGCGGCAACAAGCCGGTGCAGGTGGACGTCCGCGTGCTGGCGGCCACCAACAAGGACCTGGAGCAGGAAATCGCCGATGGCCGTTTCCGTGAGGACCTCTTCTATCGCCTCAACGTCGTGCCGATCACGGTGCCGCCACTGCGTGAACGTCGCGGCGACATCCCGCTGCTGATCGCGTTTTTCGTGCAGCAGATGGCGCAGCGTGACGGCATCGCGCCGCGTCGCTTCGCCGCCGAGGCGGTGCAGGCGCTGACGGAGCTGGACTGGAGCGGCAACGTGCGCGAGTTGCGCAACACCGTCGAGCGGTTGCTGATCCTGGCCGGCGGCGACGGCATCACGGTGGCCGACGTGCATCGCCTCGTCGGTCGGCCGAGCGCCGACACCGCGGGTTTGGGCGCCCTGATGCAGTGCAAGACGTTCGAGGATTTCAAGCTTGCCGCCGAGGAGGCCTTCCTGAAGGTCAAGCTGCGGGAGCACGACTGGAACGTGAGCGAGACGGCGCGGGCGCTGGACATGCCGCGCTCGAATCTCTACAAGAAGATCGAGCGGTACGGCCTGGTGCGGGCCGGCATGTCGGCCACCTGATGGCGCGCGTCAACAGCTTCGGCCAGGCCATTGGTGATGCGGTGCTGAACTGGACGGCACCGCCGCCACCGCCACGCGACGTGATACACGGGTCGCGCTGCGATCTGGAGCCGCTCGACATCGCACGACATGGCGACGCGTTGTACGAGGCCAACCAGCGCGGCGACGGCAGTGCGTGGACGTACCTCTTCGCCGATCCGCCCGCCTCGCGCGAGGCGTACCTCGCCTACATGACGGCGTCGTTCACCGGGGCCGACCCGCTCTGCTTCGCCATCGTGGATCGCGCCAGCCGCGAGGCGGTGGGTGTGGCCAGCTACATGCGCATCGTGCCGGAGCATGGCTGCATCGAAGTCGGCCACATCAACTTCTCGCCCGCGTTGCAGCGCACCCCGGTGGCTACCGAGGCGATGTACCTGATGATGCGCCACGTCTTCGCGCTCGGGTACCGTCGCTACGAGTGGAAGTGCGACTCCCTCAACGCGCCGTCGCGCGCCGCTGCACAGCGCCTCGGCTTTTCGTTCGAGGGTGTGTTCCGGAACGCGCTGGTCTACAAGGGTCGCAATCGCGACACGGCGTGGTACGCCATCACCGATGCCGAGTGGTCGGCGGTGCGGGGGGCCTTCGAGCAATGGCTGGCGCCGGAGAACTTCGATGCGCATGGCTCGCAGCGGGTCCAGCTGCGGTGGCTCACGGCACCACTGCTGCGCGCGGTGGGGTGACGGGCGCACGCCCGCGGGCCGACGCGGTCGAGCGGCCCGTGATCGGGTACACCCCGCGGCTATTCTTCGGTGTCAGTTCAAACGCGGGCTCGCCGCCGGCGATTTCTCTTCCAGTTCTGTCTCCATGACCGATTTCCTGAATTACATCGCCGGCCAGTGGGTCGCCTCGTCCACCGGCGCCTGGTTCGAGAACCGCAACCCGGCCGACACTGCCGATCTGATCGGCCGGTTCCCGCGCTCGTCGGCAGAGGACGTGAATCTGGCCGTGGCCAGCGCCGTGAAGGGATTCTCCGCCTGGAAGGCGGTGCCGGCGCCCGCGCGCGGTGACGTGCTCCGGCGGGTGGGCGACCTGCTCACCGCACGCAAGGAAGAACTGGCCGACATCATGACCCGCGAGATGGGCAAGCCGCTGGCCGAGACCCGTGGCGACGTGCAGGAGGGCATCGACACGGCCTACTACGCAGGCACGATGGGTCGCCAGCTGTTCGGCCACACCGTGCCCAGCGAATTGAACAACAAGTGGGCGATGAGCTTCCGCCGCCCGATCGGCGTCTGCGGCCTCGTCACGCCTTTCAACTTCCCGCTCGCCATTCCGACCTGGAAGAGTTTCCCGGCACTCCTCTGTGGCAACTCGGTGGTGTTCAAGCCCGCCGAGGATGTGCCGCAGACCGTGTCGGTGCTGGTGGAGATCCTGCTCGAGGCGGGGGTCCATCCGGAGGCGGTGCAGCTGGTCCACGGTTTCGGCGAGGAGGTCGGCGCCACGCTGGTGTCACACCCCGACGTGCCGGTCATCTCGTTCACCGGGTCCACCGAGACCGGCTCACTGGTGGGCGAAACCTGCGGGCGCATGCACAAGCGGCTGTCGCTGGAGATGGGCGGCAAGAACGCCCAGATCGTGCTCGACGACGCGAACCTGGACCTGGCGCTGGAGGGCGTGCTCTGGGGCGCCTTCGGCACCACCGGTCAGCGCTGCACCGCCACCTCGCGCCTCATCCTGCAGGCCGGCATCCACGACCGGTTCCTCGACCGGCTGGCGACGGCGGCCGCGGCGTTGCGGCTCGGGGACGGGCGCAAGGCCGGTACCGACGTCGGCCCGGTGATCCACGAAGCCTCGCGCACCAACATCGAGCACTACGTCGAGATCGGCCGACAGGCGGGCAACACGCTGGTCACTGGCGGCCATCGCGCGACGGGCGGGGAACTGGACAAGGGCATCTACTTCCAGCCCACCATCTTCGCCGGCGTGCGGCAGGGCGACCGGATCGAGCAGGAGGAGATCTTCGGGCCGGTGCTGAGCGTGATCCGGGTGGCGGATGCCGACGAGGCGTTCCGCGTCAACAACGGGGTGAAGTACGGCCTGTCATCGTCGCTGTACACCAGCAACGTGAACCTCGCCTTCCGCGCACTGAACGAGTTGGACAACGGCATCACCTACGTGAACGCCCCGACCATCGGCGCCGAGGCCCACATGCCGTTCGGCGGCGTGAAACAGACCGGGAACGGGCACCGTGAGGGTGGCTGGGAAGTGTACGATTTCTACTCCGAGACGAAGGTCGGCTACATCGATTATTCGGGCCGGCTGCAGCGGGCGCAGATCGACAACTATTGACCGGCGTCCGTGGTCGCGGGCCGTGCAGGAAAAGGCACGGCCCTGCGATACTCGGGTACATCTGTTGATGGGTCGGGCGGCTATTGTGGCCTGTCCCGTTGCAGCGCGTGCCGCGGGCGACTTGCGGCGGCTCGCGGGTCGAGATTGCTTTTTGTGCCGGGGCTGTGGATGTGAGCGTCTTCATCGAGCGCCGTCCGCCCCCGACTTCACCGCGTGACCCCGTCCGCCGGCCGTCATGGATCAGATCAATCCGAGCCAGGCACCGCCACGCGCGATCTCCGAGACGGAGCGTCGCGACGCCTTGCGCAGGGTCAACCGTCGCGGGCTGGCGTGGGCCTGGGAGTGGGCCAAGTCGTTCAGCGTGACGGTGCTGGTGATCCTGATCGTCCGCACCTTCCTGATCGACATCTTCCGGATCCCGAGCAGCAGCATGGAAGGCACGCTGCTGGTGGGCGACATCCTGTTCGTGAACAAGCTGGCCTACGGCGCCGAGGTGCCGCTGACGGCCAAGCGCCTGCCACCGATGCGTGAACCACAGCGCGGCGACGTGATCGTCTTCAAGTGGCCACTCGATCATGCGAAACCGTTCGTCAAGCGACTGGTCGGTCTACCCGGCGACACCATCGCCATGCGCCAGGGCCGGCTGCAGGTGAATGGCGTCGAGCAGCACGAGCAGTTCACGCGTCGCATGCCCGGCATCGCCGAGCCGATGGCGATGGAATTCGACTGGCTCCGGCGCGCGCTGCTGCCTGCGGCGCACGCCTCTCCCGGAGCCCGGCCGACCCGCAACACGTGGGGCCCGCTGGTGGTGCCGCGACACAGCTACTTCGTCCTCGGCGACAACCGCGACAACTCATCCGACAGCCGGTATTGGGGATTCGTTCCCGACTCGCTGCTCCTCGGCCAGCCCTTGCTGGTCTACTACAGTGTGGTGCCCGATTCCGTCACGCATGGATCCTGGATGTCGCGCGTGAGATGGCACCGCATTGGCGAACGGGTGCGATGATGCACCCGCCGCTGTCGTGACGTTGTAGTACGTACGTGGTGCGCGATCCCTCCCCCCTTTGCGCCCACGCTCGCCCCCGTCGCTGTCAGGAGTTCGTCGCATGCCGGTGTCCCGTCGGCCCAAGCTCGCCTCGGATGAAGGATCACTGGACCAGTACCTGAAGGACATCAGTCGGTATCCGCTGATCACGCGTGAACGCGAAGCCGAACTGGCGCGCGCCATCCGGATCGGCGACCGCGAGTCGCTCGACACCCTCGTCCGGTCGAACCTGCGTTTCGTGGTGTCGGTGGCCAAGAAGTACCAGAACCAGGGTGTGTCGCTGTCGGACCTGATCAACGAGGGCAACCTCGGCCTGATCCGCGCCGCGCAGAAGTTCGACGAGACGAAGGAGATCAAGTTCATCTCCTATGCGGTGTGGTGGATCCGCCAAGCGATCCTGCAGGCGCTCGCCGAACAGAGTCGCATCGTCCGTGTGCCGCTCAACCGCGCCGGGACGCTGCACCGCATCGGCAAGCGCGCCAGTGCGATGGTGCAGGAACTCGGTCGCGAAGCCACCCACGATGAGATCGCGAAGGACATGTCGATCTCGGTGGACGAGGTGTCGCTGACGATGGGCATCGCGCAGGGCCACGTCTCGCTGGATTCGCCGGTGACGCCGGGTGAGGACAACCGCCTCAGCGACTACCTCGCCGACACCGAGCACGCGTCGCCGGAGGAGGAGATGGTGGAGAAGGCGATGATGGAGACAGTCGATGGCGCGCTCCACCGCCTGAAGGACCGCGAGGCGAAGATCCTTCGCATGTACTTCGGCCTCGACGAACACGAGCCGCTCACGCTGGAGGAGATCGGTCTCCGGCTCGGCATCACCCGCGAGCGCGTGCGGCAGATCAAGGAGAAGGCGCTCAGCCGACTCCGCCACGTCAGCAACTCGGCGGCACTCGAGAGCTTCTACGTCTCCTGACCGCGTCGTCGCCGGCGGGCGCCTCACGACGTAACTTTCCGGGACGCGGCCACGTCACGCCGCGCCCGGACCGTCAGAGGATCGCACCAACATGGCTGAGACGAATTCGTTCGACGTCACCACCAGCGTCGACCTGCAGGAAGTGGACAACGCCGTCAACCAGGCGCAGAAGGAGGCCGCCCAGCGTTATGACTTCAAGGGGGCGCTGGTCGAGATCAACTTCAAGCGCGCCGAGAACAAGGTCGAGCTGAAGACCGACAGCGACATGCGCATGGAAGCGCTGCTGGACATGCTGAACTCCAAGTTGATCAAGCGCGGCGTGCCGGTGAAGAATCTCGACATCGGTGAGGTCAAGCCGATGGGTGGTGACACGCTGATGCGCACCATCGGCCTCAAGATGAGCCTCGATGGCGACACCGCCAAGAAGGTCGCTGCCGCGATCAAGGCGGCGAAGTTCAAGAAGGTGCAGGCCGCCATCCAGGGCGAACAGGTGCGCGTCACGTCACCCTCGCGCGACGACTTGCAGCAGGCCATCGCGCTGCTGCGGAAGGAAGACTTCGGCGTCGAGCTGCAGTTCGGCAACTTCCGATGACACTCGTCGAGGCGCGACGCGTCACCTCGGCCGGCATCGCGCGCGCGGCGCAGGGAATCAGTGCGGTGTTCACGCACACGCCGGTCGTGCAGCACGACGACCTCGATGCCTGGCTCGGCGCGCGCATCAGCTGCAAGGTGGAATCGCTCGGACCACTGCGGTCATTCAAGGGCCGTGGCGGCGACTGGTACATGAAGCAGCGCGCGTCGGCCGCGCCGGTGTGTGCGGCGTCGGCGGGCAACTTCGGGCAGGCACTGGCGTATGCGGCGCGCGCCGCCGGTGTGCCATGCACCATGTTCGCGTCGGTGCACGCCAGCCCGCTCAAGGTGGCGCGCATGAAGGCACTGGGCGCCACGGTGATCCAGGACGGCGTGGACTTCGACGCCGCCAAGGATGCGGCACGTGCGTACGGCGCGACGCACGGCATCGAATTCGTGGAGGACGGGCAGGCGCTCGCGATCACCGAAGGGGCCGGGAGTATCGCGGTGGAACTGGCGAATGCCGTTACCCTCGACACGCTGCTGGTGCCGCTGGGGAACGGCGCGTTGCTTGCAGGCGTGGCGACGTGGATGCGTGCGGTGTCGCCGCAGACGCGCGTCGTGGGTGTGGTGGCGGAGGGTGCGCCGGCGATGATGCGCGCGCTGACCGGGATCCAGGTCGATACGCACGTGCCGGTGCAGACCATCGCCGATGGCATCGCGGTGCGGGTGCCGGTGAAGGACGCCGTGGATGACCTGCGCGGCCTGGCCGACGATTACGTGGCGGTACCGGAGGATGCGATCACCGCCGCGATGCGCGGCCTGATTTCGCATGTGGGGCTGATCGTGGAGCCGGCCGGTGCGGTGGGGATCGCGGCGCTGCTGAACGCCGCGCATGGCACCTATGGGGAACGCGTCGGGACGATTCTCTGCGGCGGGAACGTGACCACGGAGCAGTTGAGCCGGTGGGGGGTGCTACGGGCGGCGGTGGGGTAGACGCCGCTGCGCAGTGACGGGTGTGCGCTGGCGGTGCTGCTACGCCACGGTAGGCAGTGCACCGCGCACTGATCCGGCGCGCGCCTGATCACCGGGGCCGGGCACGTGCGACACGGCGCCCTGCGGCGACACGTACACGCATCCCAACTCAGCAGCGGGGAGTGTCCGGATCAGGATTCGTGCTTCCGCGAGCGCATGTATCCAGCGCTGTTTCAGCGCCTTCGGGTCGATGGGATCTCGCAGCGCTTCGCGGGCGAGCAAGTCCGGCGTCACCCGCGTGTTGCGCGCGATCAGGTCGAGCAACAGGTCAGGCGTGAAGCCAGGATCCTTTCCGCATGCAGCCCAGCATGCGGCACCGAGATGCAGGGTGGAGTCATGCAGCGTGAGTACATCGATCACGTCGCGGATTTCCGTGCGGCCGGCGAGGGCGAGACACTTGTTGGTTGCTGCGTCCACGGTGTGCAGTCGGTAGCCGACCTCCGGGTCCGTAACGACCGGGAAGAACCGGAACGCGGAATCCGTGGCCCAGTCGATCAGGACAGTCTCGGTGTCACGCCGCACCAACGCACGGATGAACGACCGACCGTCGAGCGTCCGATGTACCGCGAAGCCGAGCGATTCGAGCGTGGCGATGTCGACCGCCGCGCACGCCACGACGCTCGCGGTCGGATCGTGGAACAGGCCGATGTCGTTGGAATATCGCGGCGTCGCGTCACCCTGATTCACCACCGTGCCGCCGGCGACGTAGCTGTCCGGGCTCCGGTTGTCGGCCAGCAGGCGTAACACCGCGCGCTGGAAGGCGGTCAGGGGCACAGTTCCTCCGCCGCCAGAAAGCCGTCACGTCCACCATGTGTCCGCAGTCCCTGAACGATCGCCGGAATGTCTGTCTCGGTCACCACCAGATCGGGGCGCATGTGCCAGAAACACTGCGCGTGGTACTGCTCGAACAGCAGTTGCGCGCGCTCGATCCGCGTCGGCGGCAGCCCTGGTTCGGTCATGCCATCGACGAAGCGCCGCAACACCTCGTTGATGCGCGCCTGATAGCCGGGACCGCCCGCGCGGAACCAGTCGACGACACTGGCGTCCAGCTTGAGGAAAACACCCACCCGCTCCTCGCGCGACGGCATGGCGGGCGGATGGGCTTTGGTCCGCACGATGGCTGCAGAGACTGAGCGAGGCATATATATCACGTATATGTGCGCTTCGCGGCCGGCCGGCAAGGGAAGGAAGAAGCGTGCAAGAGAACCGACACGCGCAAGGCAGCTCGAGCGCGCACCTCTACGTCGCGTTGTCGTACTGCAGCGTGGACTCCAGCACCTCGCGCAGTCTCACGACGCTGCCGCCGAACGGCGTCAGGAAAGCGTCCAACGCTGTCTCACCCTCCGCCAGCACCGCCAGCAGGTGAACGCCATGGGCCGCCTCGTCATGACGGCTCGCGGCCAGCGCCACGGCATCGTGGATCGCACGGCGCACGTCCGGCGCGATCGGAATCATCGCCTGATCGGCGCTTGGCTCGCTCACACGCACACGCATCAGGACCGCGTCACGGAAGCGGTTGTAGTCCATCGCCGTGCCGCGGGTCAGCATGTACTGGGTCATTCCGCCTGATCGCAGCATGCCGAAGAGCAGCTGCTCCATCGCGACCACCGCGGCGCCATGCCGCACGGCGTCGTCGCTGGCCAGGAGCAGGATGCGCTGCAGTTCCGGCGACGCCTCGAGCGTCGGTGCGACGCGACGTTCCCGCTCGGCCAGCACTGCTGCGGCATCGATGCCGATACACGTCGCGATCGTCCGGACTTGTTCATTCCACGGCAACCGCGTCAGGTGAAGCTGGGCCAGCTCGCGCGCCGTGGAAATGCCGGCGCTCCGGGAGGCGAGGTCGGGATCGGCGCCGTGCGCCATCAGGCACTCCACGATCGGCAGCCAATTCCGATCCACCGCCAGTGCGAGCAGCGGGAACTCCCACGCCAGGCTGTTCACCGGCAAGCCGCGCGACAGCAGGTATTCCAGCACGGCAACACGCCCGTTGCTGGCGGCCACGTAGGCCGTCTCGAACAGGAGCGTTTCGTCGTCGACGTCCGATCGCGACGGCCAGCTGAACGGTCCGACTGCGGTGAAGTCCGGCCGGTTCGCTCTCGCGTGAACCGTCGGCTTGCCGGAACGATCGAAATACGTCGCGACGGCCGTGAGGTCGCCGAGGCCCGCAGCGATCCACAACGCGCGCGGCGGTGTGACATGGCGGGCAATGAGGTCGACACACTCGCCGTTCCCGTATCGCAGCAGCGCGTGCTCGATCACCGAGAGACCATTCGGTGCGATCCAGTTCGAATCAGCACCGCGATCCAGCAGCGACTGCACGTCGGCGACGCGCATGAAGCTGCTGCCGCACAGTTGTGCACTGCGGCGCACGTCGGCGTCGAGACCATGCGACTCGAGCCACGCCATGATGGGGCGCAGCGCGGTCACGCCGCGCAGGCTTTCGGCACCGAGCGCGAAGTTGAGGATGCCGCCATTCCGCGCCGTCTCGCGCTCACTGGGGCGCAGCAGGGCAGGGTGCTGGCGCGTCACCTCCTGCAATGCCGTCAGGTCCGCACGGTGCAACGCGCTGATGGCGAGCTGCTCGACGTCCTGATCCCAACCATCGCCGCGCACCTCGATGGCTTCGCTCGCCTTCGCGATCAGCGCCGACCATGACGTGCACCCGATGTCGCGAGCCAGCGCGTGGCGCGCCTCCTCTTCCGTGACCGTCGCCCGAAAGACGTGATCGAGTGGCAGCCCGAAAAGGCGCGGCGTGTATTCCGCCAGCATCTTCCCTGCACGCACACGCCGTTTCGCGTGATCTGCCAGCAAGCTCCGCGCCCAGTGCTCGTATGCCGATGGCGCGGCGAGCGTGGAGTGCTGTCGATGCCGCTGGCGTTCCGCCGTTGCGACGTAGCGCACGAGCCGGGGCCAACTGGTGAATCCATACTCGCGAGCGAGCGTCAGCTGTGCATCGGCGAGCTGGTAGCCGTCCGGGGTCACACGTGCTGCAGTTACCTGTGTTGCCTGCAGCCTGTCCAGCGCCTGTGCGTCGTTCGCGCGAAGCTGCCGCAGTAGCGCCTTGGCTTCCTTGCGGGCGAATTCGAGGCTCGGGGTCGGCGGCAGTGGCCGATGTGCAGTCATGACTCCTCCTTTCGGTGCAGCCCATGTCCGCGTGGCGGGCTCGAAAAGAAGGTCAGGTTGTGACGCGCTGCGTACCAATGGCGACGGATGGGACACTCCCTTCCCGCGGACCGGGTGCGCTCCGATGGCGCCTCGCATATTCGCACGCCGCGCGCACGAGTGTCAACCGGAGACGATCTCCTGCTCCAGCGCTATGACTTCAACGCCAGCCGCCACTGCTGCCGGATCAGCCCGCGCCCGAACCGCGCGTCCGGCACCTCGCTCACGTGCCGGAATCCAGCGCCATGGAACAGCTGCCGCGCCGTCTTCATCACATCGTACAGCTCCAGCTGCAGCGTGTCGTACCCGGCGCGGGTCGCAAACTCGATCGCCTCCGCAATCAGCCGCCTGCCGATCCCGATGCCACGTGCCTGCGACTCGACGTGCAGCAGCAACAGCTCGGCGGCCGCATCGTCCACGCGGCGCACACACACCGATCCCACCGGCGCACCGCCGCGTTCGGCGATCCACACGCACTCACGCTCGGCGGTGAAGCGTTCGAGCAGGTGCGCGGCGGCGCCGAGCGTCACCGTCTCGTAGCTGCCCGCCAGCTCGAACTCCTCGATCGCGGAGGCGATGCTGCGCTGGACCACGTAACTGAGGTCGCCGACGCGGTGCGGGCGCAGGAGGTAGGGCGCTACGTCACGCGCCGGCACCTCGGTGCTGAACGCACCCTCGATCCGTTCCATCGCGTCCAGCAGTGGCGCGTGGATGTGCGCGGGCAGCATGCGCACCATGGAGGCGTAGCGGGTGGTGGTGATGGACTCGAGCGTCGTCACCTCGGTCCGTCCGGCCTCGGTGAGCGCCATCGGCTGCTGGCGGCTGTCGGCGGCCCCGGCCGCGCGCGCGACGATGCCGGTCGTCTCCAGCCGACGCAGCACCCGACTCAGGTAGCCGGCATCCAAACCCAACGACCGGCTGAGGGCGGTAACGGTGCGCTGGTCGTATTGCGCCAGTTCGGTCAGCACCCGGACCTCCGTCGCGGAATACGGGCTGCCAGCCGGACCGGCCTCGAGGGCGCCTAGCCGCTGGGCGAAGAACCGTGTGAAGCGGCGCAGGGCGGCAATTTTCTGGTCGAGCGGCAGCAGCGACATGAGCGGTATCCGGGAATTGCTTGCCTGAGGCACGGAAACATATGCCACGGGCAGTGATCGCGTTCCCCGTTCGTTCAGAATGACGCTGGCCCCACGCGCGGACCCCGGAACGGCACCACGAAAACGGGACCTCGGCACTCCACCCGCCGCCCGGGTCCGGTAAGTTGCCCGGATGAAAATCGGCTTCATCACGCTGGGCTGCGACAAGAACACCGTCGACACCGAACGCTACCTCGCCCAGTTGGCGGCGTACGGTGGCGAGCACACCGACGACCTGTCGCTGGCCGAGGTGATCGTGGTCAACACCTGCGGCTTCATCGACGCGGCCAAGAAGGAGTCCATCGATGCCATCATCGACGCCTCGCGCCAGAAGGTGGACGGCGCCTGCCAGGCGGTGGTGGCCCTCGGCTGCATGGTACAGCGTCATAAAGATGAGCTCGCCGAAGCGATCCCGGAGGTGGACCTGTTCCTTGGCACCACCGACGTGGATCAGCTCATTCCGCAGCTGCAGCAGCGCGGGCTGATCGACGCCGCGCCGATGGCGCATCCCGGCGAACGAGTCTTCGCCGGTGAAGCGGCACACGTGCGCTACCTGAAGGTGAGCGAAGGGTGTGATCATGGCTGTGCGTTCTGCGCCATCCCGTTGATGCGCGGCCGCCATCGCAGCTTCGCACTGGCCGACGTGATCCGTGAGGCGCAGCTGCTGGAGCTGCAGGGCGCGCGCGAGCTGAACCTCGTGGCGCAGGACCTGGCCCATTACGGGCGCGATCGGCGTTATGGTTCCGCGCTGCCCGAGTTGCTCGAGGCGCTGCTGCGCGAGACGGAGGTCCCGTGGATCCGCAATCTCTACCTGTACAATGCCGGCATCACGCCGCGATTCCTGCAGGAGGTGGCCGACAACCCGCGCATCCTGCCGTATCTCGACATGCCGGTGCAGCATGGCAGCGATGCGGTGCTCACGCGCATGCGTCGCCCGGAACGGCGTCGCGTGATTGCGGAGAAGGTGGCGCGTTTCCGTGACGCCGTGCCGGACCTCACGATCCGCACCACCTGCATCGTGGGCTTTCCCGGCGAGACCGAGGACGACTTTGCGATCCTGCTCGACTTCCTGCAGGAGATGCAGTTCGATCGCGTCGGCGCCTTCACCTACAGCGCGCAGGACGGCACTGCGGCGGCGGACATGATCGACGACGTGCCGGACGAGGTGAAGCACGAACGCCTCGACATGCTGCAGCGCGTGCAGTCAGCCATCACCGGCGAGCGCTACGAGCGGCACATCGGCCGCACGGTGCAGCTGCTGGTCGAGCGTGCCGGCAGCGAGGATGAACTGGCGGTGGCGCGCGCACCGTGGCAGGCCGACGACATCGACGGGGTGACGCACCTCGACACCGATGCGCCGGTGGGCTCGCTGGTCGAGGCGACCATCACCGACGTGATCGACGACTATGACTTCGAGGCCACGGCCACGGGCATCGTGCTGCTGCCGCCGGCGCTGGTGTCGCGCCAGCGGAGCACACGCACCCTGCCGCTGGTCTCTTCTTCCATCGGGAGCTTTGGACGATGACCGCGACGGGTGTGGTGACTTCGGAATCGCAGGCGATCATGGCGCGGGCGCGCCAGTTGTTTCCGGGTGGCGTGAACTCGCCGGTGCGCGCGTTCGGTGGCGTGGGTGGCGAACCGTTCGTGGTGCAGCGTGGAGAGGGGCCGTACATCTGGGATGCCGACGGCAATCGCTACATCGACTACGTGCTGAGCTGGGGCCCGCTCGTCCTCGGCCACGCGGCGCCGGCGGTGCTGGACGCCGTGCACGAGGTGATGCAGCGTGGTACCAGTTTCGGCATCCCGACCGGCCTCGAAGTGCAACTGGCCGAGTTGATCGTGCAGCGTATGCCGCACATCGAGATGCTGCGCTTCACCAGCAGCGGCACCGAGGCCGCGATGAGCATCGCGCGGGTCGCGCGTGCCGCCACCGGGCGTGATGCGATCCTGAAGTTCGATGGCTGCTACCACGGGCACGCCGACAGCTTCCTGGTGAAGGCCGGCTCCGGAGTGGCGACACTCAACCTGCCCAACTCGCCGGGTGTGCCGGCGGCACTCGCTGCGCTCACGTACACCGCGCCGTACAACGACCTCGATGCGGTGCGCGCCATCGCCGCCGAGGTGCCGCTGGCGGCGATCCTGATCGAGCCGATCATCGGCAACGCCGGCTTCATCGAGCCGCTGCCGGGGTTCCTGGCCGGCCTGCGTGAGATCTGCGACCAGACCGGCGCGCTGCTGGTGTTCGACGAAGTCATGACCGGCTTCCGCATTGCGTACGGCGGGGCCGCCGAGCGCTTCGGGGTCACGCCGGACCTCACCGCATTCGGCAAGGTGATCGGCGGCGGGTTGCCGGTGGCGGCCTACGGCGGACGTCGCGAGTTGATGCAGCAGGTGGCGCCAAGTGGCTCCGTGTACCAGGCGGGTACGTTGAGCGGCAACCCGCTGGCGATGGCCGGTGGACTGGCCACGCTGACCTCCCTGACGCCGGAGCTGCACGCCATCATCGAGCGCCGCACCGGCGCGCTGGTGCAGGGGCTGCGCGACATCATGCAGCGCGAAGGGGTGCCCTTCAGCGCCTCACACGCTGGGTCGATGTGGGGCTTCTTCTTCCATGCCGGACCGGTCACCAACTTCGCCGAAGCGCGTCAGAGTGATGTGCCGCTCTTCAACCGCTTCTTCCACGCTGCGCGCGAGCGCGGGGTCTACCTCGCGCCGTCGGCGTTCGAGGCGGCGTTCATGAGCGCGGCCCACGGTGATGACGTCGTCGCCGACACGCTGGAACGGCTCACCGATGCGATCCGCGCCGCGAAATCGCAGTAGCCTGCTGTGTCGAGTGCTGGCCCTGACCGTCGGCATCGGCGCCTGCGCGTCGGGGCTGTCGGCACAGGAGCGACAGGACAGCGTGGTGGAGGCGGCCCACAGTTCGCGCGTGCTGGGCGACAAGACCATCCGCGTGCTGCTGGGGCGCGCCGAGCCGGGCGAGCTGCCAGGGCGTGACGCGAGCGGCCTGCCGACGTGGAAAGGGCGTCGCTACCGGGGCACCATCGACCTGGTGCCCGATGTCGGCACACTGACGGTGATCAACCGGCTCGATCTCGAGGAGTACCTGCGCGGTGTGTTGCCGGGCGAGATCGGATCGCGCGATCCGCGCGACCGCGCTGCGCTGCAGGCGCAGGCGGTGGCGGCACGATCGTACGCCGCGGCGCGCATGGGCGAACGGCGGCCGTTGTACGACGTGACGGCCACGGTCAGCGACCAGGTGTACGGCGGACAGGCGGTCGAGCGCGCCGAGACCGACGATGCGGTGCGCAACACGCACGGCCTGGTGCTGACCTGGGGTGACCGCATCATCACCGCACCGTATCACTCGCATGGCGGCGAGGTCACGGCCGCCCCGGACGAAGTGTTCTGGAAACGCGGCGCCGAGCCCTTCCTGCGGCCGGTGAATGACCGGACGGCCAGTGGCGGATGTTTCTGTGACGTGAGCGGGAACCGGGGCTGGGAGCGTCGCTTCACCTTTGATGAACTGCGAGAGCTGCTGGTGCAGTACGGGCGCGAGGCCGGCGTGGCCACCGTCGGTGCGGTACGCGGTGTGCGCGTCGTGTCGCGGGGACCCTCGGGGCGGGTGACGGCCCTCGAGTTCGAGACCGGTGCGGGTCGCGCAATCGTGCGCGGGAACGATATTCGCTTCGTGCTCCGTCGCGACGCGGCGATCCTGCCCAGCACCAGCTTCCAGTTGGAGGTACTCGGCTCCATGCTGGTCCTGCGCGGCGTCGGGAATGGGCATGGCGTCGGCATGTCACAATGGGGTGCAATCGGCCGCGCCCGGGCGGGGCAGGATGCCCGCGCCATTCTGGCCGCGTATTATCCGGGAACCCGCCTCTCGCCGTTGCTGTAGCCTGCCGACACACGCACCACTCCCGGTGCCTGTCTGCGTCTTCCGCCCTGCCTGAACCAGCATGTCCAAGCCAGACCTCCGGATCGGTGTCATCGGCGCCGGCGCCATCGCTCAGCTCGCGCACCTGCCCGTGTTGTCGAAGATGCGCGGCGTGAAGCTGGTCGCCCTCTGCGATAACGATGGCGCCAAGGTGCGCGCCCTCGCCGACCGGTTCACCGTGCCCGACACGTTCACCGACATCGAGGAGCTGCTGGAGTTCGAGGACATCGATGCGGTGCTGATCTCGACCCCGAACCACCTGCACGAGCCGCACGTGCTGAGCGCGTTGAAGGCGAAGCGACACGTGCTCTGCGAGCGTCCGCTGGCCCTCACCACCAAGGGCGTGGAGCGCATCCTGGCCGCCGCCGAGAAGCACGCGATGAAGGTGGTGGTGGGGCACAACCATCGGTTCCGCACCGAGGTGCAGAATCTCGAGAGCTTCATCCATGGTGGGGAGTTGGGTCGCCTGATCGGCATCCGCGCCGGCGCCTACAAGACGCGGCGCGGTGATGCCGGGTGGCGCTCGCGCCGCGCGGAAGCGGGTGGCGGCATCTTCCTCGATCAGGGTGTGCCGCTGCTCGACCTTGCGATGTGGCTGGCCGACTTTCCCGATCCCGTGCGCGTCACCGCCAGCATGGAGCGGGGCAGCGGTGTGCGCGCGGTGGAAGACGCGATGTACGTGCACGTCCAGTACGCGTCCGGTCTCAGCGTCGCCATCGACACCGCGTGGGGGTACGTGGGTGAGGAGGACCGCTGGTGGTTCGAGGTGCTGGCCAGCAAGGGCACGGCGCGCCTCGCCCCGCTGCGCGTGGTGAAGGAGCTGAACGGCCGTGCGGTGGATGTGTCGCCCACCGGCGCGGCACAGCGCGACAGCGCCTTCATCCAGAGTTATCGCGCCGAGCTGGCGCACTTCGCCGCCGTGCTGCATGGCGACGTGGCTTACGAGCCACCGGTGGACCAGATCGTGGTGCAGCGCCTGGTGGAAGCGATCTACCGCAGTGCGGAAGAGGGGAAGGAAATCCGCCTGTGATGCGCCCGTGGTGCCGTGCCGCGTTGCACACGCTGGTGTTGCTCTTCGCGCTGGGCGCCCCGCTCGGCGCGCAGCGTGCGATCGACTGGTCCGCCAAACCCGTTTTCCTGATGACAATGGGCCAGGGCGACGAGGTGTTCGAGAAGTTCGGGCACAATGCGATCGTCGTCTGGGACGATGTGATGGGCCAGCCGCTGGTGTACAACTGGGGCATGTTCGACTTCGCGCAGCCGAACTTCATTGGACGGTTCCTCACCGGCGACACGAAGTACTGGATGGCGCCCAGCACCCTCGAAGGCACGCTGGCGCAGTACCGCGAGCTCAATCGCACCGTCACACTGCAGGAGTTGCACCTCACGCCCACACAGCGGCAAAAGCTGGTACGGCTGCTGGCGACCAACGCGCTGGAGCAGAACAAGTTCTATCGCTACGACTACTACCGCGACAACTGCAGCACGCGCGTCCGCGATGCGATCGACGTGGTGACCGGCGGTGCGCTGTCGCGTGCCATGCAGTCGGCGCCGGGGCAGGGCAGCTATCGCTGGCACACGCGCCGCCTGCTGGCCTACAGCACGCCGCTGTACATGGGCAGTGAACTGGTGCTGGGTGTGGATGCCGATGCCCCGTTGACGGCCTGGCAGCAGGCGTTCCTGCCGCAATCGCTGTCCGAGTCGGTGGCACGCATCGAGCTGCCGGCCGCCGAGGGATTGCCGGCGCGCGCGCTCGCGTCGCCGGTGGACACGGTGTTTCGGGCGGCACGCAATGCGGAACCCACCACGGTAGCCCCGCGCGTCGGCGTGGCGGCACTGATCGGGGTCATACTCGGCGCACTGCTTCTCGGCTTGTCGCGGTTGGGCAGGGTGGGCGCATCGATTGCGATCGGTGCATGGAGTCTGGCCAGCGTGGCGGTGGGCATCGTGCTGCTGCTGGCCTGGTTCGCGACGCAACATGTGTTCATGGCGAACAACCCGAGCATCACGCTGCTCAGCCCCGCGTGGCTGGTGGGTCTGGTGGCGGCGGTGATGGTGGCGCGAGGTGGCGTCACGGATCGCGTGCGCAGCGCGCTCCGCTGGCTGCTGGCGATTGCAGCGCTGGGCGCGCTGGCTGCGGTGATCCTGGGGCATGGCGTGAGCGCAATGGAACTGGCGGCGCTGGTGCTGCCCGGCCATGCAGCGATCGTGTACGCTGCCGACCGCTATCGGCGCGCTGGAGAGGCCCCCTTGCGGCGCTGATCCAGATTTCGTCGCATCCTGCATTTCGTCGTCTCGACGCCGTCGTTCCGAGCCTGCTCCCGATGCCCACCGAGTTCCGGCATGCCTAGCCCGCGATCGACCCCACAGACCGTGGCGATTGCCAGCGCGTTGCAGGGCATCACGCCGTCGGAGACGGTGTCGCTCTACATCGTGCAACTCGAGCCGCTCAAGGTTGTCTTCAACACGCGACCGGTCGCAGCGCTGATCGGCTACAGCGCCGAGACGCATCCGGAGATGACGCTCGACGCCGTGCAGGAGCTGTTGCACCCCGACGACGCACCGCGCCTGCTCGAGTATCTCGCGCGGCTGCGCACGCTCACAGACGGTGAAGTCACCGAGTTCCGCCACCGGCTGCGCGGACCGAGCGGCGACTGGGCGTGGGTCGAGGTGCGGGATGCCGTGCTGACGCGCGATGCAGACGGCGTGCCGACGCAGGTGATCGGCACCGCACGCGAGGTCACCGCGCGGATGCGTGCCGCCGACGCAATGCTGGCCAGCGAAGCGCGCCACCGGCTGCTGGTGGAGACGATGCTGCAGGGCGTGGTGCGACATGCGCCGGACGGCACCATCATCGGCCTCAACGCCGCCGCCGAACGCATTCTCGGGCGACCACGTGAGGAATTTCTCGGCAGCGACCCCGTGGCACAGGAACGCCACACCATTCGCGAGGATGGTTCGCCGTTTCCGGGGGGCGAACATCCGTCCTCGGTGGCGATGCGCACCGGGGAGCCCTGCCGCGGGGTGGTGATGGGTGTGTACAACTGGGAACTGCGCGAATACCGCTGGCTGCGCGTGGACGCGGTGCCGCTGGTGCGCCGCGGCGAGACGGTACCGTACGAGGTGTACACGGTCTTCGAGGACATCTCGCGCGAGCGCCAGAACGCGCAGGCGCTGCAGGAGGCGCATACACGCAAGGATCACTTCATCGCCACGCTGGCGCACGAGCTGCGCAACCCGCTGGCACCGATCCGGAATGCGGTGGCGGTGATGCGGCTCAAAGGCAGCGCCGATCCGCAGCTGATCTGGTGCCAGGAAATCATCGACCGACAGGTCGGTCACATGTCGCGGCTGCTCGACGACCTGCTCGATGCGTCGCGTATCTCGAGTGGGAAGCTGGAGCTCCGGCGGCAGCGGGTGGCGCTGGCGGACGTGATCGCCCAGTCGGTCGAAACCGCCCGCCCGCTCCTCGACGCCGCCCAGCACACCCTCACGATCTCCCTCGGCAGTGCTGGCACCTACATCGACGGCGATCCGATGCGTGTGGCGCAGGTGTTCTCCAACCTGCTCACCAATGCGGCCAAGTATTCGGAGCCGGGCGGCGTGATCACCGTCAGTGCCGAGGTGCACGACGGGCACGTGCACGTCCGTGTGCGAGACACCGGCATCGGCATCGACGCTCAGCACCTGCCGCGGATCTTCGAGATGTTCGGGCAGGTCGAGTCGGCGCAGGCGCGGTCGCAGGATGGCCTGGGCATCGGCCTCTCGCTGGCGCAGGCGCTGGTGGAGATGCACGGTGGGCAGATTTCAGCGCAGAGCGAGGGTCCCGGGCGTGGCACGGAGTTCACGGTGACGCTGCCGTTGAGCGCCGCCACCAGCGAGACGATGAGCACCGCAGTGAGTGAGGCGACGTTGCTGGTGGGCACGCGGCGCCGCGTGCTGGTGGTGGACGACAACCGCGATGGCGGCGACTCGCTGGCGGCGTTGCTGCGGTTGAGCGGCTTCGCGGTGGAGACGGTCTACGACGGCGTGGAAGCCATCGCGCGCGCGCGGAACTGGCAGCCGGAAGTGGTGCTGCTGGACATCGGCCTGCCGACGCTCAGCGGGTATGAAGTGTGCCAGGCGATCCGGCGGGACGAGCGCGGCGAGGAGGTGCTGATCTTCGCATTGACCGGCTGGGGCTCGGACGCGGACCTCGCACGCGCACGTGAGACCGGCTTCGATGCGCACTTCGTCAAGCCGATCGACATCGCCGCCTTGGCGGCACTGCTGCCGCTGTCACGGGCGGAGGTGCACGAGCGCAGCGGCTTCGGCGACGCCGCTCGCCGACAGAGTCCCGGCATGCAGAACGCCCCCCGACCGGTCACCTGATCGGGGGGCGTTCCACAACGGGTCCGTCTGTCACCACCCTGCTAGCGGCAGATCCATGGCGTCGCGTTCTCACGCGCGGTGCTGCGGCGCGTGCTGGTCTCGTCGATCGCCGTGAACGTCACTTCCAGGAACCCGTCGTCCTGGCTCTGCGACGTGCACTGCATCTCCTTCCGCACACTGAACGCACCGCTGGCATCGGCCTTGATCGGACCGAACGCGATCGCCTGGCTGGTGTTCGGCGGCGGCGAGCCGGTGAGCTTCACCGCGCCGTTGGGCGTGAAGTTGGAACCCGTGATGGTGATCACGGGACCGGTGGCCTGACGCTGGATCGAGACGCTGATTTTCAGCGGCGCGGCCTGTGCACGTACGGCCATCGGCAACGCGGCGAGGCCCAGCCCGAACAGGACGGCCATCCTGATGGAGGACCATGTGCGACGGGCCTGGTGGACACGCATGTACCACTCCTGAAAGAGGGAGGCCCGCATCCATGTTCGATGCCGGGCTGTCGGGACCTGCGAGACACGCACGCCAATCGTAGCGAGTCTGCACGGAATCCGACACTCCAGTATACACCGCAGCCGAACTTGAGTTCATTCGCCCAAGTGGTTTGTTTCCTTGGACTTATGCAACAGTCAGTCGTATTGGTCCTACCCCGATGAGCCTGCGCGATCGCCTCGACGATGCGGTGGCACGCGCCGCCGTCGTGGAGCAGGAACTGCTCGATCCCCGCACCGTCCGCGACACGAAACTGCTGGCCACGCTGGGCAAGGAGCATCAGCGGCTGCAGGACGTGGTGAGGCTGGCCGTCGAGTTGCGCCAGGCGGAGCGCGAATTGGAGGAAGCCCGCGAGATGGCGAGCGGCGACGATCCCGACTTCGCCGCCGAGGCGCAGGCCGAGGTGGTGGCGCTCGAAGCGCGCCTTGACGCGCTCGATGCCACCCTCAAGCCGCTGCTCATTCCGCGCGATCCGCTCGACGACCGGCCGGCGATCATCGAGATCCGCGCCGGCACCGGTGGTGACGAAGCGGCACTCTTCGCGGCCGACTTGTGGCGGATGTACGAACGCTTCTTCGCCCGACAGGGCTGGCGCATCGAGGTCATCTCGATGTCGGACGGCACCCTCGGCGGCATCAAGGAAGTGATCGCACGCATCGACGGCAGCGGCGCGTTCGGCACCATGCGCTGGGAATCCGGCGTGCATCGCGTGCAGCGCGTGCCGGCCACCGAAACGCAGGGCCGCATCCACACCTCGGCCGCGACCGTGGCGGTGCTGCCGGAAGCGGAGGAAGTGGACGTCACGATCGAGGACAAGGACCTGCGCATCGATGTCTTCCGCTCGTCAGGCCCGGGTGGGCAGAGCGTCAACACCACCGACTCGGCCGTGCGCATCACGCACATCCCGAGCGGCATCGTGGTGAGCCAGCAGGACCAGAAATCGCAGCTGCAGAACAAGATCAAGGGCATGACGGTGCTCCGGTCACGCCTGCTCGATCAGCGGCTGGCCAAGCTCGAGGCGGAGCGCTCGCAGATGCGCAGCGCGCAGGTCGGCACCGGCGACCGCTCGGCGAAGATCCGCACCTACAACTCTCCGCAGGATCGGATCACCGATCATCGCATCGGCTTTTCCATGCACGGAATGCAGGCGGTGATGGACGGCAACATCGGCCCGTTCATCGACGCGTTGCAGGAAGCCGAAGTCAAGGAGCGGCTGGGTGGCTGAGCCGCTGCGACCGCGCACTGTGGCGGCGCTGCGCGACCAGGTCGCGGCGCGATTGACCGGCCGGGTTGCTGATCCGCTGGTGGAAGCGCGCGAACTGCTCGCGGCGCTGCATGACGCGCCGCTGTCGTGGAGTTCGACGCACGCCGACGACGAGCTGATAGACCTGCTGGTGGATGCGGTCGAGGATGCCACCGCGCGACGGATCGCCGGCGCGCCCATGGCGTACGCGACCGGCCGGGCCGCGTTCCGGCACCTGTTCCTGCAGGTGGACGAACGGGTGCTGATCCCGCGACCCGAGACCGAGGAACTGGTGACGCTGGCGCTGCCGCTGATTGCCGCCGGGAGCACGGTGGTGGACGTCGGCACCGGGTCGGGCGCCATCGCACTGGCGCTGGCACAGGAGAGCGCGGCCCGCCGCGTGATCGGCACCGATCTCTCGGCGGGCGCGATCGAGGTGGCGGAGATGAATGCCCGCGCCGTTCTCAAGCGCGAGTACGCACGCACCGAATTCCTCCACGGCAACCTCCTCGAGCCTCTGGGTGACGAACACATCGATGTCGTGGTGTCCAACCCGCCCTACATCGCGCTGACCGAGCGGGCCGAGTTGCCCCCGGCGGTGAAGGACTGGGAACCGGCGCAGGCACTGTTCGGCGGGTTCGATGGCATGGCGGTGATTCGCGAGCTGGTCGCACAGGCCGAATCGCGGCTGACGTCGGGAGGTGTGCTGCTGATGGAGATCGATGCGCGCCGAGCCACCGAGGCGCGGGTGCTGATGGCGGAGCCGCAGTGGCGGGATGTGCAGGTGGTGCCGGATGCGTTTGGCCGGGACCGGTTCGTGACGGGTCGGCGCAGTGCTGCCAGTGCGCGGCAGCCATCGGCCGGTTGACCGGCACCGGGGCGGCCAATCGGGGCTAACTTTGGGCATGTCGCGCGCCGTCCGGGTGCGGCGACCCCCTTCAGCGATGGACTGCGATGCTCGAGGAGAAAGCGAAGGAACTGGGCCGGCAGATCGGCCAGTCGAGTGAATATCAGGCGCTCAAGCGCTCGAACGATGTGATGATGGCGGACGCCGAGGCCACCAAGGTGCTCCAGCGGCTGTCGCAGCTGCGCGGCCAGGCCCAGGAGATGATCGAGCGTGGCGAGGAGCCGCCTCCGGCGATGGAGCAGGAACTGGACACACTGCTGCAGGGTGTGGAGACCAACCCGGCCTACCAGCAGGCGATGTCGGCGCAGATGAACTTCGACAAGCTGATGATGCGCGTGAACGAGTTCATCTCCGAAGGCATCCGGACCGGTGCCGTGAGCAAGATCATCACACTGTCATGACTCATGGCGTGACGCGCGGGCGACTGATCGTCCTCGAGGGCGGCGACGGCGTCGGCAAGACGACGCAGCTGCCCCTGGTGGCCGACGCCCTGCGCGCGCGCCAACTCGCCGTTCGCACGATCCGCGAGCCGGGACAGACGGCGGTTGGGCTGCGGGTGCGTGAACTGCTCCTGCACCCCGACTCGCACATCAGCCCCGCTACCGAGGCCCTGCTGTTTCTCTCGGCACGCGCACAGGTGGTGGCCGAGGTGGTGCAGCCGGCGCTGGCCGCCGGGGAGTGGGTGGTGGCGGACCGGTTCTTCGTGTCCACCTACGCCTACCAGATTGCCGGCCACGGACTCGACGACGCGCAGGTGCGCTCGGCGAATGCCCTCGCCACGGCTGGATTGGTGCCTGACCTCACGCTCTTGCTCACCCTGCCGGAGACGGTTGCCACCTCGCGTCGCGCCGATCGCGGGCAGGCCGACCGGCTGGAGCGCTACGGCTCGGCGTTCGATGCGCGGGTGGCCGATGCCTACGCGGCGGCCTCCACCTCCGCATGGCAGGCGACACATCCGGAGTGCGGCCCGATCGTGGCCGTGCCAGCCGACGGCGCGGTGGACCTCGTGACGGACCGACTGATGCGCGCCATCGTGGAACACACCAGCCCGACTGCGGTGCTTACAGCATGACGCACGACAGCCTGCCACGCACCGATGCTGGTTCGCTGCCACCAGGCGCGACACGACACCCGAGGCTCGGATGAACAAGGGACGCAGCCTCACCGTCGCCGCCGTGCTCGGCCTCGCCATGGCATCCGGCGGATGGCTGATGGGCCGCGGCCTGCGCCGCGAAGCCCCCGCCATCGTGGATGGCCGTCGCCTGTTCGAGCAGGTCATGGAAACCATCGAAACGAAGTTCGTGGACTCGCTCCCACCCGACTCGCTCTGGAAGGAGGCGACGCTGGGCATGGTGGACGAGCTCGAGGATCCGCATTCGGTGTTCCTGGTGGCCGATCGCCTCAAGCGTTTCCGCGAGCAGACGACCGGACAGTACGCCGGCCTTGGCCTGCGGGTGGACGTGCGCGACGGGTGGATCACGGTGATCGCGCCGCTGCCGGGCTCACCATCAGAGGCGGCGGGCCTGCAGACCGGTGACCGCGTGGTGCGGATCGATGCGTTCGACACCAAGGGGCTGACCTCGGAAGAAGCGCTGGTACGGCTGCGCGGTGCGGCAGGGTCACGGGTGGTGCTGACGGTGGAACGACTGGGCGTGGATGGTCGCCTGACGTTCACGCTGACGCGCCAGGTGATCCACGTGCGTGCGGTGCAGCGGGTGGCGATGCTGCCCACCAACGTGGGCTATCTGGACGTGAGCGTGTTCAGCGACTCGACCGCCGAGGAAGTCGCGGCGGGCGTGGATTCGCTGGTGCGGATGGGGATGGTGTCACTGGTGCTCGACCTGCGCGGCAATCCGGGCGGGTTGGTGGAGCAGGGCGCCGCAGTGACCGATCTGTTCCTCGATCCGGGGCAGCAGATCGTGACGCTGCGCGGTCGCACGCCGGAGTCGAACCGCACCTTCACCGACAAGCTGCCGCAGAAGTGGCCCACGCTGCCGATCGTGGTGCTGGTGGATCGCGGCAGTGCCAGTGCGGCGGAGATCGTGGCCGGTGCGCTGCAGGATCACGATCGCGCGGTGGTGGTGGGGACGACGACGTACGGCAAGGGCAGCGCGCAGAGCGTCTTCGATGCCGGCACCGCCGGTGCGCTCAAGCTCACCACGTCACTCTGGTTCACGCCGGCCGGACGCAGCATCTCGATCCGTCGCAAGACGAATGACCGTGCGGTGGCGAGCGCCGATGACGAGGCCGACTCCTCGACCAGCAGCATCGACTCGATGATCGCACGTCGCGAATCGTTCCGCACCGACAAGGGGCGCGTCGTCTACGGCGGTGGTGGCATCACCCCGGACGTGATCGCGCGCGACAGCGCGGCCATCGAGCAGGGTGCGGCGTTGCAGACGGCGCTCGGTCGCGCGGTGCCGGCATTTCGTGATGCGCTGACGGCGCTGGCGTTGCAGCTCAAGTCCGACGGATCGCTGGGCAGCACCGCGTTCGTCGTCACGCCGGCGATGCGCGCCTCGCTGCTGGCGGGCGTGCGGTCGCGCAAGGCGGTGGTGCCCGACCTCGCGTTCGACTCGAATGCCGATGTCGTGAACCGGCTGATCGGCTACGAAGTGACGCGGTACGTGTTCGGGCGCGACGCCGAGTTTGCGCGTCGCACCGCGGACGACCCGGTGATGCAGCGCGCACTGTCGTTGCTGCAGGGCGCGCCGGATCGTGCACGACTGCTGGTGCGCGCCAGCGCGGAACACCCCAGCAAGGTCGGCGGTCGCTCGTGACGTCACGCGCCGGTTCGATGGAGCCGGTGGTGCTGGTCGGGGCAGGGCGTGCCGGACGGGCGCTGACGGCGGCACTGCGTGCAGCCGGCGTGGCACATGCGCTGGTGGATCGCGAGCGCATCGTGGAGCAGCACGGGCCGCCCGTGTTCACCTCGCGTGCCGACGCGGTGCAGCAGGCTGCCGCGATCCTGGTGGCGGTGCGCGACGGCCAGCTGGACGTGGCGCTGGACGAGTTGCGGGAACGCGATGGCGTCAGGCCGGAGTGTGTGGTGCTGCAGGTCAGCGGCAGCGCCGAGCCGGCAGCGCGCGAGCGGATCTCGGCGGCCGGTGTGCACTACGGCACGTTCCACCCGCTGCTGCCGCTGATCGATCCGTCGCTGGCGAGCTTCCGCCTGCAGGGCTCCGTGATCGGCGTGGAAGGCGATGCGGCGGCGCATGCGGTCGCCGTCCAACTCGCGGCGCGGCTCGGCGCATCGACGATCGAGATCCCGCGGGGAGAGCGTGCGGCGTATCACGCTGCGGCGGTGATCGCCAGCAACTTCCCGGTCACGCTGGCGGCGCTGGCAGAGGGGCTGCTGTCGCGAATCGGCGTCGATAGCGTGGCGGCCCACCGTGCGGTGCGGGCACTGATGGCCGCCAGCGTGGAGAACCTGGCCGCGGCGCCGCGGGCGCTGGACGCCCTCACCGGTCCCATCGCGCGCAACGACGTGGCGACGGTGCGCGCACACACCACAGCGCTGCACGGTACGCGACCGTACCACGATGTCTACGAAGTCGTGTCACGCGCCACGCTGGCATTGATGCGTGAGCGTGGCGATGATCCGGCTGCGGTGCAGGCGATGGAGACGGCACTCGACGCCGACGGCTTGCGCTGATCCTGAACCACGGGTGACCGACATGTTCGCACGCTGCCGGCTGTTTTCGCTCGTCGTCGCCCTCGGCGGCGTTGCCCTGACGCTGCCGGCACAAGCGCGGACCGCGGCGCGTACGCAGCACGTGATCCTGGTGATGACCGACGGCTTTCGCTGGCAGGAGGTGTTCAATGGCGCCGACGATGCGCTCTTGACGCGTGCGGAAGGCAACGTCGCCGATACGGCGGCGCTGCGGCGTGATTTCGGGCGTGGCTCGACCATGGAGCGACGTGCGGCACTGCTGCCGTTCGTCTGGGGCACGATGGCGGTGAAGGGCCAACTGTTCGGCGACAGCGCGCGTGGCAGCCTGGCGCAGATCCGGAATCCGCTCAAGTTCTCGTATCCAGGCTACAGCGAGACGTTCACCGGACATGTGGACCCGCGTATCGACAGCAATGGCTATCAGGCGAATCCGAACATCACCGTGTTCGAGTGGCTGAATCGTCGTCCCACGCTGCGCGGCAAGGTGGCGGCCTTCGCGACATGGGACGCATTCACGCGGATCATCAACGCCGGTCGCAGCGGCGTACCGGTGTTCGACGGCTGGGATCGCGGCGGTGCCACCGGGACGCGCACCGCGCGCGAGTCCGCGATGCGTGACCTGTTCGCGACCACGGTGCGCTACTGGCCCGACAACAACTTCGACGCGCTGACGCATCACGCGATG
>JANMON010000246.1:0-6903 GCA_031369265.1 Gemmatimonadaceae bacterium | reverse complement strand
AATACGGTGTACCTGACCGCCGATCACGGCATCAGGGCTGACCCGGTCGGTGGCGTGTGGACGTACTGGAACTTCAACGGCTACAACCCGTCGCAGACGATCGGTGTGCCGTTGCGGTGGCCGTGAGCCGCGCCGAGGCGTCTCACACGCGCTGCACGGCTCCACTCCGGTTCTGACCACCCGCACTGCGGAGTTCTGGGCATGATTCGTCGTTCGATCTACCACATTTCCGCCGCGGCGGCTGACGACGCGAGCCGCAGGATCGAGCCGTCGAGCGCGCGGGACAAGTGGTACGGATAGGCCGGCGGCGGCAGACCGGACCCGGCTGGCGCACTCCCGTACGGGAAGCCCTGATTCGCGCGACGGTCCCGACAGGCCTGACACCCTGCTCAGCATCACCGCACATCTTGCAGCGCCGGCCGGGCTCCATGCCCTGACGGCGCTGCATCATTCAGGGCCGGCGCAGCGGCCCGTTTGCTGCACGAGATGTCGGGTTCGCGCCGCGCGTGACAGACCAGCCCGGCGACGTATCCGCCCTGCACACCGCCCATGTCGTCATTCGGAAGCTTCCTGGCCCTCGGCCTGCACCACATCCTCACCTTCGAGGCCGCCGACCACCTGCTCTTCCTGGCGACATTGATCCTGGCCGCCGACACGCGCCGCTGGCGCCCGCTGCTGATCCTGATCACGGCCTTCACCATCGGGCACACGCTGACGCTGGCCCTGGCCACCCTCAACGTCGTCCAGGTGGACGCGCGGGCCGTGGAGGCCCTGATCCCGGCCACGATCGTGGTCACCAGCGCCGTCAACCTCTGGACCTGGCGCCAGGGGCGCCGCGCCAACGATCCCCCACCGCGTGATGCCGACCGCCTCTGGCCGCGCTACGTGATGGCGCTGGTCTTCGGCCTGATCCACGGCCTCGGCTTCTCGGCGGTGCTGCGAGGGCTGCTGGGGACCGAGGAATCGCTGCTGATGCCCCTGCTGGCCTTCAACATCGGCATCGAGCTGGCGCAGATCGTGGTGCTGACCATGCTGGCCATCCTGGGCGCGGTGCTGACGTGGCGGCTCTTCGACCGTCGGGGATATGTCCTGGCGGCCAGCGGGGTCACCTTCGGCTGTGCGGTGCAGATGATGGTCAGCCGCCTGCAATAGGCAGGCGCCAGCGTCCTGACCACCGGAACAATGACGGGGTTGTGCCGTAGGTTTGGGGCACGCAGGACAAACCCTCAGACCGCTAGATCCCTCATGTCTTTCCCGTCCGTCTGGCGCAGGACTCTGGCCGCTGCAACCCTGTTGATCGCCATGCCCGCCGGCGCACAGCAGTGGCTGCATCCCGACACCGTCGGCCGCACCAACCAGTCGATGTTCCGCGTGCTGGACCAGTGGCCCGCGCCGAACGAGTCGCGCACCGCCAGCGGTCGCCCCGGCGCCAAGTACTGGCAGCAGCGAGTGGACTACGTGATCCGTGTCGGGCTCGACACCACCACACACACGGTGACCGGCTCGGAACGTGTCACCTATCACAACAACTCCCCCGAGACGCTCGGCTACCTCTGGTTTCAGCTCGACCAGAACATCGACAATCCCGAGGTCAGCGAGTCGATCATCGGTGCCCCGGCGCTGCCACGCACCATCAGCCCGCGCGCCAGCGCGTTCATCAACGCACAGCTCGACACCAAGGGCTACAGCATCACCCGCGTGCAGCTGGTGGCGAAGGGCGGCGCGAAGACCACCGTGCCGTTCGTGTTGCAGGGTACGCAGATGAAGGTGCCGCTGACGTCACCGCTGGCCACCAACGGCACGGTGGATGTCGAGATCGACTGGAGCTACGTGATGCCCGAGTCGTTCGCGAGCCGCAACGGTCGTGGCGCCCGCGAGCAGCTCACCGATGGATGGGAATACCTCGCCGCGCAGTGGTTTCCGCGCGCCGCCGTGTACGACGACGTGGTGGGCTGGCAGAACGACCAGTTCTACGGGCAGGGCGAGTTCTACCTCAACTTCGGCAACTACGACGTCAGCATCACGGTGCCGCACAACCACATCGTGCAGTCCACCGGCGTGCTGATGAACCCCACCGAGGTGCTGACGGCCACGCAGCGCCAGCGCCTGGCCCAGGCGATGACGTCGGAGAACCAGGTCTACATCATCACCAAGGACGAGGTCAACACGCCCGCCACGCGCCCGGCTGGCAGCGGGCCGCTGACCTGGCGCTTCAAGGCCGAGAACGTGCGCGACTTCGCGTGGGCGTCCTCGGCGGGCTTCATCTGGGATGCGGCGGGCTTCCGCTACACGCCCGCCTCGAAGCCGATCGAAATGCATTCGCTCTACCCGCGCGAGGCACTCGGCGTCTGGGATTCACTCAGCACCAAGGCCATCGCGCAGACCATGCGCACCTACGGACGGCTGGCGTTCGAATATCCCTACCCGAAGGCCAGCAACATCCACGGCATCGTGGGCGGCATGGAGTATCCCATGATCGCGTTCTGCGGTGCACGTCCGCCGGCCAATGCCACAGCCGCCGTGCGCAAGAACGTGGGCTACGACCTGGTGGCCGTCACGATCCACGAGGTCGGCCACAACTGGTTCCCGATGATCGTCGCCAGCGACGAACGGAAGTGGACCTGGATGGACGAAGGGCTGAACAGCTATCTCGAAGGCATGGCGTCGGTGGAGTTCGACCAGACCTGGTCGAAGGCCGACCTGCCGATGATCGCCAGCAACATCGTCGGCTACATGAAGAACACCGACCAGGTGCCGCTGATGACGGAGTCGGACCTGATCCATCGCGGCTTCGGGCCGAACGGCTACACCAAGCCGGCATCGGGATTGTTCATGCTGCGCGAACAGGTGCTGGGGCCACAGCGCTTCGACGCCGCGTTTCGCGAGTATGCGCAGGCCTGGATGTTCAAGCATCCGCAGCCGGCCGACTTCTTCCGCAGCATGATGCAGGCCAGCGGCGACAACCTGAACTGGTTCTGGCGTGGCTGGTTCTACAGCACGCACGCCAACGACCAGGCGCTGGGCGCGGTGGAATCACAGAGCGCGGACTCCCTCGGCATGAGTGCGCGCGGCCGCTTCTACAATCGCGTCACGCTGGAGAACAAGGGTGGCCTGGTGATGCCGGTGGTGATGGAGTTCACCTTCACCGACGGCAGCAAGGAGCGGGTGAAGCTGCCGGTCAGCATCTGGCGCAACAACGAAAAGAAGTTCAACTACGGGCGCTTCTCGCAGAAGGAAGTGCAGAGCGTGGAGCTGGACCCGGACAACGTCTTCGCCGACATCAACACCGCCAACAACAAGTGGTCGAAGCCGGCCGGCGCGATCCCGTGATGATTGGCTGGCTCGGACTGGCGCTGCTGGCGAGTGTGGTCACGTCGACCGCACCTGCCGCGGCGTCGCCGTCGGCGGCACGCGCGTCACGCACGGCGGTCCTTCACGACTTCCATGTGTCGTACACCCGCATGGCGATCGAGCCGACGGTGATCTCGGCGCAGATCCGCGTCTTCAGTGACGACGTGACGCGGGTGCTGATCGAGCGCTCCAGGCGTCCCGCGATCACGCTCAACTCGCCCGACGGCGAGGCCGCGTTCGCCGCCTACCTTGCCCAGGCCTTCCCGGTGACCGCCAATGGTCGCCGGCTGGTGCCGGTGGTGGTCAGCGGCGCGCAGGACAAGGAGATGTGGAGCTACATCGTGACCTGGACCGCACCGGTGACGATCACATCGCTGTCCATGCACAACGCGGCGCTGTTCGAGTTGTTCGGCGACCAGCAGAACATCGTGAAGGTGAAGCACATGACGAGCGGCCGGGAATCGACGCTGTTCTACTCGGGTGGGTCGCGGGTGGATCAGGTGGTGCGGCTCTGAACTGAGCGGCGGGTTCACTTCCGTCAGCACCCCCACTACACGATGATGACTCGACGCAGCCTCTCTGCCGGCATCGCCCTGCTGTTCGCGGCCACCGCGGCGGCGCAGTCGCCCGACACCACCACGCGGATTCGCTTCAATGGCTTCGTCGATGCCTACTACGCCCATGACTTCACGCGACCAGCCGACGGCGAACGCCGCTTCACCACCCAGGCCGTCCGTCACGATGAAGCCAACATCAATCTGGCGTGGCTCGGCGTGACGGTCGAGCGCAACAAGGTCCGGGCGCGGCTCGCAGTACAGGCGGGCACGTCGGTGCAGGTCAACTACGCGGGTGAACCACGCACTGGCGCCACCAGCGGCCCGGAACTCGCGCGGCTCATTCAGGAAGCCATCGTCGGCGTGAAGCTGGCGCGCACGCTCTGGCTCGACGGTGGCATCTACGCCAGCTACATCGGCCTCGAAAGCTGGTCATCGTCCGACAACCCGACCTACACTCGATCGTTGGTGGCGGATTACACGCCATACTATCTGTCGGGCGTGAGGCTCACCTGGGCCGTGACCCCAAAGCTCACTGCGCAGCTCCACGGCATGAATGGATGGCAGAACATCTCGGAGAACAATCGCAGCAAGGCGATCGGTGCGCGACTCGACTACGCGGCGTCGCCCGCCCTCACGCTGTCGTACGCAAACTTCCTCGGGAATGAGCAACCGACGGGAAGCCGTAACGAATGGCGCCTGTTCAACCAGGCGATGATCAAGGGCACCCTCACGAGCGGCACACAGTGGCAAGGGCAGGTGGACGTGGGGAGGCAGGGTGACGCCGACTGGTACGGGCTGGTCGCCGTCGTTCGACAGCCGATCACCTCACGTGTCGCACTCACCGGTCGCGTGGAGCGGTATTCCGATCCCGATCAGGTGATCATCGGCACGGGGACGCCGGATGGATTCGTCGGGAACGGGGCATCGGGAGGGCTCGACGTCACGCTCGACACCGGTGTGCGATGGCGCTCGGAACTGCGCGGTATCCGTACCACCGCGGCGTTGTATCCCGACGGTGCGACACTGCGTCCAGCGCGCACCAACACCTTGCTCGTGACTTCACTCAGCTTCGCATTCTGAGAGCCCAGCGGCCGCCATGACCGCTCGCGCCACCGCCTGCCTTAGAATTCAGCCATGACCCTGCCCTACCCCCAGATCCCGCCGGACATCATCCACATCGGCCCGCTCCGCGTGCGCTGGTACGGCATGATGTACGTGCTCGGCTACATCGTCGCCGCCCAGCTCTGCAAGAAGCGGATGCGCGACGGCACACTGCCCCTGACGCAGGAAGGCCTCGACACCTTCCTCACCGCGATGTTCGTCGGCATGCTGCTCGGTGCGCGCGCGATGTACGTGCTGGTGTACGATCGCACGCTGCTGACGGGCCTCGAGTGGCTCAAGGTCTGGAACGGCGGCCTCTCGTTTCACGGTGCCGCGGCCGGCATGATCCTGGCCTGCATCTGGACCGCGCGGCGCTACAAGGTGCCGATCATGACGCTCACCGACACCCTCGCGCTCTGCGCCACGCCGGGCCTCGCGTTCGGCCGCATCGGCAACTTCATCAACGCCGAGCTGTATGGTCGCGCCACCGACGTCCCATGGGCGATGGTCTTTCCCACCGACCCGCAGCAGGTGCTGCGCCATCCGTCACAGCTCTACGAGATGTTCGGCGAAGGCATCGTCCTCGGCACCTTCCTCTGGTGGCTGGAAGGCAAGGCGCGCCGCGAAGGCTGGTACCGCCCCGGTGTCGGCGGCACCGCGTTCCTGATCGGCTACGGCATCATCCGCTCGCTGGTGGAACTGACGCGCCAACCCGACGCCCAACTCGGCTTCCTCGCCGGTGGCATCACCATGGGCCAGCTGCTCTCCAGCCTCATGATCATCGGCGGCATCGCCGTGGCCCTCTGGGTCTACCGCCAGCCGCCGCAGACACCCAAGCCGGTCACTACGGTGGCTCTGAGGACCTAGACCTGGACTGCTTCATCGCAGAACCGAACAGCCGCAGAACGACAAAGCCGCAGAAGGGCAACTGCTTGACACAAAGACGCGAAGCCACGAAGGCGCAACGCGGTCTGGCGCTCGAGAAGCGAACGTGATCCACGGTGAGAGAACGGCAAATGCTGTGGGAACTGCGTGTTGCCATCGCAGTTCCCACAGCATTTCTGTTGACGAGCGAATCACCGAGTCATCCCGCGCCCTTCTGCGGCCGTTCCGTTCTGCGGCTGTTCCGCTCTGCGATAAGCAGTTGGAGGACTAGTCCCGATCCCGACGCACGATCACGCGCTTGCCCTTGATCGTGGTGTTTCGGAGCGCGTCGATGATGTCGTCGGCGATCTCGTCCGGCACCTCGACGATCGAGAACTTGTCCTGGATCTGGATCGCGCCGACCACACTCGCGTCGAGCTGCAGTTCGTTGGCGATCGCACCCACCAGGTCACCCGGTCGCACGCGCGCCAGACGACCGGCACCGACGTAGAGCCGCGCCACGTCCCACTGCGGCTTGCGTGCCGGGCGGGCCGGACGCTCACTCTCGGCATCCGGGCCACGCGCCGGACGATCGGTGCGGGCCGGTGCGCTGGTGCGCTCCGGACGATCGGCACGCTCGAAACGCGTCGCCGTGCGCTCCGGACGATCACCACGACTCGGCGGGCCGCTGCGATCGCTGCTCGCCGGACGGTCACGACGCGGCTCGACGGCCGGGATCTCCTTCTCGTCGGCGCTGCCGCCACCTGAGAGCTCGAGCGCCTTCACCGCTGCGGCGGCGACGTCCATCACGTCGAACTCCTCGGCCAGCGACTCCACGATGCTGCGGAACGCATCGAGGTCACCGGCCAGGATGCCTTCGCGCAGCGTGGCCTTGGTCAGCTCCAGCCGGCGCGTGCGCAGGTCGGCCACCGTCGGCACCGTGGCGATCTCGATCTTCGACTTCGTCGCCAGCTCGATGTTGCGCAGCATGCGGTGTTCGCGCGGCTCGGCCAGCGAGATCGCGACACCT